>JBHHZM010000256.1:0-1517 GCA_046758065.1 Alphaproteobacteria bacterium | reverse complement strand
GGCCGCCGTCAACTGGAGAGGGTTTCCATGAAGTTGCGCGCGATCATGGCGGCCAGGCGCCGCATGACCGTGTAGCCCGCCGCCGTGTCGCGGTCGAAGATCTGCAGCAGCGCGCTGCCGTTGATGGCGAACAATCTTGAGGGTTCCAGACAGGTGGCGGTCGCCAGCCGGCGCGGTTGCGCCTCGAGCAACGCGGCCCAGCCGAATATCTTGCCGGCGGTCATCACCGAGCCCGAAGAATCGGGCCGGTTGCCGACGCCGAGCGAGAACCTGACGCGGCCGCTTTCGACAAGATAAAGATCGTCGGCGTCGTCGCCGAGCTCGTAGACGCTGTCGCCGTCTTCGTAGGATGCGACCGTCGCCAGCTCGGTGATGGCCCGCAGCGTGTCGTCGGCCAGGTCCTGGAACAACTCGGTGTTTCTGAGCGCGTCAACGGTGACCATGGTTGTTTCCCTCGTCGGTATCATCCGAACTTGTCGTAACGAATGTCGGTGCCCGGCAGGCGCGCCTCGATGATCAGCATCCTGAGCGCGCCGTCGACCATTGGCGGCGGGCCGGCGACGTAAGCGATGACGTCGTCCCAGCGGCCCGCCATGCGCTCGGCCGCGACCGTGTGGACGAACCCGGTGGCGAAGCTGAGCGCGGCGTACTTTCGTTCCAGTGCCGGCGACACGTCCTCGTCCGACAGCGCCACCGTGACGTCGAGGTTGTCGGGCGCGGCGGCGACATGGGCCGACAACTCGTCCATGAAAAAGGTGTCCTCCGCCGTGCGCACGCCGAAGAAGACGTAGCCCCTGCGGTCGCTGAAATATCCTTCCCCGGCGGCCTTCGCGAGGATCGACATTATCCCGGCGATACCCGAGCCGCCGCCGATGCAGAGTACGTTCTTGCCCTCCTCGGGGTGGAAGGTGGCCCGTCCCAGGGGTCCGAAAATCCTCAAGGTCCGGCCGGTGCAGTCGTCGCCGAACAGCCAGTCCGAGAACCGTCCGTCCGGCTTCCGCTTGACGACGAACTCCAGCACCGCGGCACCGTCGGCGTAATTAATCATCGAATAGGCGCGTCCGCCCGGCATCGCCCCGGCCTCGACGACGACGAACTGCCCGGCGTCGAAGCGCATCGGCGTGTCGAGATCGACCGCGAAATACATCACGTCGTGGGTGAGCTTCCCGACCCTGGCAATCGTCCCGCTGCTGTATTCCGGCGCCACGCCGCGTCCGCCGCCGTCCGCCACCTTGGCCGGGACGCGGAGCGTGCAGTCGCCCCGCGCCGTCGCCTGGCACATCAGGACCTCGCGTTTCTCCTGTTTTACGTAGGACAGGCCCGGGGCCTCGCTCCAGCCGATCTCGGGCTGGCCCGCCATCACCCGTGCCCGGCAGGTCCCGCAGGTCCCGGTGGCGCATTCGTACGGCAGCGACAGGCCGTTGCGCAGACCCGCATACAGCAGGTTCTCGCCGACCTCGCACTCGAAGCTCAATTCCCCGCTCTTGCTCTGGATCGTGACTTTCATGACCGGGCGG
>JBHHZM010000255.1:0-1528 GCA_046758065.1 Alphaproteobacteria bacterium | reverse complement strand
CCATTACGTCCGCCTGATGGTCGTCGACCGGCCCGGCGTCATCGCCGACGTGGCGGCGGCCTTGCGCGACGAGCGGATCTCGGTGGAAGCCATGCTGCAACGCGGCCGCGCACCGGACGAAGCCGTGCCGGTGGTGATCACCACCCACGAGACGACCGGCGCGGCGATGGACGCCGCGCTCGCCCACATCGCGAGCCTCCGGACCGTGCTCGAACCGCCGCGCCGAATCCGGATCGAGAGTCTGTAGGCAATATCGACCTTCGCGACAGCCGAATGCCATCCCGGAAGCCGGTTTGCCTTGAAATTTGGATTCAACGCGGCAAACCGAGCCGACCGGGATCCAGAACCACCGGCCTCATCGCCGGCTGTCCAGAATCCCGGATCGCTGACTTTTCATTCCTGTCGTTTATTGGACAGTAAAGTTGGCGTGGACGACAGCCGTGGTCCCGTCCGAAAGTGGCAGCGCCGCCGTGATCGTATGTGAGCCGGCAGTGATCGCCGATGTGTCGAAGGGATCCGCGATCGTCGAACTGCCGCCAGCGAAGTCATAAGGCGGGTTCTTCTCCTGCTGGCGCGGCGCGCCGGACATCGCGGGGTCGTCCAGCCAGAACTTTACCCTGTTCTTCGTAGTGGTCGAGACCCCCTGGTCGGGGCTCGTGAAAACATAGATCAGGCCCGACATTGCCTGGCCCTCAAGCTGCGTCGGATTGGTGCGGTCGGGCGAGGCGCTGACCAGCAAAGTGTAGCCCGTTGATCCGCTGGCGGTGATCGACGCGGAACTTGCACCGGTTGCGCCCCCGTCGTCGGTGACCGTCAGGCTCACCGTATATCCTCCGACCACATAGGTATGCTGAACGACAGGGCCCGTTCCGCTCGCCCCGTCGCCAAAATCCCACGCATACGAAACGATCGTCCCGTCCGTGTCGGTTGACGCGCTTGCGTCGAAGGTCACGTCAAGCGGGGCCTGTCCCGAGGCGGGTGTCGCCGAGAAGGCCGCAACGGGGGCCGTGTTTGCCGGTGGCGGTGGCGCCGGTCCCGGGCCCGGCATCGGCGGTGCGGACGATCCGCTCGACGGCCTGACCCATACGGCCACTTCGCCTCCGATCGCCGCGGGCGGCGTCCAACTCGCGTCACCGCCGGCGACATTGATGCCCGTCTCTTCGACGATGACTCCTGTCGGTATGTCGATCCAGCGGAGATCGTATAGCCCCGCCGCGATCCCGCTCACGCCGATGTCCCCAAGCAGCTGCGAGGCGTAGAGGATGTAAGAGTCGGGCGAGGCCAGCACGTACTCCGTCCCGCCGAAGGCTAGGTCGTCACGCGGCGCCATACGCTCGAAATCGGTGGACTGCATAAAACTCACCAGCCGGCCACAGTCCTCCAGGTCCGCCAATGGCGTGGAGGCGATGTCCCACCGCAAATGCATGACGGTGCCTCCGCCCATGGCGACCGCCCAAGCCCTGAGGCGAGCATCTGCGCCAAAGGCGTCCGGATGGCCCTCCGCCATGTTCAGGCTGTAACGCCCGGC
>JBHHZM010000254.1:0-1561 GCA_046758065.1 Alphaproteobacteria bacterium | reverse complement strand
GTCCTTCATGCCGGCGAGGTGCTGGATGGCGCCCGAGATGCCGACCGCGATGTAGAGCTCGGGGGCGACGATCTTGCCGGTCTGGCCGACCTGGTACTCGTTGGGCACGAAGCCGGCGTCGACCGCCGCGCGCGACGCCCCCACCGCGGCGCCAAGCAGATCGGCGACCTCTTCGAGCAGGTGGAAATTATCGCCCGACTGCATGCCGCGCCCACCCGAGATCACGATGCGGGCGCTGGTGAGCTCGGGACGCTCGGAGCTCGAAAGCTCCTGGCCGACGAAGCGCGACAGATCGGATGCGGCCGGTCCCGAGACCGCTTCGACCGGCGCCGAACCGCCTTCCGCGTCGGCCGCGGCGAAGGCGGTGGCGCGCACCGTGACGAACTTGATTGGGTCGGCGCTCTGCACCGTCGCCAGCGCGTTGCCGGCGTAGATCGGGCGGACGAAGGTATCGGCCGAAACCACCTCGACGATGTCGGAGATCTGGGCGACGTCCAAGAGCGCCGCGGCGCGCGGCATGATGTTCTTGCCGTTGGCGTTGTGCGCCGCCAGCAGGTGGCTGTAGCCGTCCGCGAGCTGGACGAGCAGCGGCGCGACGTTCTCGGCGAGCCGGTGGGCGTAGGCGTCGGCGTCGGCAAGCAGTACCTTGGCGACGCCGGCGATCTTCGCCGCCGCGGCGGCCACCCCGGCGCAGTCCGCGCCCGCAACCAGCACGTGGATGTCGCTGTCGATCTCGGCCGCGGCGCCGACGACGTGCAGCGTCGCCGGGGCCAGCTCGGCGTTGTCGTGTTCGGCGAAAACCAGGACCGCCATCAGATCACTCCCGCCTCGTCGCGCAGCTTGGCCACCAGTTCGGCGGCGTCGGCGACCTTGACCCCGGCCGCGCGCCGCGGCGGCTCGACCACCTTGAGGACGGTGAGCCGCGGGCTCACGTCGACCCCCAGCTCTTCGGGCGTCTTGACGTCGATCGGTTTCTTCTTCGCCTTCATGATGTTGGGCAGCGAGGCGTAGCGCGGTTCGTTGAGGCGCAGATCGGTCGTCATGACGATCGGCATCTTGAGCGCCGCGGTCTCGAGGCCGCCGTCGACCTCGCGGGTGACCGTGGCGACGCCGTCGGCGATCTTGAGCTTCGACGTGAAGGTGCCCTGCGCCCAACCGAGGAGCGCGGCGAGCATCTGTCCGGTCTGGTTCGAATCGTCGTCGATCGCCTGTTTGCCGAGGATGACGAGGTCGGGTTTTTCGGCCTCGACGACGGCCTTCAGAAGCTTGGCCACGGCGAGCGGCTGCAGGGGCGCGTCGGTTTCGACCAGGATGCCGCGGTCGGCGCCCATGGCGAGCGCCGTGCGGATCGTCTCCTGGCATCGGCTTTCCCCGAGCGAGACGGCGACGATCTCGCTCGCCGCGCCCGCCTCCCTGAGGCGGAGTGCCTCCTCGACCCCGATCTCGTCGAACGGGTTCATCGACATCTTGACATTGGCGGTCTCGACTCCGGTCTGGTCCGCCTTGACGCGCACCTTGACGTAGGCGTCGATCACCCGCTTGACGGCGACGAGGACTTTCA
>JBHHZM010000253.1:0-1636 GCA_046758065.1 Alphaproteobacteria bacterium | reverse complement strand
CGATACTCGACCGTCTCACGGCGCCACGCGCGCCGCTCCTCGGCATCGCCATGGACGCGCCCAAAATCATGGGCGTCATCAACGTCACGCCCGACAGCTTTTCCGACGGCGGCGACTGCGCCGACGCGGACGTGGCGGTGGCGCACGGCCGGGCGCTCGCCGGGGCCGGCGCGGCGATCCTCGACGTCGGCGGCGAATCGACCCGCCCCGGTTCGGACCCGGTCACGCCGGAGACCGAACTTGCCCGCGTCCTGCCCGTGGTGCGCGGGCTCGCCGAGGGCGGTCCACCGGTTTCGATCGACAGCCGCCGGGCGGCGGTCATGGCGGCGGCGCTCGAGGCCGGCGCGGGCATCGTCAACGACGTGAGCGCGCTCACCTTCGATCCTCAAAGCCTGGGTGTGGCGGCAGCGGCGGGCGCGCCGGTGGTGCTGATGCACGCCCGGGGCGATCCCAAGATCATGCAGGCCAACCCGACTTACGACTGCGCGCCGCTCGACGTCTACGATTATCTCGCAGGCCGGATCGACGCCTGCCTCGCCGCCGGCGTGACGCGCGAGCGGATTGTCGTCGATCCGGGCATCGGCTTCGGCAAGTCGATGGGCGGGCACAACGTCGAGATCCTGCAAAATCTCGCGCTCTACCACGGCCTCGGCTGTCCGATCCTGCTCGGGGTGTCGCGCAAGAGCTTCATCGCCCATCTCTCGGCCGGCGAGGCGCCCAAGGCGCGGCTGCCCGGCAGCCTCGCCGCCGGTCTCGCCGGGCTCGATCAGGGGGTGCAGATTTTGCGCGTCCACGACGTCGCCGAAACCGCGCAGGCGCTCGCCGTATGGGAGGCGCTGACCGGCTAGCCGCGTCGGGCGCCGGGTTGTACGCTGTTAACCGATCGCCCATTCCGAAGGTGTAAGATCGCGACCATGACGCGCAAGTACTTCGGTACCGACGGCATTCGCGGCACCGCCAACCGGGTGCCGATGACGCCCGATATCGCGCTGCGTGTCGGCCTCGCCGCGGGACGCCGGTTCACCCGCGGCGCCTATCGCCACCGGGTGGTGATCGGCAAGGACACGCGGCTTTCCGGCTACATGCTCGAACCGGCGCTGACCGCGGGCTTCGTCGCCATGGGGCTCGACGCCGTGCTCGTCGGACCGATGCCGACCCCCGCCGTCGCAATGTTGACGCGGTCTCTGCGCGCCGATCTCGGCGTCATGATCTCGGCCTCACACAATCCTTATGCGGACAACGGCATCAAGCTTTTCGGACCCGACGGCTACAAGCTCTCGGACGATGTCGAACGCGAGATTGAAACGCTTATGGAAGCCGATCTCAGCGACCAACTGGCGGCACCCGAGGCGCTCGGCCGCGCCAAGCGCCTCGACGACGCCGAGGGCCGCTACATCGAGTTCGTCAAGCGGACCTTCCCGCGCGAACTCGGTCTCTCCGGTCTCAAGATCGTCGTCGATTGCGCCAACGGCGCGGCGTACAAGGTGGCGCCGACGGTGCTGTGGGAGCTCGGCGCCGAGGTGATCCCGGTCGGCGTGCGGCCCGACGGTTTCAACATCAACGACGGATGCGGCTCGACCGCCCCCGAGTGCATGTGCGAGCAGGTGGTGGCGCACAAGGCCGACCTCGGCATCGC
>JBHHZM010000252.1:0-1700 GCA_046758065.1 Alphaproteobacteria bacterium | reverse complement strand
TTCTGCTGTAACCCACCTCAATCCAGCATCAGCTTGCCGGGGACGCGGCCGGGCAGCGGTTCGCGGCCGGCGATCTTGCAGATGCGCTCCCCGGCGCGGGCGAGCTTCATCAGGTGGCGGCCGAACAGCACCCCGTCGATCCGGCTGGCGAGCGCGCGCCGGGCGCTTTCGGCGGTCGGATCGGCGGCCGCCGGGTCGATCAGATCGGCGACCACCTCGCCCTCGCACACCTCATCGCCCGGCCGTTTGCGATAGCTCACCACGCCGGCGAACGGCGCCACCAGGTGGTCGACCCCTTCCAGCGGCGTCGCCTCGCATTCGGGTTTGGGCAGTGGCCCGGGATCGCCGGCGATGACGCCGCGGCGCTGGAGGAAGCGGTAGAGGTTGGCGGCGTCCGCGATGGCGTAATGATCGCCGACGTCCGCCGTTCCGCGCAGCTCGACGGTCGCCGAGAGGCAGGCCGCGGGCACCGGGAAGCGGTCGCCGTAATGGGCGGCGAGCGCCCACCACGGCCGGCTGCAGGCCTCGTCGAACGGATCGCCGCCCGAATCGACCGCCAGGATCGTCGCCCGGCTGCCGAGCTGCGCCGAAAGATCGGCCGCCGCGGGCCACAGATGGTTGCCGAGGAAGAGGTGCAGCACCGCTTCGCTGTCGCAGTGCAGATCGAGCACGATGTCGGCGTCGACGGCGTGGCGCATGAGGAACAGGCGCTGCGCCTCGATATCGGTTTCGGACGCGCGTTGGTCGAGCTCGGCCCCGAGCGCGGCGCGGATCAGCCGCACGTTTTCGTCGGCGTCGGCGCCCAGCAGGCCTTCGACGCGCCCGATCGCGGCCTCGTCGAGGTCGGGAAAGTCGCGGTTGAAGTTGCTCCCGCCGTGGAACTCGTAGCGTCCCAGAAGCTCGCCCTTGAGGCGCTGGCTGAGGCCGATCGGATTGGCGAACGGCACGACGACGACCTCGCCGCCAACGTCGCCGGCGCGGTCGGCCTCGACCAGTCGCCGCAGCAGGTGATGGAGCACGAGGATTCCGGGAATCTCGTCGGCGTGGACCGCGGCCTGCAGATAGGCCTTGGGGCGCGCGCCCGCTTCGCCGAAGCGGTGAAGGACGTGGTGGCGTTCGGTGCCCGGGCTCATGGCGACGAGCGGATGGCGGCTGACCTCGTGGCTCATGTCTCCTGCCTTGCTTGCCTGTGTTGCCGGCGCGGTCCGGATCTCAGGTGACGTTCGTCCGCCCGATTTCGAGGAACTTCTCGTGGCGGCGCACCTTGAGCTCGCCGCCCGGCAGCCCGGCGAGTTCCTCGATTTCTTCCGTGAGCGCATCGCCGAGCGTCGCGATCATCGCCTCGCGGTCGCGCTGGGCGCCGCCCATCGGCTCGGGCACGATGCGGTCGATGACGCCGAGCTTCTCGAGATCGACGGCGGTGAGCTTGAGGGCGCCGGCCGCCTCTTCCGCCTGCCCGGCGTTGCGCCACAGGATCGAGGCGCAGCCCTCGGGCGAGATTACCGAGTAGATGGCGTGCTCGAGCATGAGCACCCGGTTCGCCGCGGCGAGCGCGATCGCCCCGCCCGAGCCGCCTTCGCCGATGATGGCGCTGACCAGCGGCACGCGCAGGCCGAGGCAGGTCTGGATCGAGCGCGCGATGGCTTCGGCCTGGCCGCGCTCCTCGGCGCCGACCCCGGGATAGGCGCCCGGCGTGTCGA
>JBHHZM010000251.1:0-1704 GCA_046758065.1 Alphaproteobacteria bacterium | reverse complement strand
AGCACAAGCCGGGCAACATGGCGGTGCTGGTGCAGGCCAAAACGCCGGGCCTGCGCACCCTCGACGACGCCCGCGAGGCGGGGACACCAGGATAGCGGAACCCGCCGCGATGCCGCACCGACCGAATCCGGCTTCAGCGAGACCGCCCGCCGGCGACGCCGTGATCCCCGACCTCCTCCCCGCCTGCGCCGCGGCGTTGACCGCCGCCGAAGGGCTGTGCGACGCCGCCCGCGCCGCGCTGCGCGATGATCTGACGGCGGACGGACGAATCGACGCCGCCCGTCTCGACGCCCGTCAGTTCGCCGCCCACGGGCTCGCCTGGCTCGCCACCTACGTCGAGGCGCTGCGCCAGATGCTGGGCTGGGCGCGGCGGCTCGATACGGCGGGCGCTTTCGGCGAGCGCGAAACGCTGATCCTCCAAGCCGCGTTCGGCGAATACCTGGCGCAGATCACCGGCGGCATCCCGATGAGCCAAGTCGAGACCGCGCGGCCCGCCGATCTCGGGCTCGACGACGCGGCGCTCGCCGCCTTCCGCACGCCCGAGGTCGCGGCGCTGGTGGCGCGCGGCAATACGGCGGAGATCAGGGCGCGGCTCGCCGCGCTGATCGCCGACGGCGCGCAAGGAACCGGCTTCGGCGACGACGCGCTCGACGACGACACTCTCGAACTGGTGCGCGAGCAGTTCCGCCGCTTCGCCGAGGAGCGCGTCGTTCCGCAGGCCCAGGACTGGCACCGCGACGACACGCTGATCCCGATCGAAATCGTCGAGGAAATGGCCGCGCTCGGCGTCTTCGGCCTTACCGTGCCCGAGGAATACGGCGGCGCCGGCCTCGGCAGGGTGGCGATGTGCCTGGTCACCGAGGAGCTGAGCCGGGGCTCGCTCGGGGTCGGCTCGCTCGGCACCCGCTCGGAGATCGCCGCCGAACTCATCCGCCTCGCCGGCACCGACGACCAGAAGGCGCGCTGGCTGGCGCGCATCGCCGCGGGCGAACTGCTGCCGACCGCGGTGTTCACCGAGCCGGGCACGGGCTCGGACATGGGCGCGCTCAAGACCCGCGCGGTGCGCGACGGCGAGGTCTGGCGCATCACCGGCAACAAGACCTGGATCACCCACGGCGCGCGCGCCGACCTGATGACGCTGCTGGCCCGCACCGACCCCGACGAGCCGGGCTACAAGGGCCTGTCGATGTTCATCGCCGAGAAGCCGCGCGGCTCGGACGCCGAGCCGTTTCCCGCGCCGGGCATGAGCGGCGGCGAAATCCGGGTGCTCGGCTACCGCGGCATGAAGGAATACGAGATCGCCTTCGATGGCTTCGCGGTGCCGGCCGAAAACCTGCTCGGCGGGGTCGCGGGCCGCGGCTTCAAGCAGCTCATGGAGACCTTCGAATCGGCCCGCATCCAGACCGCGGCGCGTGCCGTCGGGGTCGCCCGCAACGCGCTCGAACTGGGCCTCGCTTACGCCCGCGAGCGCGTCCAGTTCGGCCGCCCGATCTTCGCCTTCCCGCGGGTCCACGGCAAGCTCGCCTGGATGGCGGTCGAGCTCATGATCGCCCGCCAGCTCACCTGGTTCGCGGCGCGCGAGAAGGACGCCGGACGGCGCTCCGACCTCGAAGCCGGCATGGCCAAGCTGCTGGCGGCGCGCGTCGCCTGGGCGGCGGCCGACAACGCGGTGCAGATCCACGGCGGCAACGGCTACGCCGAGGA
>JBHHZM010000250.1:0-1744 GCA_046758065.1 Alphaproteobacteria bacterium | reverse complement strand
CCCCGCCGGCGCAAGGTTCACCGTCCGGCCGCCGCGAGCTTCGGGCGCGTCACGGGACCCGAAAGCGCTTCCGCCACGCCTTCCGCCACCACCCGGTGGCAGTGATCGGACAGGGCCTTTCGGGTGCCCAATTCCTCGATGGTGACCGGCGGGTGGAACCGGACTTCCACCGTCACCCGCCCGAGCCCGAGAACGTTCCAGACATGGGGCGCCATCACCATGTCGCCGTACCAGGCATAATAGACCCGCCACTCGCGGCCGATGGGCACGCCGTCGAGGCGCACATAGGCGATCGACAACGGTTGCACCGTGAGCGGCGCGCCGCGGATGCTGCGTTCGGCAGCACCGAAATACGCACTTTTGAAGGGAAGCACCCGGTTGCCGTCGTTGCTGGTGCCCTCGGGGAACAGGATCAGGTTCTCGCCCGCCTCGAGCCTGCGGCTGATCTCGTCGCGATCCTGCGCCGTGTGCGACGGACGCCGTTCGACGAAGACCGTGCGCTGCAGCTTGGCAAGCAAGCCGAACACCGGCCAGGACGCGACCTCCGCCTTGGCGACGAAGGAGCCCGGTATGAGCGAGCCCAGCACGGTGATGTCGAGGTACGAGCTGTGGTTGGCGACGAACAAGGACGGCCGGTCCCGGGACTTCGAACCGCGGCAGACGACGTTGAGCCCGATGATGCGGCAGCAGGCGCGATGATAGAGTTGGGGGATGCGCTCGGCGAGTCTCAGCCCGAAGGCGACGGCGAAGGCCTGGGCCGGTAGGAGCGCCAGCGTCCAACCGGCGTAAACCAGCAGCCGGACAAGGGACCTGAGAGAAGATCTCATGGTCGTCAGGCGGTTCCCGTCTCGCGCGCGACCCGTTCGTAATGACGGACGTATTTCTCGGTCACCAGATCGGTCTTGACCACGACGCAGACATCGACGGTGTTGAACTGTTCGTCGACCACGGCGCCGTCGCCGACGAACCCGCCCAGACGCAGGTATCCCTTGATCAGAGGCGGCAGAGCGGCCAGCGTCGCCCGCACATTGATGTCGGGCTCCGCCATCAGGTTCATGTCGACGTAAAACTCATCGAGCGCCCGCGGCCGCAGGGCCGGCGGCGCCAGGTGATAGTGATAGAGATAGGCCAGGATCTCGGCCTGCTCCTCGACATCGGTGCCCGGCAGGCTGGCGCAGCCGAACAACAGCTCGATGCCGTGGTGAAAGACATAGGCGGCGATGCCGCGCCACAACAACTGCATGGTGGGCCGGTTGCGGTACGCCGCATCGACGCAGGACCGTCCGAGCTCCAGGATCTCGCCCGGATAGGCCACAAGTTTGCTGATGTCGAATTCGCCGGCCGAGTAGAACCCGCCTTTGCGTTCGGCGGCCTCGCGGCGGATCAGGCGGTAAGTCCCCACCACCGCCTCCGCACCGTCGGACCGGTCATGGTCGATGACCAGCAAATGGTCGCAATAGGGATCGAAGGCGTCGAAATCGCGGCGCGAGGCGGCCATCCTGGCGGTCGGCGTTGCCGCCATTTCCTCGTAAAAGACCCGGTAGCGCAATGCCTGCGCCGCGGCGATATCGGCCTTGACCTCGGCCAACCGCACCCCCAAATTGCTCGAGCGCAGCTCGCCGAGCCGGTCTTCCCAAGAGTTGGTGGCGTCCATGAACTGGCTTGTCCGTTGCCGCTACGCCGCTTTTCTCCCCACGCCGGCGAACGGCAAAGCGCGGACCCAAGCACCTGCTCCCCGTTTTTC
>JBHHZM010000249.1:0-1793 GCA_046758065.1 Alphaproteobacteria bacterium | reverse complement strand
TCGAATGTAACTCGGGGCGGTCTTGCGCGGCTGCTTAAGGCCGCCCACGCGCAGCCGGCGCGACCGCCGCTGCTGCTTTCAAGACAACAAGGAAAAGACGGAGCAATCGCAATGTCCGATGAGAACAGGAAGGTCCGCTCCGCCGAATGGTTCGGTTCCGCGGGCAAGGACGGCTTCATTCACCGAAGCTGGATGAAGAACCAGGGGCTGCCGCATGACCTGTTCGACGGTCGTCCGGTGATCGGCATTTGCAACACCTTCTCGGAACTGACGCCGTGCAACGCGCACTTCCGCAAGATCGCGGAACACGTCAAGCGGGGCGTTTACGAGATGGGCGGTTTGCCGCTCGAGTTTCCGGTGATGTCGCTCGGCGAGACCAATCTTCGGCCCACGGCGATGCTGTTCCGCAACCTGGCCAGCATGGACGTCGAGGAATCCATCCGCGCCAATCCGATCGACGGCGTCGTATTGCTCGTCGGCTGCGACAAGACGACCCCGGCGCTCCTGATGGGCGCGGCGAGCTGTGATCTCCCGGCCGTCGCCGTATCCGGGGGACCGATGTTGAGCGGCCGTTTCCGGGGCGGCGAGATCGGTTCGGGAACCGACGTCTGGCGCTTCAGCGAGGACGTGAAATCGGGTCGGATGTCGCTCGCCGACTTCATGGAGGCGGAGTCCTGCATGAGTCGCTCGGCCGGCCACTGCATGACCATGGGGACCGCCTCGACCATGGCCTGCATGGTCGAGGCCCTGGGCATGGGGTTGCCCGGCAACGCGGCGATTCCGGCCGTGGATTCGCGGCGCTACGTGCTCGCCCACATGGCCGGACGCCGCATCGTCGAGATGGTCCGCGAGGACCTCTACATGTCGAGGATCTTGACCCGCGAGGCGTTCGAGAACGCGGTGCGCGTCAACGGCGCCATCGGCGGGTCGACCAACGCCGTCATACACCTTATCGCGCTGGCCGGCCGGATCGGCGTCGAGCTCACGCTGGACGACTGGGATCGGCTCGGCCGCGACGTGGCGACGATCGTCGATCTGATGCCGTCGGGCCGCTTCCTGATGGAAGACTTCTATTACGCCGGCGGGCTGCCGGCGGTGATGCGGGCCCTCGGGGAAGCGGACATGCTGCATCGGGACGCGCTGACGGTCAACGGGCGGACCGTCTGGGAGAACTGCGCCGAGGCCGTGAACGACAACGCCGAGGTCATCCGTCCGCTCGACAACCCCTTGACGGAGAGCGGCGGCATCGCCGTGCTGCGGGGCAACCTGGCGCCGGACGGCGCGGTCATCAAACCCTCGGCGGCGAGCCCCGAACTGATGCGCCACCGGGGCCGCGCCGTCGTGTTCGAGAACATCGAGCATTACAAGCAGCGCATCGCCGACCCCGAACTCGACATCGACGAAACCTGCGTCATGGTGCTCAAGAACTGCGGGCCGCGCGGCTATCCGGGCATGGCCGAGGTCGGCAACATGGGCCTGCCGCCGAAATTGTTGGAGAAGGGGGTCACGGACATGATCCGCGTCTCGGATGCCAGGATGAGCGGCACCGCCTACGGCACGGTGGTGCTGCACGCGGTGCCGGAGGCCGCGGCCGGCGGACCGCTCGCGCTCGTGCGCGACGGCGACATGATCGAGCTCGACGTGCCGGCGCGGCGCCTGCACCTCGAGGTATCCGACGACGAGCTGGCCGAGCGGCGCCGGGCGTGGACGCCGCCGCAGGCGCCGATGCCGGGCGGCTACCAGAATCTCTACTTCGACCACGTCCTCCAGGCCGATCGCGGCTGCGACCTCGA
>JBHHZM010000248.1:0-1808 GCA_046758065.1 Alphaproteobacteria bacterium | reverse complement strand
CCGCGCTTCAAGCGAGAGCCGAGCAACCCGAACATTCTCATCCCCTTCGGGCTGCAGTCCTTTGTCATCGTCTATCTCGGCCTCGACCCGTTCCTGAACACGGCCGGTCTGTTCAGCATCGCCCAGTTCCGGGCATCGGTTGGGCTGCCGCCCATCGACTTCCAGCACCCCACGGCGCAGACGACCGGCCCCTACACGGCCCCACCCGGACGCGATGTGTCGTTCGACGGCGGGCCGTCCGAGGATCCCAACGGCGACCCGCTGACCTTCGCCTGGGACCTGGACATGGACGGCCTGTTCGATGATGCGAATACCGAGCTGGTCGACCAGCCCTTCGCGGAGCCGGGCACCCGGCTCGTCGGCCTCAGGGTCTCGGACCCGGCGGGCAACAGCGACGTGAGTTACGTCCAGCTCAAGATCGGCGACACCCTCGTCCAGGACATCATCGCGCTCCAACAGTACCGGCCGCGAAATCTGCGCCGCGTCGCGCCCGACGGCACGGCGACGACCATCGCGGAAAACATCATGCCTGGTCGGCCCGTGGCGCTTCAGCTCGACACGAACGGAGACGTTTTCGCTCTCCAGCGGCCGCGATCCCTTTCCACGACCAGCCCCTTCCTGTTCCATTTCGACCCGGCCGGCAATTTGCTCGACACGCTCAGCCTGGATCAATTGATCGCCCTGATCGGGCGTGATGTCGGCGACGTAATCGACATCGTCATGGATGGCCGCGGCAACCTGCTCCTCAGCGCCAACGAGCACGAGCCCGACCCGATATTCGGCTTTCTCGGTCCGCTGATGGTCGTGCGCCTCGACCGCGGCTTCACGCAGGCATCGGTGCTTGTGGACGGCCTCAAGCGGAGCGGCGTGTCCGCTTCGAGCCTGGCGATCGATCCGGAGGGCAAGATCGTCATCTCCGACCTTGGCGATCCGGACGGGGACACAGGGTTCGAAGGCCTGGCTGGCGTGTCGGTGCTCGACCCCGAGGACGGCTCGGTGACGCAGGTGGTGCCGGCGACGAACGTGCGCTTTCCCGGCGGCGACACTCAAATCGTTCAGCAACTCTTCGGCGGCGTCAATCTCAACCTTTTGGGGTCGAACGCCGGCGGCCCGCGGGGGGACGGCGGCATCGCGGTGGACGGCGTCGGCAACTACATCGTCGGCACCGGACAGGCGGTCCTACCGCTCGATCTCTGGCGCATTCCGTTTCCGCCCGAGGTCACGGAATTGGGTCGATTTGGGTTCAAGTCTAATGTCCAGGTGGTTCTCGGTCTGGAGATCTTTCCTCTGCTGATCAGCGCCCCCGGCACGTTGAACCTCGACTTCAGCGACATCGGGATCGACGCCGGCGGTGACTACCTCGTGGTCGGCCGCAACACCGGCGTTGCGCCACCATTCAACCACAACGGCGTCTGGCGCATCTCGCCGGCGAGCGAGGTCTTCCTCGTCGCCGACCTCGGCGAGGTCGTACTGAATCAAACCGGCTTCGTCTTCGATGTCACCAGGGACGTCCGCGAGGTCACCCCGCGCGACATCCCGGCGCCGCCCGTGGTACCGGAGCTGCGTCTCGATACCCTCGAAGTCGACCAGGCGGCCTGTCCCCTCTCGGCGACCGTGCGCGCGACCCTGACCAACACCGGGGCGGGCGCGGTCGAGGACCCGATAACGGTCTTCTTCTTCGACGGCGACCCGCTGCAGGACGGCGCGGTCATCGGCACGGCCACCGCACAGACCCCCATAGCACCGAACGCTGCGGTGGCGCTGTCCATCGAGTGGCCGGACCCCGGCCCCGGCGTGCACCAGGTCTT
>JBHHZM010000247.1:0-1925 GCA_046758065.1 Alphaproteobacteria bacterium | reverse complement strand
GCCGAGCGCACGCTGATCGCCGCCGAATGCATCGGCGACGCCCGCTGGTTCATCGCCCGGGCCTGCGCTTACGCGCGCGAACGCGTGGTGTTCGAGCGACCGATCGGCCGCAACCAGGGCGTCCAGTTCCCGCTCGCCCGGGCCTACGCCGCCACCGAGGCGGCCGATCTGATGGTGCGCAAGGCGGCGGCGCTGTTCGACGCCGGGCGCCCGTGCGGGGCGGAAGCCAACATGGCCAAGCTGCTGGCTTCGGAGGCGTCGTGGGCGGCGGCCGAGGCGTGTCTTCAGACCCACGGCGGATTCGGCCTCGCCGAGGAGTTCGACGTCGAGCGCAAGTTCCGCGAGACGCGGCTCTACCAGATCGCGCCGATCTCGACCAACCTCATCCTCGCCTACCTCGGCGAGCACGTCCTCGACCTGCCGAGATCGTATTGAGAGGGGAGGCGGAATGACGGCGGATTCGGTCGATTACGCGGCCTGGCTGGGGCGACGGGAGAGCGTCGAGGACGTGATTGCACCGGGACCCGCGGCGCGGCTCGCGGCTACCCTCGACTGCGAAGGCCCGGCGCCGCGCGCCGGCGATCCGCTGCCGCCTTGCTGGCACTGGATTTACTTCCTGGACGCGACGCTGCAGACCTGCCTGGGTCCCGACGGGCACGGCGCGCGCGGCGGATTTCTGCCGCCGGTCGATCTGCTGCGGCGCATGTGGGCCGGGGGGCGGATTCGCTTCCCCGCGCCCTTGCGCATCGGCGAGACGGCGCGGCGCGAATCCGAAATCGTCTCGATTACGCCCAAGCAGGGCCGCCGCGGCCGGCTGGTCTTCGTCACCGTGCGCCATCGCGTGTCGGGCGAACGGGGACTGGCGATCGAGGAGGAGCACGATATCGTCTATCGCGAGGCGCCCACGCCCGGCGAACCCGCGCCGTCCCCCGAGCCGCCGCCGGTCGAAGCGCAGTGGCGCCGTCGCGTCACGCCCGATCCGGTGTTTCTGTTCCGCTATTCGGCGCTCACCTTCAACGGCCACCGCATCCACTACGACCGCGACTACGTCACCCGCGTCGAGGGCTACCCCGGCCTCGTCGTCCACGGCCCGCTGCTCGCCACGCTGCTGCTCGACCTGCTGCGCCGCGAACGGCCCGGCGATACGGTCGCGCGGTTCGATTACCGGGCGCTGGCGCCGTTGTTCGATAGCGCGCCGTTCGAGGTCGCCGGCGCGCCCGCGACCGACGGTGGCTCGGCGACGCTCTGGGCCGAGCGGCCGGAGGGCGGCATGGCGATGGTCGGCGCCGCGGACTTCGCAGTCCCGGCCTGATTCGGCGCGCGGTTCGGAACAGAGCGGCATCGACGAAAGAGGGCGAGCCATGGAATACCGCGTTCTCGGCGCCAGCGGCGTCAGGGTTTCGCCGCTTTGCCTCGGCACGATGATGTTCGGCGGCGCGGCCGACGCAGCGACGGCGAGGCGCATCATCGGCATGGCGCGCGACGCCGGGGTCAACTTCATCGATACCGCCGATGTCTACACCGACGGTGAATCGGAGCGCATCGTCGGCGCGGCGGTGCGCGGCGAGCGCGATCGCTGGGTGGTGGCGACCAAGGCGGGCAACCGCGTCGGCGACGACATCAACAATCGGGGACTGTCGCGCCGCTGGCTCGCGCGGGCGATCGACGGCAGCCTCGAACGCCTCGGCCTCGACCACGTCGATCTCTACTACCTGCACCGCGAGGACCCCGACACGCCGCTCGCCGAGACGGTGCGGGCCGTCGGCGACATCATCACCGCGGGCAAGGCGCGCTACTTCGGCCTCAGCAACTTCCGCGCCTGGCGCCACGCCGAGGTGGTGCGGCTGTGCGACGCCATGGGCGTGCCGCGGCCGGTGGCGAGCCAGCCCTACTACAACGCCTTCAACCGCATGCCCGAGGTCGAG
>JBHHZM010000246.1:0-1940 GCA_046758065.1 Alphaproteobacteria bacterium | reverse complement strand
TGCAGGAAGCCCAGCGCAAGGCCAAGGGCAACGGCGCCGGCGTGCGCATGCGGCTGCCGTTCGAACGCAGCTACGATCCCGAGGAACCGATGTTCTACGCGCCCCCGCAGCCGGCGCCGCCGCCCAAGGACGTCCCCAACGAAGGGCCCCTCATCTACAAGCACCCCGGCCGCGACGCCTGAGCGCGACGGCATTCGACCGAACGCCGCAATCGCCGCGACCTCGGCGAGACGTCCGGGCGCGCCACGGGTGACTCACGACTCCGCCGACCGCGAGGCCGCGTTCGACAGCGCTTCGGCCGTTTCGTTGCCGGGGACAACGGGAACGATCTCGAATTCGATCAGATCGGACCACGCCGTGACCCACTGCTGAAGACGGGTGACGTCCCCGCATTCCATGACCTGGAAGCAACGGCCGAGATCGGCGGCCACCCAGCTGCCGAGAAACGTGAGCCCTTCGGGCATCATCCGACCCTTGTCGCGGAACCGCCTATAGACGGACCCGCCATCCTGGCTGCGGAACTTCTCGACGACCATGAACAACATGGCGGTTTCCTCGTTGTGCCCATCGCGGATCAGGGTATCGCCTCGGACGCCGCGGCGCGGCGGGAAAATTGCCTTTCCGCCGGCTTCGACTGTACCATGAGTCTCCGTTCCACCGCCGCCGCGCAATCATGCTCCCATCCCACGTCCTGCTTCACGCGCCGCTCGACGATTGGCGCGGTTAGCGCCGATGGCGACCGTCCATGTCGTCGGCGCCGGGCTCGCCGGACTTGCCTGCGCCGTGCGGCTCACCGGCGGCGGGCGTCGCGTCGCGCTCCACGAAGCCGCGGGCCATGCCGGCGGGCGTTGCCGTTCGTTCCACGACGCCGCGCTCGGACGCATGATCGACAACGGCAACCACCTGCTGCTCGGCGGCAACGATGCAACCATGGCCTATCTCGACGCGATCGGCGCGCGCGATTCGCTGGCCGGCGCGCCCGAGCCCGTCTTTCCCTTTTTCGATCTGCGTTCGGGCCTGCGCTGGGCCTTGCGCCCCAACCGCGGGCGGATTCCCTGGTGGCTGTTCAGCCGGGCGCGCCGAACGCCGGAAAGTCGTTCGAGCGACTATCTCGCGGCGCTGCGCCTCGCCCGCGCACGGTCCGATCAGACGGTCGCCGAGGTGCTCGATACCGGCAATCCGTTCTTCGAGCGGTTCTGGCAGCCACTCGCCGTCGCCGTGCTCAATACCGCGCCGGAGCAGGCTTCGGCGCGTCTCTTGTGGCCGGCGGTGCGGCTTATTTTCGGCCGCGGCGGCCGGTCCTGTCGCGCCTACGTCGCGCGCGACGGTCTGTCGGCGAGCCTGGTCGATCCGGCGCTCGCCTGGCTCGCGGCGCACGGCTGTACGATCGCGTTCGGCGCCCGGCTGCGGGGTCTCGAACGCGGCGACGACCGCATTCGCCGCCTCGACTTCGGCGAGCACGCGATCGACATCACCGAGGGTGACCGCGTCGTTCTCGCGCTGCCGCCGGCGCGCGCCGCAGCGCTGCTTCCCGGCATCGACGCGCCGCGCGAAAGCCGGGCCATCGTCAACGGCCACTTCCTGCTTCCGCGTGAGATGACGCTGCCCGAAGGCGCGCCGTTCCTCGGTCTGATCGGAGGCGCCGCCCAGTGGCTGTTCCTGCGCGGCGACGTCGCCTCGGTGACGGTCAGCGCCGCCGACGCCATGGCCGATGACGACTCAGGCGAGATCGCCGCCCGGCTGTGGGCCGACGTCGCCCGGGCGCTCGACCTCGGCGCCCGGCCGCTGCCCGCTCACCGCATCGTCAAAGAGCGCCGGGCGACCTTCGCCCAGACCCCGGCCGAGACGGCGCGCCGCCCGCCCGCCAGGACGCGCTGGAACAACCTGTTCCTCGCCGGCGACTGGACCGACACCGGCCTGCCGGCGACGATCGAGAGCGC
>JBHHZM010000245.1:0-1967 GCA_046758065.1 Alphaproteobacteria bacterium | reverse complement strand
CCCCAGGCGATGCGGGCGCCCTTGGCGTCGTCGGCCCCCTGGTCGTACACGGCGCTGTTGAACGCCTCCATCCAGATGCGCTGAGCCCGCGGCGGCAGGACGCGGCGCACGGTGGCGGGGATGTCGGCCGGGCTTTCGTAAGGCATCAGCTGGCCTCCTTGTCGAACAGCGCCGCCTCGATGCGCGGCGCAATGATGTCCAGGAGCTTGCCGCGCCGCTGGGCAGCACGCAGTTCCGTACCGAGGAACAACAGCTTCACCTCCCGGTCGTCGCCCGGGCGCCGGAACCGAACGTCCCACGTGCCCCTGTGGTTGGTGCTGTACGAGATGTCCTTCGCGGCGTGAAATTCGAGCACGCAGGAAACGATGTCGCCGATGTCGGTCTCGATGTGCACGCGCTACACCCGTTCTCGCCTCGCCGCGATAAACGGCCTCATGTGGCGCGCCATCCTTTCATTGCGCGCGGCCCAGCCCTCCGTCGGGTCGGCGAGTCGGAAACCGATCGCCCGCGCCCGGAACTCCGCGCGGTCCTCGTCGGTGAATCGAATCCCGGCGTTCGCCAGCGCGTGCATGAACATGTTGACCGCGTGCCGCGCCTCGCTGTCCCTGGGGATGGTGTGTTCGACGCTCCGAGCGCCGCAATCGACGGAGTAGGTGATCGGATCGCGCATCGGCTACACCCGCAGCTCGACGATGCTGGTGGCCGTCGTACTCGTCGAACGAATCTGTTTGACGCGCAGGCGCAGCAACGTCCCGGCCGGCACGCCTACGAACGTCACGGCGGTGCTGTCGTCGGCCAGGATCACGGACAGATTGCCCGCACCCCCGACGTAGACGGCATCGGCCAGT
This sequence comes from Alphaproteobacteria bacterium, assembly GCA_046758065.1. Lineage (GTDB taxonomy): Bacteria > Pseudomonadota > Alphaproteobacteria > JAAXGF01 > JAAXGF01 > JBHHZM01. The sequence continues at coordinate 1,119 of JBHHZM010000245.1, read as the reverse complement.
GTCGAGAGATCCGAGTCCGCCGGCGTGTTCGCCACGGCCTTGCTGAACGAGCCGGCCTGCATCACCGATTGAGGAAGGTTTTGTGTGGCCATGCGCTACTCTCTTTCTCCCATTTCCTCGATCGTGTAGCCCTCGCCGAGCGTTGCGGGAAACTGCCCGGCCATGAACGCGCGCCTGTGGCGGCTCAGTTCGCGGTGCAACCGCCGCTTGGCTGACCGGCGCAGGGGCACCGTTGTAACCCTGGCGCCCACGTCCGGCAACAGCGCGATGTCGCCGACGTACTCGCCGTGGCACTTCACCACGGCGCGCCTCACGCGTACGGTCCGTCGCGCTCCTCCGCGTCCTGCCACAGGCGCTCCATCGTGGTGTCCTCGACGGTCGAGATCGGCGGCAGCGGCGCCTCCCGCGCCTTGCCCGGCGTCATCCGCGGCAGCATCCGGCCCACAAGCGACAGCGCGTCCACCTGGTCGTCCGTCCGTCCGTGCGGGAACAGAAGCAATTCGTGCAGGAGATTGTCGAGCCATGGTGCCTCTTTCGGTAGATACAGCCGGCCCTGGGCGATCCGCCCGCGAATGGCCTGGGCACGGCTCGCCTTGTCGGTCGGACACGGCCATCCCTTGCGATAAACATACACCCCGGCCTCTTGGAACCGCTTGTGGATAAACGGGGCAACGGCCCTGGTGATCGGACCCTTTTCCTCGCCCCACTCGATCGGTTTCCAGCGCGCCACGATCGAGATCAGCATCTCGACCCACACGTCGGTCGCGGTCTGGCCCTGCCAGAGATCGAGCACGTAGATGTTGTCCAGTGGATCGACGCCGACGACGAGGTGCACTGTGCAGTCCCCGCCGTCCTCCGTGGCCGCGTAATCCGAGGCTCCGTAGACCCGCAACGTGTCGCGCGGCGGCGCGGTGTCGTACCAGCCCAGCCAGTCGCGCTGGAAGTACGCGCCCTCTTCCGGGGCCGGCCGCTGCTGAAACAGCGCCGACCAGTTGCGTGGCCCCTGCGAGATGCGTTCCTGGCGCAACGCTTCGGCCGTGAACCAGTCGGGCCAGTAACTCTCGTCGAGCCCGCGACCCAGGATGTCGCGCCGTACGTCCTCCAGCGTCTCGGTCAGGG
>JBHHZM010000244.1:0-2091 GCA_046758065.1 Alphaproteobacteria bacterium | reverse complement strand
GCCCGCCTAATCGAAGTCTTCGGCGAGCGCCCGGCGCACCGTCTCGGGCATCACCGCCATATGGCCGTAGTTGGCGTGCTCGATGCTGACGACAACGCGCGTCCCGGGCGTGCGGAATGTCGCGATCTGCGGCGGCGTGAAGCGGAAGTGCAGGAACTGCACCGACGACGCCCTGCCGTCGTCGGTCGAGCGCGCGACATCGCTTTCGGGCGTCGCGCGCACGCTCTCGCCGGCGAACGCGATCGACACCATGCACTCGACGCCGCCGAGCCCCGCCAGCACGCGATCGCGCCGCGCCGGGTCGTCGATCTCGATCATCAGCGTCGCGACCAGTTCGTCGCCCTTGGGGATGAGCGGGTTGTAGGCCCTGAGTTCATCGTCGATCTGCGCCTCGCCGCCGCGCTCGATGTAGAGCATCTCGTGGACCTGTGCCCACATGGTGTCGTAGTTCTCGAAATAGAGCGTGGCGTCGGGGCCGATTGCGAGACGCCGGTCGCGCTTGCGCTCGGCGAGCGCGCGGCGATGCGCCTTGCGCATGTCCGCGTAGGCGGACATCGGCAGGATGTCGTCGCGGCTGAGTTCGTGCTTCATGGCTGTCGCCGTTCCCGGTCGTCGCGCGTGGAATGCTAGAAATCGAGACCCGCGGCGCGGGCGAAGATCTCGATCGGGTGGACGGCGGCGGCCGGCGACGCGGCGTCGTCGAGACGTGCCATGCCCTGAACGAGGTGGGCGCCGGCGAGCGGGCATTCGGAGGCGATGCAGGCCTTGCCGCACGTCGCCGCGCGCCGCGCCGCCGGTCTGCCGACCTTGAGCGCGGTCTCGAAGTTTTCCTTCATCACGCCCCAGGAACCGCCGTGACCCGAGCAGCGCTCGATGACCTCGACCTCGGCGCCGGGGATGAGCGCCAGCATCTCGCGCGCCTTCGCTCCCATGTTCTGGGCGCGCGCGTGACAGGCAAGGTGCAGCGCCACGCCGCCCTCGGGCGCGCTGAGCGCGCCGGCGAGGCCGTGCCGGCGGGCGATATCGACGACGTATTCGCTGGCGTCGAAGGTGGCGTCCGTGAGCCGCCTCACGGCGTCGTCGTCGGGCTCGATCAGCGGCCATTCGAACTTGAACATCAGGGCGCAGGACGGCACCAGCGCGATGATGTCGTAGCCCTCGTCGATCCAGGGGCCGAGCGCGGCCGCGACGCGGCGCGCCTTGGCGGCCACTGCCTCGATGTCGCCGTGTTCGAGCTGCGGCATGCCGCAGCACGAGGGATAGACGACCGCGGTCTCGACGCCGTTATGCGCCAGCACGGCGCGTGTCGCGTCGCCGATGCGGGGATTGTTGTAGTTGACGAAACAGGTGGCGTAGAGCGCCGCCTTGCGGCCGAAAGCGGGAGCGTCGCGGTTGAGCGGGGGCGCCGCGGTCCGGGCGCGCATCTCGAAGGTCTTGCGGTGGTAACGGGGCAGCTCGGCATCGCGGTGAACGCCCGCGACCTTTTCGAGCAACGGTCGGGTCAGCCGGTTGCGCCGGTCGCCCGCCCAGTTCACGAGCGGCGCGACATGGCGGGCCGCCCGGCCGTTGCGGTCGGTCCGGGTGAGCTGGCGGGCGGCGAATCCGATCTTGCCTTGCCGGTTCTCGACGGCACGGTAACGCAGCATGAGGTGCGGAAAGTCGAGGGCGAACTCGTGCGGCGGCACGTAGGGACATTTGGTCATGAAGCACATGTCGCACAGCGTGCAGGCGTCGGCCACCGGCTTGAAGTCGGCGCTCGCGACGCTGTCGAGCTCGCCCGAGGACGAACCGTCGATGAGATCGAACAGGCGCGGGAAGCTGTCGCACAGGTTGAAGCAACGGCGGCAGCCGTGGCAGATGTCGAACACGCGGCGCAGCTCGGTGTCGAGCCTGCCGGCGTCGTAGAAATCGGGATCGTGCCACGCCAGAGCGGTGCGGACCGGCGCTTCGATGCCGCCTTCCTTCATGATGACAACCCGGTTGGAAGAGACGGGCGGGGCGCCGACGGCCCCGCCTTCGCAAGCCTTGCCGTTCCGTTTAGAGCGAGATGTGATGAGATAGAACCATTCTGACGGAGCGCATTTGCGACAA
>JBHHZM010000243.1:0-2254 GCA_046758065.1 Alphaproteobacteria bacterium | reverse complement strand
TCGTCTTCAGCATCCAGTCGACGTAAGCCATGAGTTTCCCCTCGCTGGTTTGTGTCGTGATCGCCCGGAACATTTCCCAGGCACCCATCACCTTACACCCCGGCCGTCAAACCTCCGTGACGGCAGATGTGACAAAAGCGTGAAATTCACTCTTTTTCGCAACGCTTGGTTTGCAACGTCGGCGGCGCTAAGCTTGCAATTGTTATCGGGGGCGAATCTCCAATGGCGAGCCTACAGCTCAGCCTGCTCGGCGGGTTCCAGATAAACGGGGTTTCCGGCCCGGCGCTCAGACTTCCGACCCGGAAGTCGCAGGCGTTGCTCGCCTATCTCGCGCTCAACGCCGGCCAAACCCATTCGCGCGACAAGCTCGCGGCGCTGCTGTGGGGCGCGAGCCGCGATGCGCACGCGCGCGCCAGCCTGCGCCAGGCGCTTTCGCGGTTGAGGAAGGCATTGCCGCCGCCCGGACCCAGCGGGCTGATCGCCAACGGCGACGCGATTTCGATCGATCGTTCGTCGTTCGCCGTCGATGCCGCCGAGTTCGAGCGGCTTGCAGCGCAAGGGACGCCCGATGCCCTGGAGAACGCCGCCGGGCTCTACTGCGGGGACCTGCTGGACGGCTTTTTCCTGAACGAGGAGGCGTTCGACGAGTGGCTGATGATCGAACGGGAGCGGCTGCGCGACATCGCGCACGACGTCCTCGTCCGGCTGTTGAAGCATTGCACGGCGACCGGCGCGATCCAGCGGGGCATCCAGGTCGCGCGCCGGCTGCTGGCGCACGATCCCTTGCAGGAGCAGGTCCATCGCACGCTGATCCGCTTCTACCTTTACCAGGATCGCCACGGGGCCGCGATCGCGCAATACCGGCGATGCTGCAGGCTGCTTGACCGCGAACTCGGGATCGAGCCCGATCCCGAGACCCGCCGACTTCACGAGGAGATCCTGCACCGCCGTCCCGCAACCTCGGCGCCCGAAAATACCGAGGATGCGGGGGCGGCATTCCCGACCGCGGCCGACGAGCCCGACGAAACGGCGGCGACGGACGCGGCCGGTCGCCACACCGCCGCCAAGCCCGTGATGTGGCGTGAAGTGCCCCGGCCGCCGTCGAAACCGTCGATCGCCGTAATGCCTTTCGCCAACCTGGGCGGAAAGCCGGAGGAACGCTACTTCAGCGACGGGATCACCGAAGAAATTCTCACCGCGCTCGCGCGCTTTCGCGACATTTGCGTGATCGCGCGCAACTCGTCGTTCAGCTTTCGCGAGTCGACGGTGCCGGTGCAGCAGATCGGCCGCGAACTCGGCGCCGATTATGTCGTCGCCGGGAGTGCCCGGCGCGAACAGGGCCACGTGCGGGTCACCGCACAACTCGTCGATACCGGGACCGGCCATCACCTGTGGGCGGAGCGCTACGACCGCGATCTCGAGGACGTCTTCACGATCGAGGACGAGGTCACGGGATGCATCGTCGCCACCCTGGTCGGCCGCATTCAGCACGAACGCCTCGCGGAGGCCACGCGCAAAGCGCCCGGTAGTCTCGAGGCCTACGATTGCTGGTTACGCGGCATGAACTGCCTGCGCGAGACGCGGCGGACCTCGACCCTGACGGAGGCGCGGGAGTTCTTCACGAAAGCGGTGGAGATCGACCCGCTCTATGCGCGGGCGTACGCCGGCCTCGCCATGACCGACATCAACGAATGGGCGTGCATCACGTGGTCGCCGTGGAACTGGCAAGGCGACGATGCGCTGCGAAACGCGCGGCGGGCCGTGGAGATCGACGAAACCGACCACCATACCCACTGCATGCTGGGAGTAATCCACCTCTTCCGGCGCGAGTTCGATCTTGCGTATCGCCATCTCAACCGCGCGGTCGCGCTCAACCCGAACGATGCGACGACGCTCGCGCACCTCGCTCTGGCGCTGCCGCTTCTCGGCGATCCGGACGAAGGAATCGCCGCAGGGGAGACCGCGCTACGCCTCGACCCCTACCACCCCGACTGGTACCTCGCATCTCTCGGTATCGCCTATTTCGTGGGGCGGCGGTACGAAGCGGCGGTCGCCGCCATGGAGCGGGTGCCGGATGTCTTCTGCGACACGCGGGCCTATCTGGCGGCGGCGTATGCATTCGCCGGACGACCCGGGATGGCGCGGGCGCACCGCGACGCCTCGCTCGATCGTTTCCGCATCAAGACCAGGGAAGAACCCGGGCTCGCGGCGATGACCTGCCACGAATGGCTCCTCGACATCAATCCGTACCGAC
>JBHHZM010000242.1:0-2283 GCA_046758065.1 Alphaproteobacteria bacterium | reverse complement strand
CCACGAGGCCGGCGGGCTTGTCGACGACGATGACGTCGGCGTCCTCGTAGACGACGTCGAGGGCGATCGCCTGGCCGCGCGGCGCCGCCGGCGCCGCCTCGGGCACCGAGAGCGCGAGCTCCTGACCGGGTTTGACCCGGTACGACGGGTCCGCTATCGTCTCGCCTCCCGCGCCGAGCCGGCCGGCCTGCACGAGCGTCTTGATGCGGGCGCGCGACAGCCCCGGCAGCGCGTCGGCGAGGAACCTGTCGAGCCGGAGGCCGGCGTCGCCGGCCCCGACGCGCACGGTGTGGCGCACTTCATCCTTCGATGTCATGGCCTCAGACTGGACCCAAAGCACGCGTGCGCTCAAGGCCGTCGTCATCATCCTCGGGGTGGTGATCGCGATCGGCGCCGCCGTCATCGCGGTCGAGGTGTTCCGGCGCGCCGGCACGCTGGTCACGCGGTCGCCGGGGACCTTGGCTACGGTGGCGCTCGGCGCCGGCGAGCGCGTCGTCGCCATGACCGGCGAGGGGGACGCGCTCTCGCTCCTCGTCGAGGACGCCGAAGGCCGCCAGCGCGTGCTCACCATCGACCGCCGCTCGGGCGCCGTCATCGGCACGTTGACGCTGGAGCCGGCGCCGCGACAATGAGAGGGTGAGGATGAACTTCTGCAGCGACAACACCACGGGAATCGCGCTCTCGGTGATGGCGCCGCCCATTGGCGCCGTCTACCGCCATCGCGACGCCGACGTGGAAGCGTTCGTCGCCGCCGTTTGGCGGCACGCGGGGGACGCCGATCAGAAGATCGTGGGGGCGCAGTAGAGGCTGCGGCGCTTCAACTCGTTGCACAGCGCCCGCGCCGCGTCTTCGTCGGCGAACGGGCCGACGCGGAGCTGGAAGAACACCCCCTTGTCGCTGCCGAGATCGATGCGGGCGATGCGCGGGCCGAGGCCGTCGAGCGCGTCGCCGTGCGCGGCGCGCAGGTCGTTCCAGTTGCGGCGGGCGCGCTGGGGCGTGCGGAACGACGACAGGTGGACGCCCATCTGCCCGACGTGGGTCGCGGAAGCCGCGCCGTTCATCGACGCGGCGATGCCGTTTGTCTGCCCCGGCGCGATCGCCGGTCGGAGGGCGGCGAAGGAGGTGGCGGGCGCGGGGTCCATGGGGGTGACGGGCGAGGCGGTCGCCGGCGCGGAGTGGTAACGCGCAGCGAACGCAAGGGCCGATGCTCCAGTCCCGCCGTTGACCGCGGGCGCCGGGCCATTGTGCCTGTTCATTTCGCGCGCCACCGGCGCCGCGGGCACCGCTTCCGCGGCCGCGACGGCGGTTGCGGCAGGCGGCACCGCGTCGTACGGCACGGCCGGCGGGAAGGCCCCCGGCACGGGGCCGTCGGCGACGATGCGCGAATGCTCGACGGGGGTTTCGCGCGCGACGGGCGCGCTCGGCATCGGCGCCGAGTCGGCACGCGCGATCGCCTCGGCGGGCGCGGGCTCGGCCTCTCTCGACGCGACCGGCGGGGGAGGGGCCGGTTCGGGCTCGTCGCCTTGGGCCGCCGGCGTGTCGGCGGCGGCCAATACCGGAGGCGCCTTGCGCTCGCGCTCCTCGGCGGTGATGAGCTTTTCGTCGCGCAGGCGTCCGGGCGCGACGAAGCGGGTCACGATCGCGCGCTCCGCATCCTCGGGCCGCGGCGCCGGCAGGCCGGCGAGCGCCATGTCCGCCTCGAGCCGCTCGAGGTTGCTGCGGGCGATGTCGACGAGGCGGGTGCCGATCTGGTGCTCGCGCGTCGCGGTGACCGCGGTGTCCGGCGGGTCGATCACGATGAGTTTGGTATAGAGCTTGCGCGCCTCGGGCCTGCGGCCCGTGTGCTGGTAGACGACGCCGAGGTTGAGGAGCGCGTAGGGGTTGTTCGGATTGATCGCCAGCGCCGCATCGAGGTAGGTCTCGGCGAGGCCCAGGTTGCCCCCGGCGATCGCCGCGAAGCCGAGGTCGGCGAGGCGCTGGTCGTTGTCCGGCTCGGACTTGCCGTCGCGCATGGTCTGCTTGGGCTCCTCGGGCTGGCGGCTGGCCTCGGGAAACACGGCCGCGCACCCGCCCAGCGCCCAGGCGAGGGTCAATACGACGATGGTTAGAGCACTATCCGACCAGATGGAACCATTTGACCGGGATGATTTTGCGCCGTGGCCAGGCGCGTGTCGCATGGCGATGTGGGGCATCGGCAAAGATACGCAACGACGCCACGGCGCAAAAGGACCCGGCCTTCGGTGGGGCAAATCGGCTCCCCGGGTTCGTTGCGACGCTCGCCCG
>JBHHZM010000241.1:0-2290 GCA_046758065.1 Alphaproteobacteria bacterium | reverse complement strand
CCCGCCGCCGATCCAGCCCAGCCCGTGTCCCGCGGGAAGCGACTTCTCGAGCAGGACGAAAAGGGCGAGACCGACGATCCAGTAGAGGTTCATCACCCCGCCGACGAACAGGAGCCCCATCAGCACCCAGCAGCAGCCGAGACAGAAAGCGCCGTGCTCGAGCCCCATGCGGAGCGCGCCGGACCGGCCCTTGCGCCAATGGTGCGAGAGGAAATGCAGCGGCGAACGGCAGTGACGGAGACAGGCGTGCTTGAGCGGGGTGAGTTGATAGACCCCGGCCGCCATCAGCAGGACGCCGCCGAAAATGACGCCGGTGCCCGCCATCGCCGGGGACAGCAGCGCGGCGCGATCGAGTCCCCACTGGAGCGCAACCGCGGCGAGGCTGAATCCGCCCCAGGCGACGAGATAGCCGAACGCGAAGGCGCCGCTCGGCACGAAAGGCCCGCCGCGCTCGCGCTGCTTGCGGTTGATCGCGGCGAACAGGAGGATCATCGGCGAGGCGCTCGGTAGCATCATCGCCACCATCATGATCCACCACATGAAGAACATGAGAACGGCGTAGCCCGGCGTCCACGGCGCCGGCGTCATGGCGGCCATCGCCATCGCCGCCACCCCGCCGGCGGCATGGCCGGCCGCCATGTCCGTCGCGGGCGTCGCCCCGACGGGCGGGGTCATCGCGGTCATCTCGAACGCCGTCATTTCCATGCCGGCGCCCCACAGGATATAGATCCAGGCGAATGCGATCACGCCGACGAGGCCGGCCGCGACCACCCTGCGGTCGCGCCTGAGCGCGGCTTCGAGCGCCGAATTACCGTTCATTCGCCGATCCCCCCGGAACCGACGCCGCACGCGGGACGTGGTCGCGCCGGCTACCTCACAGGTCCGTTCTGCGTCAGGTTCAGCATGGCGAACTGGCCGTAGCTGCCCTCGAATTCGAGCGGGATCGCGCCGCTCGCCTTGGTCGTGCCGCTGCCTATTTCGGCGATGCTGTACTCGAAGCCGTGCGGCAGGTCGATGCGCGCGCGGTGCTCGTTGCCGGTCACCGGGTTGCGGATCGGCTCGCCGCTCGATTCGATCATGCCGGGGACCGCCAGCCGCGCCCGCCGCGCTTCCACGTCGACCTCGAACTCGATCGGCATGTAGAGCGTGTCGAAAACCTTGTCGACGACCGTGCTGTAGATCTGCAGCATGGTCGCGCCGGGCTCGGTCTCCCGGCCGTGCAGGATGGCGTCGAGTGCCGCGCGCTGTTGGTCGTCGGCGCGCTCGTCGATGATCGCCTGATGGCTGCCGTTGCCTTCGTGTACCGCGCCCGGCCAGCTATAGGTGCCGACCCAGTGCAGTCCGTCGAGGCGGACGTCGCCGAAATGTCCTTCGTCGATCCGCATGCTGATGACGGCCCGGCACGAGCCGTCGGTAGGCAAGGCGTTGAATTGACAGGGACAACCCCAAGCGCAGTTGCAGTTGCCGTACTCGGGCCCTTTCATACTCCAGTCGGTATGAGCCATTTTCTTACCCCCTCTTTTCCCGTAGCGTGAGCGGATCGAACCGCGATGGTTTTTTGTCGATACTATCCGAACGAACAGGCCGAATCCAGCTACGCTCGACGCCGCGCCGAACGCCGTCGGCGGGGCCGTCAGTCGATGATGCCGTAGGGTCCGTAGGCGACCCGGGATAAAACCCCGTAGCGTCCCGTGTGATCGAACTTGATCTCGCCGGTCCCGGCAAGCGTGGCGCTCGCCATCTCGCCTTCGCGGAACTCGAAACCTTCGGGCAGGCCGATCACCGCCCGATGCGGTTTCCCCGTCACCGGGTTGCGGATCGGCTCGACCGAGACGTCGCATACGCCGGCGACGGCGAAGCGTCCGGTACGACGCTCGATGTCCCACTCGAACGCGATGTCGGCGAAGATCGGATCGAGCTCTTCCTCGATGGTCGAACCGTAGATGTTGAACACGGTGGTCGGCTCCTGCTCTTCGCCGCCGAGAATCTTGAACAGCGCGTCGACCTGTTGTTCGCTCGCGCGCTTGTCGATAATCGCCTGATAGACGCCCTTGCCTTCGTGCACCGGACCGGGCCAGCGATAGGTACCGGCGACCAGCAAACCGTCGAGCCGGATGTCGCCGAAATGTCCTTCCTCGATCTTCATCGCTTCGGCGCCTTCGCACGACGTGCGCGTCGGCGGCGCGTTGAACTCGCACGGGCAGCCATAGTCGCAGTTACAGGTGGCGATCTTTATCGTCTTCAGCATCCAGTCGACGTAAGCCATGAGTTTCCCCTCGCTGGTTTGTGT
>JBHHZM010000240.1:0-2400 GCA_046758065.1 Alphaproteobacteria bacterium | reverse complement strand
CCGATCCCGACGAAGGCGGAACAAGGAATTTGCCCGGGCGGCGGTCGGCGGCCACACCACGGGCCCGCCCCGCGGGCCCTTATGCTCCTGCGGCGCCAGAGGCCAATCATAAGGCCGGCCGAGACACCGTAGGAATGCGACGCGCAGGAGTGCGATCAGCAAAGGAGACGAGAAATGCCGGCGAGAAATCACAAACAGTGGGTCGCGACCCCGCCGTTGAAACCCGGTGAGTGGGTCGACAGCCGCATCTATTCCGACCCCGACATCTTCGAAGAAGAGCTCGAGAAGATTTTCAAGAAGACCTGGATTCCGGTGTGTCACGAATCCGAACTTTCCGAGCCCTTCGACTTCCGCACCTTCACCATCGCCCGCGAACCGATCATCGTGGTCCGGGGGCCGGATACCAAGGTCAGGGCCTTTCTCAACGTTTGTCCGCACCGCGGCATGATGATCGAGCGCCGCCCGTCGGGCAGCTTCGTCGAGAGCCAGCCTTCGGGCACGCCGAAGCACATGACCTGCATGTTCCACGCCTGGCAGTTCGACATGAAGGGGAACTGCGTCCACATCTCGCGCGCCGAGGAAGGGTACCAGGACCGCGTCACGAAAGAGGACCAGGGCCTGCGCCGGTTGCGCTGCGAGGTCCAGTTCGGCGGCTTCGTCTGGGTCTGCCTCGACGACAACGTCGGCCAGTCGGTCGAGGACTGGGGCGCCGGATGCTTCGACTGCATCCGCGAGGCGATAGAGACCGAGCCGCTAGAGGTGTTCCACTATCACAAGGCCATCATCGGCTGTAACTACAAGTTGTGGCACGACACCAACAGCGAGTTCTACCACGACTACATGCACTACCATAACCGGATCACCGGCTTCAACGACGAGTACTTCGCCCGCAAGAACGTGGCTTTCGACAACGGCCACGTCAACGTCAACAGCTTCGAGGTGAAGTACGACCAGTACGAGGGCTTCGAGTCCCGCGCCGAGTTGTCCTTCCCGACGTTCCCGCCGAACCAGTGGTATATGATCGACATGTTCCCGGGCATGAACTTCAACCTGCGCGGCTCGGCGCTCAGGGCCGACACCGTGACCCCGCTGGCGGCGGACAAGGTGATGATCGAGTTCCGCGGGCTTGGTTTGAAAAGCGACACGCCCGAGGAGCGGATGGTCCGCATCAATCACCATAACTCGATCTGGGGTCCGTTCGGCCGCAACCTGCACGAGGACCTGATCGGGGTCGCCGGCCAGGGCTCGGCGATGCAGACGGGCTCCGACGCGCGCCGCATCCTGCACGGCCGTCACGAGGACAACCTCATTCACGACGAGGTCGGCATGCGCCACTTCTATAACCAGTGGGGCAAGTGGATGAACCGGATGCCGAGCAACCCGATGAAGGAGTACATGGCGGCCGCCGAGTAGGCGCCGGACCGGAATGCGGGAGCGGCGGACGGTGAAGCGGGCAGAGGCGGCCCGCGCGGCGTCTCCTCCCGCGGGGAGCGAAAGGACATTCACCGCCCACCCGCCGCGCCGATGACGGTCGAGCGCGAGGGGCGGGCGGGAGACGAATTCGGAGGAACATTCCATGAGCGCGAACGCAACCGAGGTCGCCGATGCGGTGAAAGACACGATCTACAAGGCGTGCCTGCTGCTCGACGACGAGAAATGGGGCGATTTCCTGGAGCTCTGCGACGAGGACTTCCAGTACGCGATCAAGGCCTACAGCCCGGAAATCAATTACGACATGATGTACTTCATGGGCGACCGGAAAGAGCTCAAGACGATGCTCGATATGCTGCCGAAGCACAACACCGACCACTCGCCGCTGAAGCGCCACGCGACGGTCTATACCGTCGACGTCGAGAAGGACGGCAAGACGGCGACGGCGGTGACCTCGCTGGTCGTCTACCAGAACATGCTGGACGGCATCAACTCGCACGTCGATGCCGGCGAGAACCATCTGTTCCTGATCGGCAAGTACATCGACAGGTTCAGGATGGAAAACGGCACGGTCAAGTTCTTCGAGCGCGAGGTCAGGCTCGATACGCGGCGGCTCGACAAGGGCACCCACTGGGTCATCTGACCCCAGTACGCTCTATCGCAATAGGATGACACGTGTGACGGTCATGGGTGGCCATTCGGCTAGGAGCGCGGTTCGACGTGATGGGGGCCCATCATGAGAGCCGCGCGACGACGTCCGATGGCCGCCCATGGCCGCCCGAAGGGTCGCTTTTCGCGCCTTTTGGGGGCGTCAGCGCCGCTTGCCGATGTCGCGCATCGCCGGCGCGACGCTTCCTGCCCAAAAGGCGCGAAAAGACGATCACACGTACCATCCTATTGTGATAGAGGGTGCTAGAGGGAGTCCCGCCCCGTGGCCGTCTATGATCTGGAACGCCTCGGCGTCCTGCT
>JBHHZM010000239.1:0-2425 GCA_046758065.1 Alphaproteobacteria bacterium | reverse complement strand
AAGACGGTGAAAAAGGGCGTCGCCAAGAAAAAGGTAACCGCCCGCAAGACCACCGCCAGGAAGACGGTCGCCAAGCGCAAGGCACCGGCCAAGAGAAAGGTCGCCGCCAAGAAGCCGATGGCGGCAGCGCCCAAGCCCGTCATGACGATACGGCCGTCGATCGTCGTCTACGATCGTTTCGGTCAGCGTCCGATCATCTAGCGCGGCACGTATTTTCGGTACGGCCCACCCCGGGGCGGATCATTCCGCTCCGGGGTGGGTTTGTTTTATGCGGCGCGCTTGACGCGCGACCGGTTCGCGTTCAGATGTAGGGCTCCGTCGTCGGCGTGAATCGCGCCGCCGGCGCATCACCGGTCCCGCACGGCTTTACGCACAACGGCAATCATGGGCTTCAACTGCGGCATCGTCGGCTTGCCCAACGTCGGCAAGTCGACGCTTTTCAATGCGCTCACCTCGACCGCCCAGGCGCCGGCCGAGAACTATCCGTTCTGCACCATCGAGCCCAATCTCGCGCGCGTGCCGGTGCCCGACCGGCGTCTCGGCGAACTGGCGCGCATCACCCGCTCGGCGCGCGTGACGCCGACCCAGATCGAGTTCGTCGACATCGCCGGGCTGGTGCGCGGCGCGAGCCGCGGCGAGGGACTCGGCAACCGCTTTCTCTCGCATATCCGCGAGGTCGACGCCGTCGCCCATGTGCTGCGCTGTTTCGAAAGCGGCGACGTCGCCCATGTCGAGGGCGCGGTCGATCCGCTGCGCGACGCCGAGATCGTCGAGACCGAGCTCATGCTCGCCGACCTCGAAAGCCTCGAGCGCCGCGTCGAGCCGCTCGTCAAGAAGGCGCGCGGCGGCGACAAGGAGGCGAAGGCCGAGTTGGCGCTCGTCGAGCCCGCGCTCGCCGCCCTGCGCGACGGCCGGCCGGCCCGCGCCGCCGTCCCCGCCGCCGGCAACGGCGCGCGGGCGTTCGGGACGCTCGGTCTCATCACCGCCAAGCCCGTGATGTACGTCTGCAACGTCGACGAGGCGGCGGCGGGCGCGGGCAACGCGCATTCCGCGGCGATCGCCGAAAAGGCGCGCGTCGAGGGCGCGGCCTGCGTCGTCGTTTCGGCGGCGATCGAGAGCGAGCTCGCGCTGATCGACGACGCCGAGGCGCGCGCCGCCTTCCTCGCCGATCTCGGGATCGAGGCGCCGGGGCTCGAACGCGTGATCCGCGCGGGCTACGATCTCCTCGGCCTCATCACCTTCTTCACCAATGGCCCCAAGGAGACCCGCGCCTGGACGGTGCGGCGCGGCGCGGCCGCGATCGAGGCCGCCGGTTGCATCCATTCGGACTTCGTGCGCGGCTTCATCCGCGTCGAGGTCATCGCCGGGGCCGACTACCTCGCGCTCGGCGGCGAACAGGCGGCAAAAGACGCCGGCAAGATGCGCACCGAAGGCCGCGATTACGTGGTGCGCGACGGCGACGTCCTGCATTTTCGTTTCAACGTCTGAACTCGAGCGCGACGCCGCAGGTCTCCGCCGGCGGCACCACCACAGCGCCGCGGGCGTCGCCGGCATGGACCACGCCGTTGTCCTCGAGCACGCCGGCGGCGGCGTCGAGGTCGGCGACCGAGACGGTCATGCCGGCGATGAAGGGCGGCGCGAGCGCGGGATCGAGGACGACCTCGGAATAGATCAGGCCGAAGTCGCCGGCCCGGACGAAAACCAGCATCGTCGAACCGACGCGCAGGCTGAGCATGTCGTCGGTGGGCGTCACCGCGCCCGCGCCGAGCAGACGCGCATAGGCTGCGGTGAGCGCCGGCGGATCGTCGACCACGACCGTGACGGCGACGAGCCCGAGGGCGCCGTTGGGGTGTTCGAGCCAGGCCGGACGGCGCACCAGATCGGGCGTCAGGTGCTGGCAGAGAAAAGCCGGGAGCGCGGGCGTCGCGGCGGCCGGCAGGTGGACCAGCCGGAAGCGCGGCCGGACGACGCCCTCGGGCAGTTCGAGGTTGCGCGCCAGATCCTTCGGGGCTTCGGGTTCGACCCCGGCGCGCGCCAGTGCGGCGTAGGCGGCGTCCGAATCCGCGGTGGCGAAAGCCAGCCCCAACAGTCCCTCGCGGCGGGCGAGGAAGGCGTCGAGCCGGTTGGTGAACTTCGCCGGATCGACGATGCCGAGAAGCTCGACGTAGCCGTCGGCGAACATGATGCAGTAGTTCGCGGTGCCCCAGCCGATGTGGCTGCCGCGCGGCGTGAGCGTGAAGCCGAGACGGGCGTAGGTTTCGCGCGCCGCTTCGAGATCGCGCACGCCGACCAGCAGGTGATCGACGCCGGTGATCGGCGGGCTCATGGACGCTGCGTCCCCGGATCGAATACGGGAGCGGTCATCTCGTCCTTCGACAGGCTTCTGTAATCGGGTGCAAGCTTTGAGTGCGTCCGCTGGGGCTCC
>JBHHZM010000238.1:0-2434 GCA_046758065.1 Alphaproteobacteria bacterium | reverse complement strand
AAAGGGGCGATTCGGCCGTTGTTTCCCTGTAGCGGAAGCCGGATCGGAATGTCCGCAAAGCCGATTTTCGAGTCCGTTTTGCGCTTTCGTTGCCGACAAGACCGCCAAGAACCAGCGCAAGACCATCGGCACCCTGCGCGATCTGCTGCGCGTCAGGACCGTCGGCGTGATCGAAGAGGATGCACGGCCGGGCATCGTCAAGTACGCCAAGCCGGTGGGCCCGGTCGCGATCAGAAGGTCAGCCCGAACCGCAAATTGATCCGCCCTTCCACATCCGTGCCGATGGTGCCGGGGGCGCCGCCGGACAGATCGAGTCTGGTCTCCAGCGTCATCGAACGGCGGGTGTCGGGCTGGTAAAGGAGTTCCGCCGCAAGTCCCAGTCGCCGTTCGTCGACGGGATCCGTAATGTTGGTTTCGCGAATCCGGGCGGCGCTCGCGTCCGCCGAAAGCGTCCACGGGGTCCGGTTGAACGAATGGCTGAAGGACACCTCGTCGGTGGTCAGGTCGCCCAAGGTCGCACCGGGCACCCGTTGGTTGACGCGTTCGTGGAAAAGTTCGAGCTCGGTGGTCGCGTGCCCGCCCCTCCAGAGCAGCCGCAGTGTGGACGCCAGGATGCCGTCGTCTACGGGTTCGTCGCCGCCGAGCCCCGGTGCGTCGGTGGCGACGCGCGTTCTCTCGGCGTCGATGATGAGCCTGTCGGGCAGGAGCGCCACCGGCGGCGCCAAGTCGAAGGTCAGGCGGGCGTGCCGCCTCAGGTGCCGCAGGGTCGAGACATCCGGGTCATGATCGACGTTATCCAGGCTGGTAGACTGATCGATCGCCAGCGTCACCTTGTCGAAGCCGAGGGTTATGCCGTGGGTCCGGGTCCGGCGGTCGGCGAGGACGCCCGTGTCGTCTTCCAGGTAATCCGCACCGACGACACGGAACAGGGAGAAGGCGGAAAGGTTGATGCCGCCCCGGCGCCAGAGGTCGGCATCGACGCGGAATTCCCGGGCCACCGCCGTGACCCGGTCGCCCTCGCCGGTGGTGCGGCGGGAAAGTCCTAACCGCTGGACCGCGCGAAGCCTTCCGTCCGCCAGCGCCAGCTTGTTTTGCACGCTGATGACCCGGTCGCCCTCGTGGGCACCGTCATCGTGACGCTTGAGGAACGCCCCTTCAACCGACCAGGCGTCGGGCCCGTCGACGGCCAATCGGGCCTTGATGGTGCCGGCTATGCTGTCGCCCGATTGATCGTCTTGGGCCGGCACGGTGGCGACAGTGAATTCCGGAACCTCCCGCGCGATCGCAATCTCTATCCGGTGGTCGGCGAGGTCGGTGGCCAAGCGTACGCCGCAGGTCTCGAAGCCGTCCGCCACCAGCGGGCTGTTCGGGTTCAACCGGACCCGTCCGCTCTTCATGCTCAGGTCGGCCGAAGACTCGGCGAAAGCCGAAGTTTGTGGAACATCGGCTTGCCCACGGGCCGGGGCCTGCGCAACGTGGCTCGGGCGTCCCTTATCGCCAGGCAGACACGGCTCCGCCGACAATGACGGCCGGCCGGCCACCATGGCCGTACCGGCGGCAAGCACGAGGCTGAGAGAACGACAAAACCCGGTGCCCCCCCACCGGCGGGAGGCGGCCGTCCCTGCACTGGCGGTCCGGAGATGTGGGTGTGGATCCCTGGTCATGGGGCGGAGCACTGCCTGATGAACCCTGGTCCCCGGCGACGGGCGGTGCCCGATCGACAGGAAATCCGGTCCGGGCGGAGACGGGGGTCCGACCCCGCCTCCAACCCGTCCTCAACAGGGAGTGGCTCGATCCATGATCGCGGCTGAAATCAGCCGCCTTTACCCCGTCCGCGCCGGTTGTTGTCGTTGTCGTCGCCCCTCGGGTCCTCGCCTTCGCGCTGACGCCCCGAGGTCCCGTCGCCGGCCTTTCCCTTGCCGCGCGCCGCCTGGGCCTCCTTGACCAACGAGAAGGTCACGGTCACGGCGCCGGATTTGTCGACGCTTACCGGAGCCGTCACGGGAGCAAAGACCAGACCCGCCGCGAGCAAACCGCCCGATGCGGCAAGTACCAGAAGATGCCGGTAGGTGTTCTTGGAATTCTTCATGTCAATGTTTCCTCGTTCAGACCTTGTTTTCTCTTCCACGTGTGCTTCTCGTTTTCGACCCGATCTGGGACAACCGATGCACTTGGACGCGAACCGTCAAAATTCTAATTCGCAATGTCCGTGCCAATTTGAGGTGCGGGAGGGTGTATGCAGCAATCACAAAAGGTTATTCGGCAATCTTTCGGGGCGGATTAGAAGTCTTGATGAGTGCGGGTTGGGGGGTTTGCCCCGGCATTGGGTCATTTCCCCACCTTTCGGGGATTTCAGGACATCGGTGACCGGGCGTGCGTGACGGCTGTGACAATTGGCGCGCCGGAACGACGACCGTTTTCATGCGCTAAGCCG
>JBHHZM010000237.1:0-2438 GCA_046758065.1 Alphaproteobacteria bacterium | reverse complement strand
TTGTGTAACCCATCTCTCCGGTATGAACTGTCACCCTTCTCTCGGGAAGGGCACAGTTTTCAATCGCCTGTATGCGGGCTTGATGTATTTTGTGAGTGGTAATCGGGGCGCACGGGAAGACGTGCCCGGCTGGGGCGGCATTGGTGGCGGTAGACGGGCACCGGACGGTGTCCGTGATTTCGTTTATCGAGAAGATGTGAATCCGCCCCGGCGGTTGCGACGGGTGCAGTTCAGCAGCGTTCCCGCTGGCCCAAATCTTAATCGTAGTATTGAGAACTTTCGCTAAGGCGCTGGTAATACTCAATTATTTCTTGTTCATCGCCTTCGGGCTCGGAGAGAAGTTCGAGCAGCGCCGCCTGGGTCTCGCTCGACATGGCTTCGGGATCGCGCCACCCTGAACGCCCTTCCCTTTCGCTCGGCGTCTCTTCGCGGTGTTGTTTGTGCGGAGCGTACGGAACGGCCTCTTGCGACGGGTCGGCGTCGCTCTTGGCCGATTCGGCAAGACGGCGGCCCCGAGCGGCCAAGCGTGGCCGGAGAGCGTCTGCCGTTCCCGGAACGTCAGGCGTCAAGACGTGCATTTCTCGACTCCATCGCGGTTACGCGATGGTTTACCATGCAAGCCGCGCGCCATACGCTGACCCTGCTCAGGTATCTGATTTTGCTCGTATTCCGTGTTATATGACAGTATTGACGACCATATCGGATCGGCATGATTTGCCGCCCACCCGGCAGAATCTGCCACGTCGCGGCAGGTTTTTCCCCGATTGTGGCCGGGGTGTGGATCCGGCGCGCGCAGCAAGCGCAAGAACGTCCCTGGGGGGCAGGTGCGGGGATCGAGACGGGGAAGAGCCGATATGACCTTCGTCGGCATCGGGGGAAGCACGCGTCGCCAGCGCCGACGGCGGACGATTGCCCGCACGGCGCGCATGGTCGTCCTTGCGGCGCTCATCATCCTGGTCGGCGCCGTGATGTACCGCATCGGTCTCGAGCGTTCGCAACAAACCCTCGTGTCGCTCAGTCAAGCGATCGACGATCTCGATCGGGCCAATACGCAGATGAATGATGAGCGGAAGGTGCTGGTGAAGGCGCGGGCGGTTGCCGAGGCGCGAGCAAACGAAATCGAGGCGCGTTATCGCCGCGAGGTGTTGACCGGTCCGGCGAAAGAGCTTTCAGTTCTGGTCAACCGCAAGCTCGCCGAAGGCGTGACTCCGCAACGGCTCGCCTTTGTCATCGGCGCGGCGCGCAAGGAACGCGTCTGCGACGGTAAGGCGATGACCAAACGCTTCATGCCCGAGACAGTGCTCTACAGTGGGCCGAATAGCATCGTAAGCTTCGCGGAGAACACGATCACCATAAGCGGGGACGGGACCTCGGCGAGCGACGCCGCGGGCAAACCCGAGGCCTGGTACGATCCGGCGAAACCCGTCACCATCCGCTTCACGCTGATCGGCGGCGAGAGCTTTGAGGTTGCGGGCAAGCTGCCGCTCCACCATTCTGTGGTTCTCGGAGACGCCGAGCATCGTTTCAGTATGGTCCCCGGGGCGCGCGGCTTCATCAACGTCATCGGCGATAAATGCCGGTACCCTTGAGCAGGCGCGAGCGTCGGGGTAGATGATTGCCCATGACATTTGCTGAGTCCCAGTCCCGCCGGAGGTCTCTCTCGCAAGGCGAGATCGACGAACTGGTCGCCGAATTGCGAGCGCTCGATCGCGAGGCCCACAGCACCGGTCGACGCACCGGCAAGGATATGCGGGCTGCGCGGGCGCTGGCGCTTACCGGCGCCCTCGTCGAATCGCTGGCCGGCTGGGCGATCGATCACCATGTGGGCTTGGCGGTGAACAACGTGCTCTACGAGCCCATGGACCTGGCGCCCGCCTTCGGCGCGGACGCCGACGACGATCGCCACGAGACCGCCGGCGCCGATTACGACTGGTCGAATGCCTCCATCAACCGACGCGCGCTCACCAACCTGCTGGCGGCAAACCCGGGCGCCATTCCCTACCTGCTCGCGCTCGAAACCGCTCTCGGGCTCGAGGCGCTCGACCTCGACGAGACCCGGCCGATTTTCGAGAGGCGCAAGCGGAGTCTCGATCACACCCCGTACATGATAGCGCAACTCCGCTTGCGCGCGGTCGAGCACGTCATTTTCTTCGAGCGGGCGGAGAACGACCGCGCCGCGGCGGAGGAGAAGGTCGCCGCCGCGTTCGGCGTCTCCACGGAAGCGTTGCGTCAATGGGAAATGCGACTGCCCTACCTGCTCGGCAACCGTCCGGTGAGCGAAAGTTACAGTCGTGCCGCCGAGGCTGGTGTCACGGCGCGCCGGCTGGGGCTTCCCTTGTGTCGGGCCGAAGTCCGCAAGCGCGACGAACAGCTCAGCTCCGACGCGACCCGTCACGCCGCCGCCTGTCGTCAGCTCAGGCCCCGCAAGCGGCGCTGAA
>JBHHZM010000236.1:0-2448 GCA_046758065.1 Alphaproteobacteria bacterium | reverse complement strand
TTTTGTTTTTCAAATACATCATCCGCGCCCAGATTGAATTCCGGACCCGGCGGCGGCGCGGCGAACGTTTCGGCCTCGCGGTCACGGCGGAATCCGGGGTGCGCCATGCATGTACGCCACCCGATCTGGTTGAGACGGCTCGGCGCGCCGGACGCCGGGGCCTTCGCCATTCTGTTCGCGCTCGAATCCTTCGCCCGCGCCCTGCTCGCCACCGTGATTCCGCTCGAGGCGCTCGCGCTGCTCGGCGACGCCCAGAAGGTCAGCATTCTGTTCTTCGCGGCGAGATGCGTCGGCCTCACCGGAAGCTTCGCGGTCCCGTGGCTGGTGCGGCGCACGGCACGGCGCTGGGTCTACACCCTGGCGGCGCTGCTGCTGATCGCGGCCTCCGCCCTGCTGGCGCTTGGAACGCTGCCGGACCAGGCCGTCGGCATGGCGCTGCGCGTGCTCGGCGTCGTCGGCATGACGATCTGCGTCAACCTCTACATCATGGACCACATCTCGCGGCGCGATCTGGGCCGGGTCGAGCCGAAACGGATGTTCTACTCGGCCGCCGCCTGGACGATCGGCCCGACGCTCGGGGTCTATCTCGGCGGGCATGTCGCGGCATGGGCGCCTTACGCGGCGAGCGCGGCATTCGGCGGCGTCATGCTGGGCTATTTCTGGTTCCTGCGGATGACCGACCGCCCGGAACTGGCGCGAACCGCCGCCAAGGTCCCGCGCCCGCACGAAAACATCCGGCGCTTCTTTGCCCAGCCGCGGCTGGTTCTCGCCTGGCTGATCGCCGTCGGCCGCAATAGCTGGTGGGCGATGTTCTTCATCTATACGCCGATCTACGCCGTGCAATCGGGCCTCGGCGAACTCGCCGGCGGCCTGATCGTATCCGTCGGCGCCGGGTTCCTGTTCCTGATGCCGCTGTGGGGCTGGGCGGCGCGGCGCTTCGGCGCGCGGCGGGTGCTGATCGCGGGATTCTCCGGGTCGGGCGTCGCGACCTGTCTGGCGGCGTTCGCGTCCGGCATGCCGTGGCTGGCGGCGGCGCTGTTGATCGTCGCCGCCCTCTGCATGGTGGTGCTCGACGCCCTCGGCAACGTCCCCTTCATGCTCGCCGTCAGGCCGCGTCAGCGTCCCGAGATGACGGCGGTGTACGCGACCTACCGCGACGTCGCCGACATTGCGCCGCCGGGCGTCTTCTCGTTGTTGCTGAAGCTGTTCGAACTGCCCGTCGTGTTCGTCGCCAGCGGCGTCGCCATGCTCGCCCTCGCCAGTCTTTCGCGGCGGGTCCACCCGCGCCTCGGACTGTTTCGCAAACCGGCTCCGGCGTCCGGCGGGGCGCGCCTGGCCGACCGAGCCGATTTGCACCCATCAAATTGATTCCTACCGACCGGGACCCGCTCTAGCCTGCGGCCCCGGTCCCGGCCTATAGTCGGGCCGAGAGGACGAACGAATGATCGAAATCCTCGTCGCCATCGCGCTCGGCGCCACGCTTACGGTGCTGTTCGTCGGCATCTTCGCCATGCTGCGCGGCGGCGAGTTCAACCGCAAGTACGGCAACAAGCTGATGCGCACGCGGGTCGCCATGCAGGCGCTGGCGATCGCGCTGCTTTTCATCCTGTTCCTGATCAACCGGGGCTGAACGGACGATGGTGAAGCTGACCAAGATCTACACCCGCGGCGGCGATGCCGGCGAGACCTCGCTCGGCGACGGCGGACGGGTGCCCAAGCACGACCGGCGCGTCGCGGCCTACGGCGCAATCGACGAGGCCAACGCGGCAATCGGCGTCGCCCGGCTCGACACCGACGGCGATGCCGACGAAATGCTGCAGCGCATTCAGAACGACCTTTTCGACCTCGGCGCCGACCTCTGCCGGCCGGGCGACGGCGGCGGGGCTCACCTGCGCGTCAGCCAGTCGCAGGTCGACCGTCTCGAAACCGAGATCGACGCCATCAACGCCGCGCTCGCGCCGCTCGAATCCTTCATCCTGCCGGGCGGCACGCGGGCCGCGGCGCAGCTTCATCTGGCGCGCACGATCGCCCGCCGGGCCGAGCGCGAGATCACCGCTCTCGCCGCGGTCGAGCCGGTCAACCCGCTGACGATCCGCTATGTCAACCGGCTCTCGGACCACCTTTTCGTCCTCGGCAGGCGGCTCAACGACAACGGCGCGAAGGACGTTCTGTGGCGGCCCGGCGCTCATCGCTGACAGCCGGAAAACCGCCGGTTTCGCGGCCCCGGCCGCGGCTGGGAGGCGAGGTTCGACCGGGTCTTGCGGCGCGTTGACATCGTGGGGGCGCGGCGATAGTGTGCACTGCGAAATGACCCCGGCGGCCACGCCGGGTTCGCGCGTTTTCCGACCCTTTCGTCGTCTCCAGACGGATGCAATCGCGGAGCTGACCGGGAATGAAAGTCCTCGTCGCCGTCAAGCGGGTGATCGACGCCTACGTCAAGGTGCGCGT
>JBHHZM010000235.1:0-2521 GCA_046758065.1 Alphaproteobacteria bacterium | reverse complement strand
GCTCCGTCGATAGTGGCGCCGGCGAGGTTCGTTCCGCACAAATCGGTGCCGGAAAGATTCGCTCCGGCGAGGTCGCTGCCGGCGAGATTGGCGTCGCGCAGGTTGGCGCGGGAAAGGTCCGCACCGGTGAGTTTCGCACCCATGAGATTGGCGGGCCATCGCCGTCCCGTAGGCTTGCCGGCGGCGTCCTTGATCTCGACGGCGCCGAGTTGGGCGTTGTGAAGGGTCGCGTCGGCGAGGATGGCGTTGCTCAGGCTGGCGCCGTCGAGCGTAGCCATGGTCAGGTTGGCGCGCGTTAGGTCGGCGTCGGAAAGGTCGGACATGACGAACAGGGCGTTCGAAAAGTTCGCGCCGGTCAGCGCGGCGCCATGCAGGTTGGCGCCGGACAGATTGACCCCGGAAAGATCGATATGGCTTAGATCCGCACCCGACAGATCGGCGCGGGAGCCGGCGAGGCCCGAAGAGCTCATCCACATGAAATGGTCGTTGAGCACCCGCTGGATCGACAACGGGAGCTGTTCGACGGGGCGAACCAGCCGGGCGCCCGTCGTATCGGCGCCCGCGAGATCGACGTCGTTGAGCTTGGCACCGCCGAGATCGGCATCGCGCAGGATGGTGTTCGAAAGGGTTACGCCGGTGAGGTCGGCGTTCTGGAGGTTGGCTCCCGCGAGATTGGCGATGGTTAGATTCGCGCCCCTGAGATTGGCGCCCGAGAGGTTGGCGCGGCGCAAGTCGGTCCGGCTGAGATCGGCGCCCGAGAGATTGCTCTTGCACAGGTTGGCGTCCTTGAGATCGGACTGAGAGAGAAACGCCGACGACAGGTTGGCGCCGGAAAGGTTGGCGCGCGTGAGCGTCGCTCGCTCGATCGACGCTTGGGCGAGATCGGCGCCGACGATGAACAGGCCGCCGTTGACGTCGCTCCGCATAAGCGCCCCTTCACGCAGGTCGGCTTCCTTGAGACTGGCTTGGGTAAGATCGGCGCCTCGCAGCCGTGCCCCGCGCAAATTCGCCTGGGTGAGGTCGGCGCTGCGCATGTCGCATTCGAGCAGGATCGCGCCGAAAAAGTCGGCCTTGACGAGATCGGCATGGGAGAAATTGGCCTGGCGCAGCGTCGCCCCCGAGAACTGGGCGCCACGCAGCCGGCTTCGGGCAAAGCTGTAACCTGAGAGATCGAGCAACTGGAAATTGGCGCGCCCGCCGCCGGTCCGGTTGTCGAGCCATTTCTCGTGGCGGGCGAGAACGTCGACGATTTCCTTTGGTGTCATGGGCAGATTCCCGGTCGCGGGCCGTTTCGCCCGGCGCTTCATGACGCTTGCCGACACGGCCGCTCGGAGAGCGGCACGACCTGTCGGACGCTAGGCCGGGAGTGCTACCAAACCGTTTATGACCGCCGTGGACCACGGAAACTGCGCCTGTTCGGGCTTTGCCCCGGCAGGCTTCAGCTCCCGGCTTTGCCCGAAATCCAGTCCTCGACCAGGCGGCGGGCGATCGAATCGGGACGGGGCAGGCGGAAGCCCTCGGCGGGCCTGACCAGCGCGTCGCGGTGGAACCAGCGCGCGTCTTCGAGCTCGTCGCGCGCGATGTCGATTCGCGTCGTCGCGGCGCGCGCGTGGAACCCGAGCATCAGAGAGGCCGGGAAGGGCCAGGGCTGGGACGAGTGATAGCGCACGTCCTCGACGGCGATCCCGGTTTCCTCCATGACCTCGCGGGCGACCGCTTCCTCGAGGCTCTCGCCGGGCTCGACGAAGCCGGCGAGCGCCGAGTAGAGCCCCGGAGGCCAGTCCTTCTGCCGACCCAGCAGGCAGCGTTCGCCGTCGCTCACCACCATGATGACCGCCGGATCGGTACGCGGGAAGTGGGTGGCCGCGCAGGCTGGATCGCTGCACAGCCTCAAGTGGCCGGCCTGGCGCGACCCGGTGGGTGCACCGCAGACGCCGCAGAAGCGGTGTCGTGCATGCCAGCGCGTCAGACCGCGGGCGTAGGCGAGCAGCGCCGCTTCGTCCGGCGGCATCAGACCGCCGAAGCCGCGCAGATCGCGGAAGGCGCCGCAGCCGGCAAGCGGTCCTTCCGTCGGATCGGCGGCGGGCGCCGCGAGGTCGACGGCAAACCGGGCGGCGCCGTTGGTCTCGCCGAGCAGGACGACCGTCGCCTCGTCGGACAGGAGGCCGTCGAGGGCGACCGGGGCCAGCAGGACCGCGCGGGGTGGATCCTCGCCGTCGACCAGGCAGAGCCCGCGCCACAGCGCGACGTAGCGGCTCTCGGGATCGGTGCGGCGTTCGGCAAGCCAGGCGGCATCGCCACGCCGACGCGCAACCCGGTCGAGCGTGCCCCCGGCATAGACGTTGACGCGTGGCATGACGCGAACCTGTCACAGCGCTTCGCGCGAGGCAAGCGCGCGGCTGGCGTCCCCGAAGGAGTTGCGCGCGTGCCGTGGAAAGCTGCTATAGTGCGCCGGGAGGCTGGCGACGGACAGGCCCCTCGCCAACCCGGTCAGGTCCGGAAGGAAGCAGCCGTAACGAGT
>JBHHZM010000234.1:0-2527 GCA_046758065.1 Alphaproteobacteria bacterium | reverse complement strand
GAAGGCGCTCAGGCCGGGCAGCGCCGAGACGCGCCTCGCCGACGCCCTCGGCGCAGAAGAAATCCCCGCCGGCGACAAGGCCCGGCCCTGACCCCTTAGTGTCCGGCCGAAAAAGAGTTGAGTGGAATCAGTCACTCGTGATTCCTTCGTTGTGGTTGAACAGCGATGGAGCCACAAGATGTGGACCGAGACCACTCGAGCCAAGCATGACCGTGCGGGCCTGCGCCAGGCAAGCGATCCGGGCGATGCGGAGCGGGGCGTGATCGGCCCGCCGCTGCCGCCCCGCAAACGGCCGGGACGCCCCCCAACGACGGCGATGCGCGAGGTGGCGAACGCGATCCCGTACATGGCGCGCGCGGGCTGCCAGCGGCGGATGGTGCCGAGGGACTTTGCGCCGAAGAGCACGGTCCAGGGATATGTCTACGCGTGGCGCGCGGACGCGACGCCGAACCGGATCGATCATGGGCTGCTCTTGGCCGCGCGCCAAGCCGACGGCGGAGAGGCCAGCCCGGCGGCCGGCGTGATCGACGGCCGCTCGGTGAAGAAAGCGGCGGCCCGCGCGGCCTCCACGCCGCCAAGTCGGTCAAGCGGCGCCAGCGCCATATCCTCACCGACACCGGCGCGCTTCTCGTCGCCGCCCACGTTCACGCCGCCCCTGTTCGCGACCGCGCCGCCGCGCCGCCGCTGCCCGCCTCGATCCGGCACGCCTTCCCCCGGCCGCGGCACGCCTTCGCCGCGCCGAAGCTCGGCAAGGCGCCGGAAAAGATCGGCCAGCCGGAGATCGTCGAGCGAAGCGACGACGTGACGGGCTTCAAGCTTCTGCCCCGGCGCATGCCGGTCGAGCGCAGCTTCGCCCGGCTCGCTCGCAACCGCCGTCTCGCCAGCGACTTCGCGGCCACCATCGCCAGCGCCGCGGCCCGGCTCATGACCGCACGTCTCCAACTCCTCACGCGAAGAATCGCCAGACCCTGAACTCAAACAATTCATTTCCGGCCGGGCTCTTAGACTCGGCGGCCGTCTCGAAGGGCGAGGTCGATGCATCGGCGGCCCCGTCCCCCGCCGATCGGGCATCACAACAAATCCTGCAGCATCGCGATGAGCGGCGCGTCGGCGGGGGGCATGGGGTAGTCGCGCAGGCGCGAAGGTCGCACCCACGCGGTCTCCTGGCCCTCGCGCGCACGTATTGCGCCCTCCCACACGCGGCAGACGTAGAGCGGCATCAAGAGGTGAAAGTCCGCATAGGCGTGGGAGGTGAAGGTCAAGGGCGCGAGACAGCTCGCCGCGACGTCGATGCCGAGCTCCTCGTGCAACTCGCGCACCAGCGCCGCTTCGGGGGTCTCGTTCGCCTCGACCTTGCCGCCGGGGAACTCCCACAGCCCGGCCATCGCCTTGCCCCCGGGCCGGCGTGTCAGCAGCACGCGCCCATCGGCGTCGACGAGCGCCACGGCAGAAACGAGCACCATCTCCATGGCCGCGTCACGAACGGTATTCGGCGTTGATCTCGATGTAGTCGTGGGTGAGGTCGCAGGTCCATACCGTGGCCTCGCCCGCACCCACGCCGACGTCGATGCCGATGACGACGTCGCGGCCCGCCATATGCGCGGCGACCGGCGCCTCGTCGTAACCGTCGGCGCGGCCGCCGGCCTCGGTGACGGGCACGCCGCCGACGCTGATGGCGAGGCGCTCGGGCGCGATCGCTTCGCCCGCCTTGCCCACCGCCATGACGATGCGGCCCCAGTTGGCGTCCGATCCCGCGATCGCGGTCTTGACCAGCGGCGAATTGGCGACCGCGAGGCCGATGCGGCGCGCGGCGGCGTCGCTCGCGGCGCCGGTGACCGTGATGGCGACGAACTTCTGCGCCCCCTCGCCGTCGCGCACCACCTGCTGCGCCAAGTCGAGGCACACCATATCGAGCACCGCACGGAAGCCGTCGAGCCGCGGGTCGTCGGCCGCCGCAGGCTCGGCATGGCCCTCTCCGGCGCCGGTCGCGAACGCGAGCACCGTGTCGCTGGTCGAGGTGTCGCCGTCGACGGTGATGCAGTGGAACGATCGGTCGACCGCACCCGCGAGCAGCCCTTGCAGGACGGCCGCCGGCAGGCGCGCGTCGGTGAACAGGAAGGCGAGCATCGTCGCCATGTCGGGCGCGATCATGCCCGAGCCCTTGGCGATGCCGGCGATGGCAACGGCGGCACCGTCGATCGTCGCTTGCGCCCCGGCGCCCTTGGGGTAGGTGTCGGTGGTGGTGATCGCCCAGGCGGCGTCCTCCCAGCCCCCCGGCGCGAGGGCCCCGGCGAGCCCGGGCAGCGCGGCGACGATCCGGCCCGTCGGCAGCGGCTCGCCGATGACCCCGGTCGAGGCGACGAACACCTCGTCCGGGGCGCAGCCGACGATCCGCGCCGCCGCGCCCGCGGTCGTCTCGACGGCAGCGATCCCCGAAGGCCCGGTGACGGCGTTGGCGTTGCCCGAGTTGACCACGAGGCCGCGCGCCCGCCCGTGCGCGAGCGCCCGCCGGCACCAATGCACGGGC
>JBHHZM010000233.1:0-2548 GCA_046758065.1 Alphaproteobacteria bacterium | reverse complement strand
TCGAACACCTCGTAGCCGACCGATCCGCCGCGCGGCAGATTCTCGCCGGCCATCGCCATGCGCAAGCGCAACGTCTGGTCGCTGGGAACGAAGATCTGACTGCCGCCGGCGCGCAGCTCGTAAGGCACGTTCATGCCTTCGAGCCGGGTAACGATCTTGCTCGAATCGCCGGGATCGAGATCGCCGAAGAGGAGACCCATCGGCGGCTCGATCAATCGGGTTGCAAGATAGAAGAAAAATCCGACGACGAGACCGACGATCCCCAAGAGAATAAGGAGTCGTACGGGATTGATCCCCTGAAGCGATCGCGTCAGTCCGCTCACGTCTGACATCCCCGGTTGTTCTTCCCGACCTTCTTTCTCGACAACCGAAACGTTCGGTCGCCGCGTTTGTCAGAAGCTAACAACGCTGGGTGAAGGAGGCGTTAACGGCGGGCAAATCTTGCCTAGAAAGCGGCAAGAATTGCCGGGGCGGATCGCTTTTGTCGGGTGGCTCCCTGCGGTGCGGGCGCGGCGGCGCCTGCTTACTCGGAGGTGCGTGTGGGCGTGCGGTAGTCCTGTAGACGCGTAACCCGGAGCCCACGCAACCCATGCTTCTCGATCGCGCGTTCCCAGGACAGGAACTCCTCGACCGAGAGCGTGTAGCGGCTGCATGCCTCGTCGAGCGTGATCAGCCCGGTGCGCACGGCGGCGACGACGGTGGCCTTGCGCCGGACGACCCAGCGCTTGGTGTTGGGCGGGGGCAGATCATCGACGGTGACCGGCACGTCGAAGCGGCCACCGTTGTTCGCCCGTCTCATCCGCATGCCTTCGTTCATCTTAATACTGGCTCCAAGCTACTTGCTTCAGTCGTGACCAAGCGTAGGCGCCCCGACTTAAAATTTTGCTAAAGGAGAGGGTTAACCGTTGCTAAGAAAAAGGTTAATGGAATCTGGGAAAAGTTGCCGGCCCGACGCCTGAAACGACGGGCCGGCTCAGTGTAGAGACTCCGGCTTACCGGCGAATCCGGATCAGCTCGTCGAGCATGTCGTCGACGGTGGTGATCACCCGTGAACTTGCCGAGAAGGCGCGCTGGGAGATGATCATGTCGGTGAACTCCTTGCCGATGTCGACGTTCGCCGCTTCGAGGGCGGAAGGCGCCACGAAGCCGGCGCCGCTGCGACCCGCCTCGCGCAGGTTGAACTGACCGGACTTGTTGGTCTGTTCGAAGACGTTGCCGCTTATCGACTTGAGCTTGGAGACGTCGGCGAAGGTTGCGATCGGCAGCTTGTAGAGCTGGGTGGTCTCGCCGTTGGTGAACGAGGCCGTGACGAAGCCCCGTTCGTCGATGCTGACGCCGTTCAGTTCGCCGACCTCGGAGCCGTTCTGGTTGACGAAGGCGACGTTGAAGCCGCCGTCGAACTGACTGAGACCGTCGGCGAGGCCGGTGCCGATAGCTCCCGCCGTACCGAGGTCCAAAGTGACGGAGCTGGAGCCCGCCCCCGTGGTCCAGGCGATCGGGATCGCGTTCGACAGCCCGGCCGTCACGTTTCCGAGAGTGCCGTCGCCGTTGAAGGTAACGGTTCCGGTGGCGATCTGACCGTCGACCAGCGGAGGCGCCACGCTTACGTCGCTCGCCGGGTTGGAAAAGACCTCGATCGACCAGGTGTTGGTGGCGACCTTGAGGAAGCCGATCTGCAGGTCGTGGCCGGTTCCCTGGGCGTCGAAGATGCGCACCGCGCGGCTGAAGTGGGCGCTGACGTTGCCCGACGCCATGTTCTTGCTCGACACGGTCGGATCGTAAGCGTCCGCGGTGGTGATCGGGGAGGTGCCGCCGAACAGGGCGGTGCCCGCGGTATTGACCGTATTGGTGATGGTCAGCGTTTCGCGCGGATCGTCCATCGTCACGGTCAGCGTCGCGTCGTTGGTGGCGCCGCCGATCGCCGCGGTGAGGCCGGTGACGTTGTTGATCAGAGCGGCGAGTTCGGTGAGCGTCGAGAACTGTCCGGCGCCGGGAGGCGAATTGTAGGTGAAAGTGCCGAGCACGCCGGTGCCGTTGCTGACGGTAAACTGATCGCCGTTGACCAGGCCGGCGGCCGCCCCGAGATCGGCCGTCGCGGTAACGCCCAGGGAACTCGTCGTGTCCTGGGCGCCGGTGAGGAGGACCTGCGTGGCGTTGAGGTTGGCGCCTATGGAGACGTTCGTCGTCGACGCGGCGGTGCCGTTGATCGTCGTGACGTTCACGGTCTGGAGGCTCGCCAGATCGGCGCTCGACGTGGTGTTCGAGGTGTTGCCGGGCGCGCCGGGCAACAGGCCGTTGGAATCGAGCGGCCAGCCCCGGAGGAAAAAGCCCGAGGAGTTGACGAGGTTGCCGAGATCGTCCTGATGGAAGGAACCGGCGCGGGTGTAGCGCGGCGTTCCCGAACCGTCGACGTTGGCGTTGACGACGAAGAATCCCTGACCGGTGATCGCCAGATCGGTCGGCGAGGCGCTCGACTGAATCAGGCCCTGCTCTTCGACCAGGGCGAACGGTCGGGACTGGACGCCGCCGGGGGTGAAGGTCGTGTCCG
>JBHHZM010000232.1:0-2549 GCA_046758065.1 Alphaproteobacteria bacterium | reverse complement strand
ACTCTCGAACGAAGGCGGATGATTGGTCAATCGGCGGGCGTTGTCCAGCGGCGCGGGCTAGAGCGAGATGTGATGAGATCGGATCGATTCTGTTTCTCGGGCGGCGAGGCGATCCGCCAGGAGGCGCGCGCGGGGCGATGCGGGGACATCGGGCAAGTGCGCCGACACCGCGGGCGTCCGCCGCCCGGAAACCCGAAGGGACGGGTGCATTGGCGCCAGATCCTGCGGGCTTTGGCTGGCCCGTACCTCCTGGTATAGGCGGCGCCAAACCCCTTGACCTTGTCACAAATGCGCGCCGTCAGAATGGTTCTATCTCATCACATCTCGCTCTAGCCGATCTGGCGCGTCGTCGGGTTGCCGATCATCGTCAGGAACTCGCGCCGGGTCCTCGAATCGGTGCGGAATCCGCCCAGCATCCGGCTCGTCACCATCAGCGTGCCGGGTCGATGGATGCCGCGCGTCGTCATGCAGTGATGCTCGGCCTCGATCACCACGGCGACGCCGCGGGGCTTGAGCACGTCGTTGATGGTGTCGGCGATCTGGGCGGTGAGCTTCTCCTGAATCTGCAGCCGGCGGGCGAAGACGTCGACGATGCGCGCAAGCTTGCTGATGCCCACCACGCGCTTGTGCGGGAGGTAGGCGACATGCGCCTTGCCGACGATCGGCGCAATGTGATGCTCGCAGTGCGAAGCGAAGCGGATGTCGCGCAGCACCACCATCTCGTCATAGTTTTTGTGCTCCTCGAAGGTGCGTTCGAGCACCTCGACCGGATCGTAGAGATAGCCCGAGAAATATTCCTCCCAGGCGCGCACCACTCGCGCCGGCGTCTCGCGCACCCCTTCGCGGTCGGGGTCGTCGCCGGCCCAGCGAATGAGGGTGCGCACCGCCTCCTCGGCCGCGGCCCGGCTCACGCCCCGAGCGGCGCCGTCCGCTGTCCCGGGTTTCTCGACCACGCTAATCGACTTTCGTGCGCTCACGTGTTGTCTCCTCGACTTCTGGACGACCGGGTCGCGGCTCCGTCCGCGACGGGATTAGTGGATGTTTCTCGGCTGGCACGGGCTGTCGAGCGAGAACGCCGGAATTCCGACGTCGAAGACGCTGCCGTCCACGCTTTTCATCTGATAGCTGCCCACCATGATCCCGGACGGCGTCGAAAGCGGCGTGCCGCTGGTGTATTCGAAGCTTTCTCCGGGATGCAGCACGGGCTGCTCTCCGACGACGCCGACGCCCTTTACCTCGTGCAATCGTCCGTTGGCGTCGGTGATGCGCCAGTGACGGTTGCGGAGCTGCACCGTCGCATGACCCCGGTTTTCGATCCGTACGTGATACGCCCAGACGAAGTGGTCGTCTTCCGGAGAGGACTGATCTTCGAGGTAAAGCGGCTCCACCGTGACCTCGATTTCGTGTGTCGTCTTCTTGTACATGACCAAATCTCTCAGCAGGGGACGGAGGTGCCGGGTTCGAGGATCTTCTCTGTGAGGCGCCTTCTATGGGCGCCCTATATATTGTCCCCGGGCCGCGGTTTGTCCAGCGTTCCGCCGGGTGCGCCCGGCGCTCTCAGGCCTTGCTGCACGATCCCCCGCCGAGCACGCAGAACCTGGCGCAGTGCGGGTGTTTGAGCCAGACGCGCTTGTCAGCCTCGGCGAGACTGTGACCGAGCTCGAACTGAGGATCGTAGGGCAGCAGGGTGCAGGCGACCACGGCGGGATGCTCGGCGCCCTTGCGCTTGATCACCATGCGCGAGGTCGCGCACATCATCGAAGCCGGAGCGACGCCGAGGATGTCCCAGCACTTTTCGGTGATTTCGGGAACGTCGCTGTTCTCGTCCATCTCGGGGAACAGCACCAGCTCGCCGGGATCGAAAGCGTCGACCGGCACGCCGTGTTCGGCGAACAGGCGGGCGTAGCCCTTGCGCATCTCGACTTCGGGCTCGCCCCAGCAGGTCCGCCCGGCGACGGCGAGGCCGAATCCGTTGCGCGCCAGCCAGACCATCCCCTCGATCACGCGGTCCCAGGTATGCGCGCCGCGCTCGATTTCATGCAGCGCCCGGCTGTAATGATCGACCGAGACCCGGAGGGTGAGGCGCGTTCCGTGGCGCTCTTTCAGATCCAGCAGCGGGCGCGCGAGCTTGGTCATCGGCCGCATCGCGTTGGTCAGCACCAGCACGCGAAAGCCCCGCGTCAGGCAGTCGTCGAGCATGGCGACGATGTCGGGGTTCATGAACGGCTCGCCGCCGGTGAAACCGATCTCTTCGGCGCCGAGGTCACCGTCCGCGATCTCGTCGAGGTAACCGGCGACCTCGGCCGCCGTCAGATAGACCAGGCGGTCGTTGCGCGGCGACGATTCGATATAGCAGTTGCGGCAGGTCAGGTTGCAGAGCGTGCCGGTGTTGAACCACAGCGTCCGGAGGCGAACGAAATCGACCGATCCCCGGGGCTGACCGTCGGCGGTGACGCGTTGGTCGCGGAACTTGCGCGGATCGATGCGAGAGAGCGGCGCGAGTGCTGTGTCGGACATGTCTTCTCCGGAATGGACGTCACCGGGTTCGC
>JBHHZM010000231.1:0-2590 GCA_046758065.1 Alphaproteobacteria bacterium | reverse complement strand
TACTGTCTCCGGGGCGGTCCTGCAATTGACTGTGACCCCGTATTTCTCGGATTGCGAAAGTTATCGACCGATGGCGGAGACCGGCGAGTGGGAATTCCCGGTGGAGGCGCAGCCGAAACCGGAGGACGCCGCCTTCGACCTCGACGGAATTCTGTCTTCCGTCCTCGCCCTTCGGTCGGAAGTCCCCGACGATGCGTTCACCGCGTCCGTCCTCGGCACCGAGCGGGGCGGGAACGGCGTCGTGATCGGGGATAACGGACTGGTCCTGACGATCGGCTACCTGATCACCGAAGCGGAAACGGTGTGGCTGACGTCCGACGCCGCGACGGCCACACCGGCGCACGTCGTGGGCTACGACCAGACGACGGGGTTCGGCCTGGTGCAGGCTTTGGGAAAGCTCGGCGTGCCGGCGATCGAGCTCGGCACGTCCCGGGATTGCAAGGTCGGAGACCACGTCATCGTCGCCGGACAGGGCGGCCGCCGGCACGCCTTGAAAGCGCAAGTGGTTTCCAAGCGGGAGTTTGCGGGATACTGGGAGTACGTCCTCGACGAGGCGATTTTCACCGCGCCGGCGCATCCCAGCTGGGGCGGCGCGGCCCTCGTCGGGCGTGACGGCAGGCTGCAGGGCATCGGTTCGCTGTTCGTCCGGGACGCGGGCGGAGGCGGGGCGCCGTGCGACGGCAACATGATCGTGCCGATCGACCTCTTGGAACCGATTCTCGATGACCTCCTGAAGTTCGGCAGGGTCGACAAGCCGCCGCGCCCGTGGCTCGGCCTATACATGATCGAGGCGGAGGAAAAACTCGTGGTGACGGGTCTCGCGGGAGGCGCCCCGGCCCATCAGGCCGACGTCGAGGTCGGTGACGTCGTTCTGGAGGTCGCCGGCGCGCCCGTCGCCGACTTGGCGGACATGTTCCGCAAGGTTTGGGCGCTTGGGGCTGCGGGAACCGAAATCCCGTTGACCGTCTCGCGCGACGGCAACGAGTTGAAGATCCGGGTGCGCTCGGCCGATCGCAACGCGTTCCTCAAATCGCCCCCTCTCCATTAGCCACCACGAGGACACCCTCCAAGCAACGGGGACGGGTGATGAAGGCCGGGAGCACACCGCGAAGATGAACAACGCAGACCTTATCGTGCAAACGCTCAAGGAATCGGGAGTCAGCCACGGATTTGGCATTCCGAGTGGTAATGTGCTTCCGCTGATCGAAGCGATGCGCACGGGCGGACTTGAGTTCGTGCTTACCGCGCACGAAGGTTCTGCGGCCTTCTGCGCCGATGTGATGGGACGCCTCACGGGTCGACCCGGTCTTTGTATCGCGACGCTCGGTCCGGGCGCGACTAATCTCACGACCGGCGTGGGCAACGCCTACCTCGACCGGTCTCCGTTGATCGCCATCACCTGCAATCTGAATACCGACCAGTTGGGGCGGCGGATTCAGATGCACGTTGATCATCATGCCCTGTTTCAGCCGATCACCAAGGCGAGTTATGCGCTCAGGACGGGTTCCCTGGCCGCAACGCTGGAAGAGGCGATAAGAACGGCGCTTAGCGAACCGCAAGGCCCGGTGCATCTCGATTTGCCAGAGGACGTCCTGCTCGCGCCCGCGACGGAGAGCGTCCCGCCGCCCATCAAGGGCGCGCCAATCGGCGCGGCGCCGGCCGACGCGGTGTTCGAAAAAGCCGGTCGAATCATTCGCGATGCGAGAAAGCCGGTTGCAATCATCGGCGCTTCGGCCATGCGGATACGAAACGTCGATCTCCTCCGCGGTTTCGTCGAAGGAAACCGCATTCCCTTTGCCTCGACGACGATGGCGAAGGGCCTGATCGACGAGGACCATCCATTGTCAATCGGGTGCATCGAGCGGGCGAGGCGGCAGGTGCAGCGGCAATTTTTGCGCGGGGCCGATCTTGTGATTGGCCTTGGCTACGACACTGTAGAGGTCGAATACGAGGCCTGGATCGGCGGCATTCCGGTCTTGCAAATCGACATTGAACCGGTCGATACGGATGGCACGGTCGATGTCGTGTGCGAGATCGTCGGCGATCTCGATTCCTCGCTCGAGCGCCTTAACGCGGTTGCCGCGGCGCACGACGACTGGTCATCGGAGACCATCGCCGGACACAAGCGGGCGTTCCAGCAGTCGCTTCGACCGTCGACGGATGGTTTCAGCCCTCACCAGGCCATTGATATCGTGCGAAAGGTGTTGCCGCGCGATGGCATCCTGTCCTTCGATGTTGGCGCCCACACCCATCAGATCGCCAGTCAATGGACGGTGCACGCTCCTCGTACGTTTTTGATCACCAACGGCTGGTCTTCGATGGGATTCGGCATTCCCGGCGCCATCGCGGCCAAGATCGCGCACCCCGAACTGCCCGTCGTCTGCATCGTTGGCGACGGATGCTTTCAAATGACTTGTGGGGAGCTGGCGATCGCCAAGCGACTTGGCCTCGCGCTGCCGTTTGTCATCCTTATCGACCGGTGCCTCAGCCTGATTCACGTCAAGCAGGTACGCCAGCAGTTCTGCATATACGGGTCTGAACTTCAGTGCGAGGACTACGGTGAACCACCACCCCATTATTTCGGCGTGCC
>JBHHZM010000230.1:0-2645 GCA_046758065.1 Alphaproteobacteria bacterium | reverse complement strand
ATGCTGATGCCGAAGGTGGCGAGCAGCGAGATGAACAGGTCCTTGTCGACGACGCGGAACACGACCAAGCGGTAGACCGCCCAGCCGAAGATGAAAAGAGCCGCCGCCGCCACCGGCACCGACAGCAGCGGATGCACGTCGATCTCGGAGAGATAGACGGTGACGAAACCGCCGAGAATGACGAACTCGCCCTGGGCGATGTTGATGACGTTCATCACCCCCCAGACGAGCGCCATGCCGTACGCCGCGAGCGCGAAAATCGCCCCCACCAGGATGCCGTCGAGCAACAACTGCACCGACAGGATCGGCGCCTGGAAAAGGATATCAAGGTTGTCCATTTGCCGGGGCTCGCGCCCGCCCGGCCTGTCGCGGCGGGGCGGGCGCTTCGCTCAGACGATTAGCGTTCGCTCCACTTGGGCCGTGGATGGACAAGCTTTGCCGCCGCCCATTTGGACGGCGCGACGACCTTGTACTCGCCACCCTGGATCTGGCGCAGCGCCATCGGCTTGGCGATGTTCTTGCCGGTCTCGTCGAACTTGACGAAGCCGTAGAACGTTTGCAAATCGGTGGCGGCGAGCGCATCGCGCACCTTCTCGGTGTCGAACGAGTTGGCACGCTCGATGGCGTTGACGTAGACCAGCACCGAGGCCGACGACTCCGCGGCCTGATAGGGCGGCACATAGCCGTACGCAGCATTGAAGGTCTCGGCGTAGTCGGCCGCCGAGCCGAACCACTTGTCCGAGTAGCTCATGGTCGGCGCCCACTGGGTGGCGCAGAGCGTATCCTCGGCGTTGTCGCCGAACTTCTCCTTGTCGGTCACCTTGGCCGATTCGCAGTGGGTGATGGCGAGCATCGGCACGTCGACCTTCATCTCGGCGATCTGACGGGTAATCAGCGCCGCGCCCTTCGAGTGGCCGGACACGACCAGCAC
Source organism: Alphaproteobacteria bacterium (assembly GCA_046758065.1). Classification (GTDB taxonomy): domain Bacteria; phylum Pseudomonadota; class Alphaproteobacteria; order JAAXGF01; family JAAXGF01; genus JBHHZM01. Next base: position 1,714 of record JBHHZM010000230.1, on the reverse strand, counting down.
GTCGGGCCTGAGCGCCTTGACCTTGGTCAGCGTCGCCGACATGTCGTTGAGCTCCTTGGGGAGCTTGTCGTCGATCACCACCTTCATGCCGAAGCGCTTGGCGTCGTCGAGCACGCCCTGACGAATGTCGAGCGAGAACGGGTCGTTCTCGACCGCGATCGCCACCTTGACCGAGCTCGGATCCTTGCCCGCTTTCTCGGCCTGCTCGGCGGCGAGATGGATGGCCTCGGCGAGATACTTCTCCGAGGTCGACAATACGGCGAAGATGTAGCGATAGCCCTTGTTGAACAGCGAGCGCGAAGCGCCGTTGCCCTCGACCAACGGAATCTTGTACTTCTCGGTAACCGGAGCGATCGCCTTGGTAAGACCCGAGCTGTACGGGCCGAGGATGAACTTGATGCCGTCCTGCTGAATCAGCCGCTCGGCGAGCTGGGCGCCGCGCGCCGGCGTCGATTCGTCGTCGTAGTACTTGACGGCGAGCTTGTACTTCTTGCCCCCGACGGTCACCCCGCCCATCTCGTTGATCCGCTTGACGGCGAGGTCGTAGCCGTTCTTGGTGTGGTTGCCGGCGGTGGTGTACTTGCCGCTCAAGGATACGGCGGCGCCGATGGTGATCGTGTCGCCCTCGACCTTTGCGCTTGCCGGCGTCGCCGCGACCATCGCCATGCCCAAAAGTCCGGCGGCGATTCCGCAGGCGGCCCTGTGCCAAATATACATCGATTGTTCTCCCTGTAGCTGTGAGCTCTCCACTTGAAGCGATCGTCCCGGCTGCGGACGCGCGAACGGCCTGCGCCGAGTTTTTCCCATTCTAACCGATGGGGTGATGGGCGTAATCGAAAAATGCATGTCAGCCTCGATTGCCCGGACGGGGGCTCGCCGGTCGCTCGGCGCCCGGCGGAACCACTTCAACCGTCGCCCCCGGCGATCGCTTCGCAGACCGCGCGGGCGACCTCGGTCGTCGTGGCGACGCCTCCGATGTCCGGGGTGCGCGGCCCGTCGCCGGCGCAGACCCGACGGACCGCGGCGGCCAGTCGCGCTGCGGCTTCGGTCTCGCCAAGATGGTCGAGCATCATCGCCGCGCTCGCGATTGCGCCGAGCGGATTGGCGATGCCCTTGCCGGCGATGTCGTTGGCCGAGCCGTGCACCGGTTCGAACATCGAGGGGAAACGACGCTCCGGGTTCAGGTTGGCGCTTGGCGCGAGGCCGAGGCCGCCGGCGAGCGCCGCCGCGAGATCGCTCAGGATATCGGCGTGCAGGTTGGTCGCCACCAGCACGTCGAGCGAACGCGGATCGCGCACCATGCGCGCGGTGGCGGCGTCGACCAGCACGCGGTCGGTCTCGACCTCACCGTATTCGCTCGCCAGCCCGGCGAACACCTCGTCCCACAGCACCATGCCGTGCCGCTGGGCGTTCGACTTCGTTACCAGCGTGAGCCGGCGCCGCGGGCGCACGCGCGCGAGCTCGAAGGCGAACTTCATGATGCGCTCGACGCCCCGGCGGGTGAAGACGGCGGTTTCCGTGGCGACCTCGTCGGGCAGGCCGCGATGCGCCCGACCGCCGGCGCCGGCGTACTCGCCTTCCGAGTTCTCGCGCACGATCACCCAGTCGAGGTCGCTGGGACCGATGTCGGCGAGGGGACTCGCGACGCCCGGCAGGATGCGCGCCGGGCGGACGTTGGCGTACTGGTCGAAGCCCTGGCAGATGGCGAGCCTCA
>JBHHZM010000229.1:0-2755 GCA_046758065.1 Alphaproteobacteria bacterium | reverse complement strand
CGGCGGTTGCGGGGGATATCGGTCAACGCGCTGGTGCCCAATGCGCTCACCGTGCTGGCCATCTGCCTCGGCCTCACGGCGATCCGCTACGCGCTGCTCGATCGCTGGGAGGTCGCGGTCGCCGCGATCATCGCCGCGGGTGTCGTCGACGGCCTCGACGGCCGCGTCGCCCGCATCCTCAAGGCCTCCACCGAGTTCGGCGCCCAGCTCGATTCACTGTCGGACTTCCTCTGTTTCGGCGTCGCGCCGGCGCTCTCGCTTTATCTCTGGACCCTGCAGGACGGCCGCGCCGCGGGCTGGGCCGTGGCGCTGCTGTTCAGCGTCTGCATGGCGTTGAGACTGGCGCGCTTCAACGCCAGCCTGCTCAATCCCGACCGTCCGGCCTGGACCTCGAAGTTCTTCACCGGCCTGCCGGCGCCGGCGTCGAGCGCCATCGCGCTGCTGCCCATGATGCTGTCGTTCGAGTTCGGCGACACGTTCCTGCGCGAACCGGCGGTCGTCGCGCTTCACCTGATCGTGGTATCGCTCCTGACGATCAGCACGATCCCGATGTATTCCGGCAAGGGGCTGCGGGTGCGCCATGAACACGTGCTCCCGGTGCTGCTCGCCATCGGCGTCCTGTTCGCCCTGATCGTGGGCTATCCCTGGTATGCGCTTTCGCTGCTCGCCATCGGCTATCTCGCTTCCATCCCCTTCAGCGTACGCAGCCGCCGCCGCCTGCGCATCCAGAGCGAGGCCGCGGCGTCCGAGGAAGAAACGGCGGGCGACGACGGCGTTTCGGTGGACTGAGGGCCGTCGTCTCAGGCGGCGTCGCCGACGCCGATGCGGGCGTGGGCGGCGATGCGATATACCTCGCCGTCGAGGTAGCGCGCGAAGGCTTCGTCGAGGGCCGCGTCGAGCGCCGCGCGGCGGTCGGGGGCGAGCGCGTCGAGCCGGCCGCCGAACGACATCTCCAGATTGTGACGCCAGAACCGGCTGCCCCGAGGCGGCGTCGGCGCGAAGCGGATTTCGCGTTCCTCGACGCGGTCGAAGCCGGCCTCGGCGAGCGCCGCTTCGAGCGCGCCCGGTTCGCCGAAGCGGAACGGCGTGAGCGCGCCGGTGAACGCCGGCGTCTCGACGAACTCGGGCGCGACCGTTTGCACCACCTCGAACATGGTGTTGTCGGCGCGCGGTCCCCATACCATGAAGGCGGCGCGGCCGCCGGGCCGCAGCACCCGGCGCGCTTCGGCGAACGCCGCGTCGGCGCGCGGGCAGAACATGACGCCGAAGCGGCAGACTACCCGGTCGAAGCGCGCAGCGGCGAACGGCAGCGCCTCCATGTCGGCGATTTCGAAGCGCAGGTTGTCGAGCCCGGCGTCGGCCGCCCGGCGCCGGGCGCTGGCGAGCATTTCGGGCACCAGGTCGGTCGCCGTCACCACGCCGTCCGGGCCGACGCGCCGGGCGCTGGTCAGCGCCGGTTCGCCGGTCCCCGAGGCGAGGTCGAGGACGTTCTGGCCGGGCGCGAGCCGGGCGGCGTCGAGCAGCGGCTGGTTGAGCCGCGCGGCGAGCTCGGCGATATGGTCGGCCCAGCGGTCCCAGGCGTTGCTGCGCCGGGTCCAGCTTTCGCGCACCGCCGCTTTCAGGCTCTCGGGGTCGTCGGGGGCGAGGTTTTCCCTGCTGTCCATGGCGGGCAACTTTACAGGAAATTCATCCGGGCTACAGTCGCTTTGGCACAGAAGCGCGGCGTTGCGGCGAACCACGGCGTTTTCCGCAGCATCAGCCGGGAGGTGATCCATGAAGCTTGTGCGATACGGCGCGGCCGGGGATGAAAAGCCCGGCCTGATCGACGCCGAAGGGCGCCTGCGCGATCTTTCGGGCGAGATCGCGGACATCGACCCGGCGACGCTCGCTCCGGCGGCGCTCGCGCGGCTCGCCGCGCTCGACCCGGCGACGCTGCCGGAGGTCGCGGGAAACCCGCGCCTCGGTCCGCCCGTCGCCCGGGTCGGCAAGATCGTCGCCGTCGGCCTCAACTACGCCGATCACGCGAAGGAGGGCGGCCACCCGATACCGGAGGAACCGGTGCTGTTCGGCAAGGCGATCACCGCGCTCAGCGGACCCCATGACCCGGTCGTCCTGCCGCGCGGTCACGCCAAGGGTGACTGGGAAGTCGAGCTCGCGGTCGTCGTCGGCACGACGGCGCGCTACGTCGATGAGGATCACGCGTTCGATCACGTTGCCGGCTATTGCGTCTTCGACGATGTGTCCGAACGCGCCTTCCAGGCCGAACGGAGCGGTCAGTGGATCAAGGGCAAGAGCTGTGACAGCTTCGGACCGTTGGGTCCGTGGCTGGTCACCGCCGCCGACGTGCCCGATCCGCAGAACCTGCGCATCTGGCTCGATCTCAACGGCGAGCGCATGCAGGACAGCTCGACCGCGCAGATGATCTTCGGCGTTGCCCGTCTCGTCAGCTATATCAGCCAGTTCATGACCCTGATGCCGGGCGACGTGGTGCCGACCGGCACGCCTCCCGGCGTCGGCGCCGGGCGACGGCCGCAGCGGTTTCTCAGGCCCGGCGACGTCATGACGCTGGGGATCGACGGCCTCGGCGAACAGCGCCACGAGGTGCTTGGCCCCGACTGACCTGAAGCGCGGCTCAACCCGCGGCCGCGCGGCGTTCAGCCGGCGGCGATCAGGCGCGCCGCGATGTGGCCCGAGCGTACCGCGCTCTCGATCGTCGCCGGCAGGCCGGTGTCGGTCCAGTCGCCGGCGAGGAACA
>JBHHZM010000228.1:0-2765 GCA_046758065.1 Alphaproteobacteria bacterium | reverse complement strand
CGAAGTCCGGAAAGCCGGCGTCGCGCGGCGAGATCACGCTCGGCGCGACCAGCCAGTCGATCGCGAAGGCCGGATCGTTCCAGCGCACGCCGCGCGCCAGCGCCGCGTCGTAGAACTCGCCCATCAGGTAGAACGTCTCCGTGTCGTCTTCGAGGGTGACGAAACCGTGGGCGCAGCCGGGCGGAATGTAAAGCCCGCGTTGGTTATCGGCGCTGAGCTCGTGTCCGGTCCAGCGGCAAAACGCCGGCGAATCGGGCCTGAGATCGACCGCCACGTCGAACACCGCGCCGCGGGTGCAGCGCACCAGCTTGGGTTCGGGCTTCGGCTCGGCTTGGTAATGCAGGCCGCGCAGGGTGCCGCGCCGGGCGTTGTAGGAGACGTTGGCCTGAACGAAGCGCGCAGGCAACCCGGCGGCCGCGAATTCCCCGGCACAGAAGGTGCGGGCGAAATAACCGCGCTCGTCGGATCGTTTTTCGACCTCGACCACCATCACCCCGGGTATCTCGGTCTCATGGAAGTTCACGCGATTACCTCGAGCCGCGGGATCGAAACCACGAAGCGCCCGCCCCAGTCGCGGATGCCCGCCATGCTCGCGACGATTTCCTCGCGCAGGTTCCAGGGCAGGATCAGCAGGTAGTCGGGCCGGGTCTCGAATACCCGCTCGGGCGGATGGATCGCCAGCCGGCTTCCCGGCAGATAGCGCCCCTGCTTGTGCGGGCTGAGGTCGACCGCGTAGGCGATCAGGTCGCCGCCGACGCCGCAGGAATTGAGCAGCGTGTTGCCCTTGGCCGCAGCGCCGTAAGCGACCACCGAGCGCCCTTCGCGTCGGGCGGCGTGGAGGAAGTCGAGCAGCGCCGTCTTGACCGCCTCGACCCGCGGGGCGAAGCCGGCATAGGCCCGCAGGTCGTCGAATCCGGCGTCGCGTTCGAGCCGCCGCAGTTCATCGACCGCCGGCGTCGGCGCGCGCGGGACGCCGTCGGCGCGGGACGCGAACAGGCGCAGGCTGCCGCCATGGGTCGCAAGCCGTTCGACGTCGAAGACCCGCAGGCCGTGGCGGGCGAAGACCCGCTCGGCGACCGAGAAAGAAAAGTAACTGAAGTGCTCGTGATAGATGGTGTCGAACTCGACCCGCTCGATCAGGTGAAGGAGGTGGGGAAACTCGACGCTCAGCACCCCCACCGGCTTGAGCAGCAGCGCCAGCCCGGCGACGAAGTCGTTGAGCGCGGGTACGTGCGCCAGCACGTTGTTGGCGACCGCGAGATCGGCGGCGAAGCCGCGCGCCACGAGGTCGCGGGCGAGATCGGCGCCGAAGAACCGGGCCTCGGTGGGCACACCGGAGGCGCGCGCGGCTTTAGCGACGTTCTCCGCCGGCTCGACGCCGAGCGCCGGCACGCCCGCCGCAATGAAGTGGCGGAGAAGATAGCCGTCGTTGCTCGCGACCTCGACGACCCGGCTCGTCGGGCCGAGAGCGAAGCGCGCGATCGTCGCTTCGGCGAAGCGCCGGGCGTGCTCGACCCAGCTCGTCGAGTAGCTCGAGAAGTAGGCGTAGTCGCTGAAGATCGCCTTGGGCGACACCACGGTGTCGAGCTGCACCAGGAAGCATTCGGCGCAGACCCGGGCGCGCAGGCGGAAACGCGGTTCCGCCCGCGTCAGCGCCGCCTCGTCGAGATAGCCGTTGGCGAGCGGCGTCTCGCCGAGATCGACGAGATCGTGTTCGAGCGGCGCCCCGCAGAACCGGCACGAGGTGAGCCGCTCGGCCAGGTCCGGCGCGGCGGCATTGTCCGGAGCGGCGGTCATGCCCCGGCTCCCCGTCGCCGGCGCGGAGGCGCACCGTCGCCCCCTTCGCGTCGTACGCGGACGATCCCACGCCCGAAGGAAGGGGGCCGGCGAATCGGATGGCTCATGGGATCGTCGGGATTTAGGGTTCGCGGATTACGACAGCGCCGTGGTCGCGGTAGGCATACTCGAAAATCGCGTCCGGCGCCATACCGGCGATCTTGTCGTCGCGGCCGCATTCAGCCCGAAAGTCCTGCGTAGCGGCGCAGTTCGTCGAGGCTGTAGGCGCGCATGTCGCGGCCCTCGCAGTGGGCGCGGTACCAGGCGGCGGTCCAATCGAGCGCCTGCGCAAAATCGAGGCGCGGCCGCCACCCGAGACTGCGCCGCGCCAGCGACGCGTCGAGCGCCAGCGCGGTGGCTTCCGGCGCGGGGGCGGCGTCGGTCTTCTTCCAGGACACGCCCCCGCCCCAGCGCTCGGCGAGGGCGTCGACCACGCGGCCCACGGGCTGCACGCTCGCGGCCGGCGGCCCGAAATTGAGCGCGGCGGGTAGCCCGTCGCCGTCCGCGGCGAAGAGGCGCTCGATATAGATCAGGTAGCCGGCCAACGGGTCGAGCACATGCTGCCACGGCCGGGTCGCTTCGGGATGGCGCAGCACGAGCGACTGCGCGGACGCGGCGGCGCGCACGAAGTCCGGGACCAGGCGGTCGGCCGCCCAGTCGCCGCCGCCGATGACGTTGCCGGCGCGGGCGACGGCGACGCGCGGGTGGCTGGCGGTGAAGAAATTTTCGCGATAGCAGGCGGCGACGATCTCCTGACACGCCTTCGAACTGCTGTAGGGATCGCCCCCGCCGAGGCGGTCGTCCTCGCGAAACGACCGGCCGCTGCCGTCGTTGACGTAGACCTTGTCGCTGGTCACCACGAGGACGGCCCGCGCGCTCGGCGTCTCGCGCACCGCTTCGAGGACGCGCACCGTGCCGAGGACGTTGGT
>JBHHZM010000227.1:0-2765 GCA_046758065.1 Alphaproteobacteria bacterium | reverse complement strand
AGCGCCGATTTGATCGATCAGCTTGCGGGCGCTTAACAAATACGGCTAAAGCGACGGCAACCGCCGTGCTACCGTTGTGGCGGTTTTTCTGTGCCGCCGGCCGCGCCGGAACCCCGCAAACCTGAACGATACGGCCATTTCGTTCTTGATTTGTGGAGTGGCACCCATGTTCGACACCGACGATTTTCCCTCGCACAACCCTTGGAATCGGGACGCCTCGCCACCGTCTGCCGCCGGGGACGGCCCGATCCGGCGCCACGCGCGCCGGTTGCGCGACGCTTACGGCCATCTCGACGGACTCGATCTGCTGAGGTTGATGATCGAAGAAGAGTTCCCGGGACGCATCGCGCTGGTCTCATCGTTCGGGGCCGAATCGGCCGTGCTTCTCGACCTCGTCGCCCGCATCGACCGCGCGATTCCGGTGATCTTTCTCGATACCGGAAAACTGTTCCCGGAGACCCTCGCCTACCGCGATCGGCTCGTCGCCCGGCTCGGCCTTACCGGTGTACGTTCGGTGAGCCCCGATGCCACCGCGCTGACCGGCGGCGATCCTGATGGCGCCCTGTGGCGGGACTCGCCCGACGCCTGTTGTTACCTACGCAAAGTGCAGCCGCTGGAACGCGCGCTCGCCGGTTTCGACTCCTGGATCACCGGCCGCAAGCGCTTCCACGGGAACCATCGTTCGAACCTGGAGACGATCGAGGCGATAGGCGGTAAGATCAAGATCAACCCTTTGGCCCGATGGTCGCGCGAGGAGGTCAGAGCCGCCATTGCGGAGCGGAACCTTCCCCGCCACCCGTTGGTTGCCGAACGCTACCTTTCGATCGGTTGCCAACCGTGCACGCACCGGGTGCCGCTCGGTGCGCCCTTCCGCTCCGGACGCTGGGCGGGAAGCGAAAAGACCGAATGCGGGATTCACAACGCGCGATGGCCGCGGGAGCAGACGACACCGATGGCGTAGGCGACCGGCGGTGGCCACTCCCCGGGGTGGAACGGTGCAACGGACCGGCGGCGAAGCCGCGCAAGGTGCTGTTCGCCGGCGGCGGCCCCGCCGGCATGAAGGCGGCAACGGTCGCCGCCGAGCGCGGCGAGCTGCATGTGATCGGCGACTGCCGCGCGCCCCGGAGCGCCGCGGAAGCCGTACTCGAAGGGCTCAAGGTCGCGAGCGCGCTTTAGAACATGCCTCAGCCGGGCGGCGCCACGCGGCAGCTCACCTTGCGCGCGGCGAACGCGCGGCACAGCGCCCCGGCCGCCGCCGCATCGTCGAGCGGCCCGGCGAGAAGCCGGTAGTACACGCCCTTGTCGGCTCCGAGATCGACCCGGCGATAGCGCACCTCGAGGCCGCCGAGAAGATCGGCGTAATGGCCGGCGAGGCGCCGCCATTCGGCGACCGCCGCCGCCCTAGTGCGAAACGAGGCGAGATGGACCGCATAACCGTTAGTGGACGCTGCGGTACTCGCGTGGACGCGCCGCGCGCCGTGCGGTCCGGCGAGCGCTTCGCGCGCCGCTCGCGCTTGCGCATAGCCCTGCGCCGCCGCGCGCCCGAACCAGCGTCTCGCCTCGGCGAGGTTGCGTTCGAACCCCCGACCGTTGCGAAACATCAGGCCGATGCCGTATTGCGCCGCCGCATCGCCGGCCTTCGCCGCCGGCCCCCATTCGGCGAGCGCCGCGACGTAATCGCCCGCTTCGAAGCCCCTCATGCCGGCATCGAAGCCGGCCCCCGCCGGGGCCGCGCCGGCAAGCGCGAAAACCACGGCGAGCACGGCGCGCAGGTAACAGGTTCGGCCTCGTCCCATCATCTCCGCCAGTCGGGAAAAATCGCGCGCCCAGCGTAATCGAGCGCTCCCGCCCGCGCCAGTCCGAACGCCGCGGCGCTTGCGTGCGGGGAACACGGCGGGTACACACGGTTCCGGAGCGGAGAACACACATGACCCTGGACGACCCGGCCGGCCTGACCGGCGCGCTGCGTCGCATCGCGCGCGAGGCGGGCGATCTCATCATGCGCTATTACGAGGGCGGCGCAACGGTCCGTATCAAGGCCGATTCGACCCCCGTGACCGAGGCCGACGAGGCCGCCGAGCGGCTGATCGTCGCGGCGCTCGAAACGCTTACCCCCGAAATCCCGGTGGTCGCCGAGGAGAGCGCCGCCGCCGGCGCAGCGCCAGACGTCGCGGGCCGCGCGTTCTGGCTCGTCGACCCGCTCGACGGCACCAAGGAATTCATCGGCCGCAATGGCGAATTCACCGTCAATATCGCGTTGATCGAGGGCGGCCGGCCGGTGCTCGGCGTCGTCCGTGCGCCGGTTGCACAGATCACCCATTTCGCCCATTCGGGCGCCGCGTTCGTCGAACGCGACGACGGCGCGCCGCGCCCGATTCACGCCCGCTTTCCCGCGACCGACGGCCTCGTCGCCGTGGTCAGCCGCTCGCACCGTTCGCCCGAAACCGACCGTTTCCTCGCGGACTATTCCGTCAAGGAGGAACGTTCCGCCGGCAGCTCGCTCAAGTTCGGCTTGATCGCTGCCGGCGAGGCCGACATCTACCCTCGTCTGGGGCGCACCATGGAATGGGACACCGCCGCTGGTCACGCCGTCGTCGCCGCCGCCGGGGCCAGCGTGCGAACCCTCGACGGCGCCGATCTGGTCTACGGCAAGCCCGGATTCGAGAACCCGTACTTCGTGGTGCGGGGCCGGGAACGTTAGCAGGGTATTGAGAAACGCCGATACCGGACTTTTTCCATGCTTCGACAGGCTTCTGTAATCGGGT
>JBHHZM010000226.1:0-2771 GCA_046758065.1 Alphaproteobacteria bacterium | reverse complement strand
GACACCGAGATCGACAACATGACATGAACCGCGCGGGTTGGTGTTCTCCGCCCCCTAACCGTCTCTCCTTCATCACGCTTTACGGGGCCGTAAGCGCGCCGCTCGCAGGCTGCCGATCCTATTTGGGGTTTTCTTTGATCCGAAAGGTTATAGATCGTTCCACGAAAAATTAGGATACCGGTTCTCCGGAAGCGTTAAGACAGGAGCACAGTTGGTGGGACGACGAAGCTTGCTATATACTCCCGGCGTTTCCCGGATACCCCGCCGGAAAGCACTCGGCGCCGGGGGTTTGTCTGCGGTTTCAAGTATACCCCGAGGGATGACATGAGCTACGACCACCAGGCGCGGCGGCGCGATGTATCACCGGAAGCGCTGCGCGTGTACAATCGCCGTTTGACCGACAAGATCGCTCAGGCGATCGAGCAGGCCGACGAGCAGGGTCGCAAGGAGATCGTCGAACATCTGCGTGCGATCTATCAGGCGATCGTCGATGACGACGCCGAGCGTGCGGTCAACCGTTCCATGGACGATCGGCGGAAACGCTGAAGCGGGAGGCATGGCCTTTCTCACGGGCCGCGTGACCGGCAGCCCGATCGGCGCGCGCCCGGTCGATAACGTCGGCTTTATTTGACAAGCCGCGTATCGGGTCGGAAGATCGGGGCATGAAACTCGCCACACCGAAAGCCTCTGAGATAGACGCGGGCGAATTTGGCGGGTCGCCTATCGTCAAGGCGTTGGCGCTGCTCGAAGGCGTGGCGGGCTCGACCAAGCCGATCGCTCTTTCCGATCTCGTCTCGCTTCTCGGGTTGCCCAAACCGACGGTGCATCGCATCGCGCTGTTGCTCGAACGCGAAGGGTTCCTGCAACGCGAGCCGGGCAGTCGGCGGTTCGTCGTTGGCTACCGGCTTGTGTCTCTCGGTCTCCAGGCGGCGGCGGCCTCCGTCGCGGAGGGTCCGACACACGCGATTCTCAAGACGCTCTCGGAGCAGATCGGCGAATCGACCGGCTTCGGCGTGATGGCGCGCGGCGAAGTCGTTTGCCTCGACAAGGTTGAAACGTCCTCGTCGTTCGGCCTGCGGGTGGCGCCGAAAACGCGGTTGCCGCTCCATTGCAGCGCCGTCGGCAAGCTGTTTCTCGCCCATATGCCTCCGCGCGAGCGCGAACGTCTGGTCAGAAGCCTGTCGCTCGACCGCTTTACCGAAAGGACCATCACCAACGCCGACGAACTGCTCGACAACCTCCGCCGCGTCCGGGCCAAGGGTTTCGCCGTCAACGATCAGGAGCACAACGCGGGCGTGGTCTGCGTCGCGGTTCCGGTCATGGGAATTCGGCGAAGGATGTGCGCCGGTCTCGCGATCGGCGCGCCGGTCGCGCGCCTCTCGCTCGATCAGGCGATCGAGCACGTACCGGCGATGCAGCGCTCGGCGGCGCACCTTTCGGAATATTTCTCCGCCGTCGAATCGATTCCGCGCGGCATGGCGCCCCGAACCGCGGCGGAATGACCCCGCACTGCCGGGTTCGATCGACCGGAACGAGAGGAAGCGGCGATGGTTCGTGACAACCCGGTGAAGGCGGCGCTGGCGTCGGGCCACTCCGTACTGGGTTGCTGGCTTCATCTGGCGAGCCCGATCGCGGCCGAGATCGTCGCGCTCGCCGGCTACGACTTCGTGCTCATCGACCACGAGCACGGCCCCGGCAATCTGCTCAACGGCATTTCGCTGATGCAAGCGGTTTCGGGCACGGGCGCGGCGACGATGATGCGGGTGCCGTGGAACGACCCGGTCTACCTCAAGCGCGCCCTCGATACCGGCATCGAGGGGGTCATGATCCCGGCAATTGACGATGCGGAGGCGGCGCGGCGAGCGGTCGCCGCCTGCCGCTACCCGCCGGCCGGCGTACGGGGCTGCGCCTATCCCATCATCCGCGCCGCGGATTACGGCTTGCGCGCCGAGGACTACGCCCGGTGCGCCGCCGAAAACCTGATCGTCATGTGCCAGATCGAATCGCGTCGCGCGGTCGACAACATCGCTGAAATCGCTGCCGTCGACGGCGTCGACGTACTGTTCATCGGCCCCTTCGATCTGTCGGCCGACATAGGCAAGCCGGGCCGCTTCGACGACCCCGAAGTCGTTACGACGCTGGCGCGCGCCGAGGCGGCGATCCTCGCAAGCGGGAAGACGATGGCCGGCATCGCCCGCGAGAACGACGATGCGCCGGCCATGTTCGATCGCGGCTACCGGATCGTGGTCAGGAGCAGCGACCTCACGCTGCTGCGCGACTCCGCCCGCGCCGAAGTTGCCGCTCACCGACCACGGGAATAAGGTTCCTTTCGGACACGACGCACGGTCCGTTGGCGATTCCGCGAACAGGCTGTCAGGCTGGCCGTGACAGGGAGTTACCGGCATGACCGATGCATTTCCACATCTGTTCACCCCGATCACGCTGCGGCACAAGACGCTCAGGAACCGCATCGTCTTCGGCGCGCATACCGCCAACATGAGCGACGACGGTCTACCCGGCGATCGCCACTTCGGCTACTACCGCGAGCGCGCCCGTGGCGGCGCGGCGATGATCGTCGTCGAGCCGACCCCGGCGCATCGCACCGGCGTTCTCATCCGCGCCAACTTCCGCCACGGGGACGACAGCGTCATCGCGCCCTTCCGCCGGATCACCGACGCCTGTCACGAGCACGGCGCGGTGATGATCCACCAGATCTACCACGTCGGCGGCCACGGCGATCAGGACAACTCGTGGGAGCCCTACTGGTCGCC
>JBHHZM010000225.1:0-2789 GCA_046758065.1 Alphaproteobacteria bacterium | reverse complement strand
GTGATGGTGGTGAACTCGCGCGGCGTGCCGCCGGCCGCGCGTACGCCCTGCTTGACCATTTGCGCCTGGCGGGAGAGCGTGATGTTGCACGGCGCGGCCTCGTTCCAGGTCGTCGCCACGCCGACCAGCGGCTGATAGATCTCGGCCTCGGTCACGCCCATGGCGTAGAGGAAGGCTCGGTGCGGCGCCCGTTCCGGCCCGACCGTGGTATGGCGGCTGGGCAGCTTGGACTTGTCGAATCTCGGCGTGTCGGCGCTCATCGGCATGTTCTCCCCTGACGGCGGCGTCCCCGGTCATATCGGGTTCCATCGGGGGCAAGATAGTCCGCCGCGCCATCCTGCGGCAAGTGCGCGTCAGAGACCGCTGTGGAAATCCGGCGCCGGACACCCTAGTACTTGCTTGCAAAGGAAAGTGACTCATTATTCGTCCCCCTCCCCCTGCCCCCTCCCGCCAGGGGAGGGACAAATTATGGCGGGATGTCAAGTTCCTGGCCCGCCCCCTTGATGGGGGAGGGTTGGGTGGGGGTGACACGCGGACTTACGCAACCAAGTACTAGCCGATCAGGGCCTTCAGCCGGGCGATGTGTTCGGGGCCGGTGCCGCAGCAGCCGCCGATAAGACGCGCGCCGGCGTCGAGCCAGGCGAGCGCGTGGCCGGCGTAGGCTTCGGGGTCGAGATCGTCGCGCAGCGGGCTGATGCCGTCGCTCGGCTTGTCGCCGTCGAGCGTCCAGTCCTCGGGAACCGGCCGGAAGGTGTTGGCGTAGCCGCCGGCGGGTCCGCGCCCGAGCGCGGCGAGCGCCGGCATCGCGGCGGTGATGCTTTCGGGCGCGCAGCAGTTGGCAAGGAAGGCCGAAACCGGGAGATGCGCGATCGCCGCGGCGGCCTCGGCGACGGTTTCGCCGCTCCTCAACCGTCCCGAGCGGTCCTCGTGCAGCGTCCACGAAACCCAGACCGGCTTGCCGGTCGCACAAACCCCGGTGGCGGCGGCGCGAGCCTCGACCGCGCTCGACATGGTCTCGCAAATGATAAGATCGACGTGGGGCGCGAGGATCGCCGCCTGCTCGCGGTAGAGCGGTTCGATCTCGTCGAATTCGCCGACGCGGTCGGGACGGTAGCTGCCGCGAAGCGGCGGCAGCGACCCGGCGATCAGCACCTCGCGGTCGGCCGCGTCGCGGGCCTCGCGGGCGATTTCGCAGGCCAGGATGTTGAGTTCTTCGAACCGCTCCTCGACCCCTTCGCGGGCAAGTTCGGCGCGGATAACGCCGTAGGTGTTGACGATGATGACGTCGGCGCCGGCGGCGATGAAGTCGTCGTGCACCGCGCGCACCACCTCGGGCGCGACCAGCAGCGCGTTCGCCGACCAGATGGTGCCCGGAATCGGCACCCCGCGACGACGCAGCTCACGGCCCATGCCGCCGTCGAGCAGCACGGTCCGGTCGGGAAGGTCGATGGTGGGAACGTCTCTCATCGTTGGTCCTCGAAGCGCGTTGTTCGCCGCAGACTTGGCTGTGAATCCTAGAAGCTCAAGGGAACGACCTTCTGCCACACTTTCTGTCTTCCCGGTGGCCGGAGATGCGGTCGTGACCCATTTCAGGCGGACGCCGAGTCGCCTGAAAGCCGCGACAGCGCTTCGGCCAGACGCGCGCGGGTCTCCGCCGCCTCGGCACGGCGTTCGTGCTGTTCCTCGATCACGTGCCCGGGCGCGCGACTGGTGAACTGGGCGTTGCCGAGCTTGGCGTCGATCCTGGCGATCTCACCTTCGCATTTCTCGATCTGGCGGGCGAGCCGTTCCGATTCGCGGCCGATGTCGATGACCTCGGCGAGCGGCAGCGCGAAGATCGCCTCGTCGACCACGAGCTGGGCCGAGCCCCGGGGCGCCTCGCCGAAAATGATCTCGATGCGATCGAGGCGCGCCAGCGCCGCAATCGGCTCGGCGTGCGCGGCGAGCCGCGCCTGCGCCGTCTGGTCCGCGTCGCGGCACAGCAGCGTGATGCGCGCCTTGGGCGGCACGTTGAGCGCGGCGCGCGCCGAGCGGATCTCGGAAATCAGCCGCACCACCCAGCCGAGGTCGGCTTCGGCCTCGGGATCGACCGCATTCTCGGGATACGCCGGCCACGGCGCCTCGACGAGCAGCGTCGCGCGGTCGGCGTCGAAGTGGCTCCACAGCTCTTCGGTGACGAACGGCGCAATGGGATGGAGCAGAAGCAGGATCTGGTCGAGCACCCAGGCGGCAGTCGCCCGCACTTCATCCCCGGCCGCCTTGTCCGAGCCACCGAGCGCCGGCTTCGAGAACTCGAGATACCAGTCGCAAAACGTGCCCCAGACGAACTGGTAGATGGCGCCCGCCGCCTGGTCGAACTTGTAGGCTTCGAGCGCCTCGTCGACGCGCCTGCCGGCCTTGGCCGTCTCGCCGACGATCCAGCGGTTGAGGCCGAGCCGGCAACGGTAGGGATCGAACCCCGGAACCGGACGGCAGCCGTTCATTTCGCAGAAACGGGCCGCGTTCCACAGCTTGGTGATGAAGTTGCGGTAACCGCCGATACGGCTCGCGGAGAGCTTGATGTCGCGGCCCTGCGTGGCCATCGCGGTGAGCGTGAAGCGCAGCGCGTCGCCGCCGTATTCGTCGATGAGTTCGAGCGGATCGAGAACGTTGCCCTTGCTCTTCGACATCTTCTGCCCTTTTTCGTCGCGCACCAGGGCGTGGATGTAGACGGTGTGGAACGGCGCTTCGCCCATGAAGCGCAGCCCCATCATCATCATGCGCGCGACCCAGAAGAAGATGATGTCGAA
>JBHHZM010000224.1:0-2862 GCA_046758065.1 Alphaproteobacteria bacterium | reverse complement strand
CGCCGGCATGCTGATGTCGGCGGTGGCTCTCGCCGCCCCGCTCGCGGTTTTCTCGGGCGGGACGTACATGATCGGGGCGCCGTGGAACGCGGTGGACGTCGCCGTGCTGGGGTTGCCGACGATCACCGGCATCGCGCATATCATCCTGTTCGAACTGATCCGGGTGGCCGGTCCGGTATTTTTTTCGCAGGTGGGATACCTGGTCACGCTGGCCGGCGTACTGTGGGGCATGCTGCTGTTCGGCGAGCGTCACAGTCCGTGGATCTGGGCGGCGCTGGCGCTGATGTTCGCCGGGCTCGCGCTGGTCAACATGCGGCGCGGCGCGGCGGCCCCCGCAACCAATCGACCGGAGAGAATACCATGAAGCTCGACAACAGATGCGCCGTGATCACCGGATCGTCGCGCGGCATCGGCCGGGCGATCGCGCTGCGCTTCGCGGCGGAAGGGGCGCGCGTCGCCGTCAACTGCCGGCAAAGCCGCGACCGCGCCGAAGCCGTGGCGCGGGAGATTCGCGAGACCGGCGGCGAGGCCATCGTGGTCGCGGCCGACGTGCGTCGCCGCGCCGACGCCGAGCGTCTGGTCGCCGAAACGGTCGACGCTTTCGGCCATGTCGACATCATGGTGTCGAACGCCGGCATCGTCATCGACAGGCGCTTCGTCGAGAGCACCGACGCCGACTGGGACCAGGCGATAGACACCAACCTGCGCGGCTTCTTCAACGTCGCCCAGGCGGCGCTGCCGCATATGATCGCGCGCGGCTACGGGCGGCTGCTCGTTACCGCTTCGATCGTCGCCGACATCGCCGACTTCGGCGGCAACCATTTCTCGGTCTGCGCCGCGTCCAAGGGCGGAATCGTCGCGCTGATGCGCCCGATCGCCGCCGAGGTCGCGGCCCATGGCGTCACCGTCAACGCGGTCTCGCCCGGCTACATCGCCACCGAGATGATGAGCGAGGTCGACGCCGAAGGCCGCGAAGCGGCGCTCCGGCTGGTGCCGATGCGGCGCTACGGCGAACCGGAAGAGATCGCCGCGGCGATGGCCTTCCTCGCTTCCGACGACGCCGCCTACATCACCGGCCAGACGCTGCGCGTCAACGGCGGCATGGCGATGGGCTGAGGGCGTCGCCGCGCGCCTTCCCGCTCAACCTGCCGCCGTGGTGGGATCGATCATTTTCGTGATTTCGGTGATTCTGGTGGCGGGGAAGCCGCTGATCTCGGCGTGCTTGCGGATGATGTCCTCGTTCGCGGCCAGATAGACGCAGAACGTCTTGTCAGTCGCCACGTAGGATTCGACCCATTGGATATTGGAGCCGAGTTCGCTCAGCACGGCGTTCGATTTCTCCGCGGCCCCCTTGATTTCCTCGCGCGGAGCGCTGCCGATGGCGGGAAGCTCCCTCTCGATTATGAACCGTCGCATCCCTTTCTCCCTGCTCCCGGATTTCGAACCGGTCATGCGGATCGCACGTCACCGGTCGACGCAAAATAATAAGGTTGTAACCCCGACGCCGCAAACAGTTCGTACCAGCGTGTCGCCGCGCGAGGGCGCCGCATTCGAACCGACGTCAAGGCGCGGCATCACGATGCGGCAGTGCGGCGAGTTCCTCCGCGCGTCCCGTCGGAAACTGCGCGAAACGCACGAGATCGTCGTCGATCCTGAGCCACGGAAGCTGGCTCTCGGTCCACACGTGGCCGTCTTCGTACTCGCTCCGCGGCGCGCCGACGTCGAGGTCCTCGGGCCGGTCGAGACTGCCCACCGCGATGCTCGTCTCGTGCACGCGGTGAAAGCTGAGCGTACCACCGCATTTCGGACAAAAGCCGCGTTCGACCTCGGACGACGAACGGTAGAGCGTGGGCTCCCCCTCGGTCCATTCGACGCTGCCGGCGGGGAAGCCGACATAGGTGCCGAACGCGGCCCCCGTCGCCTTGCGACACATGCTGCAATGGCAGTGGGCAATCCACAGGGGCTCGGCCTCGGTGCGGTAACGCACGGCGCCGCACAGGCATCCACCGGTCCATTCCATGACTCCCTCCACGTTTGTCATACGGTCGTTTCACTTGCAGTCGAGCTATATCGATCGTACCTGCCTCGCTGCCGGCAACATGAGATTTACCTGGCATTGCCGAGCCCGGCAAACGACAATACCTCGGTCGTCACACGCTGCTGCATCTCGAAGGTGAGACGCGGGACGAGATGTGGCCCGACTGGCGCATGTGGCTCGACGCCGCCGGACCGGCCGAAGGTTGCCGCCTTCCGCGAATGGGTGCTGGCCGAGGCGCGTACCGTGTCGGCCTCTTACGCCACCGTCGTCAACGCGTAGCTCGCCTCGATGCGGTGGACGGCGCCGGCGGCGCCGAGCCGGCTGGAGTAAAGGTGAAAGGCGTCGAGCGTTACCGTCTCGCTGGCAAAATCGGCGTGCGCGCCGAGGAATCCCTTGACCCTTTCGATCGGCGCCCGCTTGAGCCGGGCGAGGGTAACGTGCGGATGGAACTTGCGGCCGTCGGGGTCGAGCCCGAGCGACTGAAGCCGGCGTTCGATCTTGTCGTGCAACCGGACGAGCGGCGCGCCGTCCGCGACCCCCGCCCACAGCACGCGCGGCGCTCCCCGCGGCGGGAAATGGCCGACGCCGGAAAGATGCAGCGCGAAGGGCGGAACGTGGACATCGGCGAGGCTGTCGGCGACGTCGGCGAAGACGCCGTTGTCGACCTCGCCGATGAAGCGGAGCGTCAGGTGGAACTGCTCGACGGGCAGCCACCTGGCGCCGGGCACGCCACCGCACAGACAGGCGAGGCGCTGCCGGACAGCTTGCGGAAAGTCGACGGCGACGAACAGACGGGGCATGGCGGGAGACTCGTCGGTTGGCGC
>JBHHZM010000223.1:0-2876 GCA_046758065.1 Alphaproteobacteria bacterium | reverse complement strand
GTTCAGACAACCGGCATCGGGGCGGAAGACCCCGCCGCCGTGGTCGCGACCCGTCATTGGCACGCTCTCGGCGACGGTCGCATCCAGTGCGACCTCTGCCCGCGCTTCTGCAAGCTGCACGAAGGGCAGCGTGGCCTGTGCTTCGTGCGCGCCCGGCGGAACGACGCGATCGTGCTGACGACCTACGGCCGCTCGAGCGGTTTCTGCGTCGATCCGATCGAGAAGAAGCCGCTCAACCACTTCCTGCCGGGCATGCCGGTGCTCTCCTTCGGGACGGCCGGCTGCAATCTCGCCTGCCGCTTCTGCCAGAACTGGGACATCTCGAAGTCGCGCGAGTTCGACACCCTTGCCGACGCCGCCTCGCCCGGCACCATCGCGCGGGCGGCGCAAAGGCTCGGGTGCCGCAGCGTCGCCTTCACCTACAACGATCCGGTCATCTTCCACGAATACGCGATCGACGTGGCCCGGGCCTGTCGGGAGATCGGCGTCAAGACCGTCGCCGTGACCGCCGGCTACGTCTGTCCCGAGCCCCGCGCCGAGTTCTATCGCCATATGGATGCCGCCAACGTCGACCTGAAGGGCTTTACCGAACGTTTCTATAAAAGAATTTGTAGCGGAGCGTTGCAGAACGTTCTTGAGACATTGGTTTATCTCAGGCGTGAAACTTCCGTGTGGTTCGAACTGACCACTCTGCTGATCCCCGGCGAGAACGACTCGGCAGCCGAGATCGACGAGATGACGCGCTGGGTGGTCGAGAACCTCGGTGCGGACGTGCCCATGCACTTCACCGCCTTCCACCCCGACTGGAAGATGACCGACCGGCCCAACACCCCGCCCGAGACGTTGTCCCGGGCGCGGCGCATCGCGATCGCCAACGGGGTGCGCTACGCCTACACCGGCAACGTCCACGACGGCGAGGGCGGCAGCACCTATTGTCATTCCTGCGGGGCGCGCCTGATCGGCCGCGACTGGTACGTGCTGAGCGATTGGGGGCTCGACGACGACGGCCGCTGCCGGACCTGCGGCGCGCCCTGCTCCGGCGTTTTCGACGGGCCGCCCGGCGACTGGGGCGCGAGACGCCTGCCGGTGCGCCTCGCGGACTTCGCAGGCGTCGCCTGAGCGCCCGGCGCGCGGCTTGCGCGCGCCGCGTGAAACCCTCATATTCCACGCAGTCTGCGGCGAACGCCGCAGGGGAAACCGGCGAAAGACGGCCAAATGAAAGTCAAAACGAAGCGGGACTCACCGGAAAAACTGCCGCCGTGCAACCCGGGGACACCGCGCAAGACGGTAAAGCCGAGCCTGTTCGCAAGGCTGCGCACTTACTTCCTCGCCGGCGTCATCGTCACCGCGCCGGTCAGCATCACCATTTACATTTCTTGGCTGTTCATCACTTTCGTCGACAGCAAGGTCACGCCGCTGATCCCGGTGAAATACAACCCCGAGACCTACCTGCCGTTCACGGTGCCCGGTCTCGGGCTGGTCGTCGTGATCGTGGCGATGATCCTGATCGGGGCCGTAGCGGCGGGCTACATCGGACGTGTCTTCGTCCACTGGGGCGAGCGGCTGCTCGCGCGCATGCCGGTCGTGCGCAACATCTACAGCGCGCTCAAGCAGATCTTCGAGACGGTGTTCGCCGAAAAATCGAGGGCTTTTCGCCAAGTGGTGCTCATCGAATATCCGCGTAAGGGAAGCTGGGCGTTGGGTTTCGCCACCGGGACGACGAAAGGCGAGGTGCAGAAGGTAATCGACGACGAGGTGGTCAACATCTTCCTGCCGACCACGCCCAACCCGACATCGGGCTATCTTCTATTTCTGCCGCGCCGCGACGTGACCTTCCTCAGCATGACGGTCGAGGAGGGGATCAAGATGGTGATCTCGGGCGGCGTCGTCGAGCCGGGCACCGTCCGCCCGCCCGAGGAATCGAGCGAACCCGCAATTCCCGCCGAACCGGAAAAGGCGCCGGCGTTGGTCGGCGAGGCGCAGCGGCGCTAGCCGGATCGCAGATAGCGCACCGCGACGTCGCGCTCGAACAGGTAAAGCAGGGTACGCAGCGCCGTGCCGCGCGGACTTTCGAGCTCGGGATCGCGATCGAGGACCAGACGGGCGTCGTCGCGCGCGGCGGCGAGCAGTTCGCCGTGCGCCGCGAGATCGGCGAGGCGGAAGTCGGGCAGACCGCTCTGGCGCGTGCCCAAAAGTTCGCCGGCGCCGCGCAGGCGCAGGTCTTCCTCGGCGATGCGGAAGCCGTCGTCGGTCTCGCGCAGGATGCGAAGCCGCGCCCGCGCGGTCTCGCCGAGCGGCGGGGCGTAGAGCAGCAGGCAGGTCGAGGGTTTGTCGCCGCGCCCGATGCGTCCGCGCAGTTGGTGAAGCTGGGCGAGGCCGAAGCGTTCGGCGTGCTCGACGACCATCACCGTGGCGCTCGCGACGTCGACGCCGACCTCGATCACCGTGGTGGCAACCAGCAGGTCGATCGGGCCGTCGGCAAAGGCCGCCATGGCGGCGTCTTTCTCGGTTCCCTTCATGCGACCGTGAACCAGTCCGACGCGCGATCCGAACGTCGCCTTGAGCGCGGCATGGCGCTCGACCGCCGCAGCGAGGTCGACGGCCTCGGATTCATCGACCAACGGGCAGACCCAGTAGACCTTGGCGCCGCCGTCGATGGCGCGCCGCACCGCCGCGACCACCTCGTCGAGCCGGGTGATCGGCAGCGCCCGGGTCTCGATCGGGCGCCGCCCGGCGGGTTTCTCGGTGAGTCGCGAGACGTCCATGTCGCCGTACGCCGTGAGCATCAGCGTGCGCGGGATCGGCGTCGCCGTCATCACCAGCATATCGACGCCGCGTCCCTTGGCGCCGAGGGTGAGGCGCTGGTGGACGCCGAA
>JBHHZM010000222.1:0-2888 GCA_046758065.1 Alphaproteobacteria bacterium | reverse complement strand
AAGCGAAAGGGCCGCCACGAGGCGGCCCTCCCGAAATCGATAACCGGCGGTCTTACAGCTTGGCGGCGATCTGCTGGATCTCGCCGAGGCCCTCGGTGACGCGCTTGTTGAGAACCTCGAGGGTCTCGCTGTTCGCCTTGGTGGCGATCTCGGCAAGCTCGCGGGCGTTGCTCAGCGACTTCTCGAAAGCCGTCGCGACGAACTCGACCTGCTTGGTGGCGCCCGCCTGCGGATCCTTGACGGTCATCAGTTCGCGCACCGCGGCAGCGTACTGGTCGACCGTGTTGCGCACGATCTCGGCCTGGCGCTCGGCCAGCGCCCGGACGCCGTCGGCGGCGACCTTGTTGGCGGCCGACACGGCCTCGAAGTTGCGCTGCTGCGCCTTGATCAGGGCCTCGACGTCGACGTTCGGCAGCTTGAACTGGCCGAACACGGCGGTCGGGTCGAAGGTGGGGGTGGCGTTGCTCTTGGCCATGGTCTTTCTCCTGGGGTTGGTCGAATAGAAAATGCTGCACTGCACAATTGCCTCCATCTAAGAGCTCCACTGACTCTTGTCAAGAGGGTTTTTGCGGTGCAGCAAAATTTGGGAAGGCCGCAGAGAAAGCGGGACCGCGGTGCCGGGCGGGACCGTCCACTCGGCGGGCGGGTCCGGAGTCAGGCCGTCTCGGTCTCGGTCCGGCGGCGGCGCGGCCGCGGCAGCCGGCAGAAGGCCATGAGACGCTCGGCCTGGGTGAGCCTGCGGTCGAGCGCCGCCATGGTCCTGGCCATATCGGCGCTGTCGTCGTCGAGCCAGACGCGCAGGACCGCGAGATAGATTGCCGCAAGGCCCTTGGTCCGCACGAGACCGCGCAATCCCGATGAATCGATGCGCGCGGCCTCGAGCATCCAGGCCATCGAGCGCCGCAGCGATCGGGCGCCGCACAGCGCGATGAGCGGATCGGTGCAGCCGTCGCGGACGAGGGCGCCGACCGCCGCCTTGTGGGGCGCGAGCGCATCGAAACGCCGCATGATCACGTCGAACAGCCGGTCGCGCGGTGACTGTCCGGCAAGCTCGGGGTCCTCGCCGGCGAGCACCGTCTCGTCGATCCGTCGGCTGAAAGCGGCGAGGATGGCGGCTTTCGAGGCGAAGTTCCGGTGGACCTCGGCAAGCGGCAGCTTGGCCGCCGCCGCGATGTCGGCAAGCGTGGTGTCGCGCCAGCCCTGGGTCGCAGCGAGTCCGAGCGCCGCTTCGATAATCCGGTCCGCTTCGTTCCCCTTGCGGGTCGGCCTGGAAGCGGGTTTCTTGCCCATTCTGTCCTCCCCTTGAGACACCCGCTCGGGCGTTTCGCCAAAGCCGGGTCGCGCCCGCGGGTCGGTATGCTTAATGAGTGGTTAATGTAACCATCGGACGGGCGCTTGCCAATGCCCGCCCGAGGCGCGGACCCGGGGCTTCGCCGTCAGTCGGCGAGTTCGCGCGAGCGGCGCGCGGCGGCGGCGACCGCTTTTTCGAGCAGAATCTCGAAGCCGCCCTCGCCCATCAAGACCTTGAGCGCGGCCTGCGTCGTCCCACCGGGGCTGGTGACGTTGCGGCGCAGCGTCGCCGCCGGATCGGGCGATCGCGCGGCAAGAACCCCGGCGCCGTGAACGGTGGCGCGCGCGAGTTGGGTCGCGAGCGCCTCCGGCAGCCCGGCCTCGACGCCGGCGCGCGCCAGGCATTCGATCAGCAGAAAGACGTAGGCCGGGCCGCTGCCCGAGACCGCGGTCACCGCGTCCATCAGGGCCTCGTCGTCGATCCACACCGTCTCGCCGACGGCGGCGAGCAGCGCCCCGCAGGTCTCGCACTGCGCGGCATCGACCCTGGGATTGGCGCAGAGCACGCTGATTCCGTGGCCGACGGCCGCCGGGGTGTTGGGCATGGCGCGCACGACCGCCGCGTCGTCGCCCAGATAGCGCGCGAAGTAGGCGATGGTCTTGCCCGCGGCGATCGACAGGAAGACGGTGCCGGGAACGGCGAAGCGGCGATAGGCGGTGATCGCCGCGTCCATGGCCTGCGGTTTGACCGCGAGCACCACGACCCGCGGCGCGAACGCCTCATCGAGCACCGTCGGCGCGTCGGCGACCGCAACCCCATGGCGGGCGCGCAGCGCATCGGCGAGCGCCGCCGAAGGCTCGACCACGCTGATCTCGCCGGGCGCGGTGCCGCGCGCCAGCCAGCCGTCGAGCAGCGCGCCACCCATCTTGCCGCAGCCGACGAGAAGCAGAGGACCGGCGATCGCGCTCACGCTTCGCCGACGGTGTCGAAGAGCGCCGCGTCCATCGCCTCGCGCGGACTCGCGCCACCCCAGATGACGTACTGGAACGTGGGGTGGAAGCGCTCGCATTCGCCGAGCGCGATCTCGACCAGGTCCTTGGCCTGCTCCGGGCTCAGTCCCGTGCCGCCGCGCAAAGGCAGCGCCTGGCGAAAGGTGACGAGGCCCTGATCCGACCACAGGTCGAAATGGCCGATCCACATGCGTTCGTTGATGATCGCCAGAAGCTCGTAAAGCTCGGGGCGGCGGGTCGCCGGCAGCTTGGTGTCGAAGGCGCAGGTGAAGTGAAGCGTCTCACGCTCCGGACACCAGGCAAACCAAAGCCGGTAGACCGAACCTTCGCCCGAGACCTCGGCGGCGATCTCGTCGTCGCAGAGACGATCGAAGGTCCAGCCGCCGGCCAGAACGATCTGCTCGACAACATCGAGGGGATGGCCGGCGAGGGGCCCGGGGTCAAGAGCCGCGTGGGCCATGCGGTCGTCCTCCATGGGGCCGCCGCAAGAGGGCGGATTGCGTGTGAGGGGTCTCGCAGGAAACCAATATATTGTAGTTAGTCGGCATCGGGACCCTATGGACAGTAGGTTGCCAGAGAGAGACGCC
>JBHHZM010000221.1:0-2889 GCA_046758065.1 Alphaproteobacteria bacterium | reverse complement strand
CGGCGCGGCGCAAGCGGAGCGGGCCACGGTGATGCGACTTGATCACCGGGGACACGGTAGGCTAGACAGTCCGGGAGGATCCCCGGCAATCGAGAACCGACGCAAGGATCGCCCCATCCCATGATCGAGCAAGGCCCGGCCCGCCGGCCGCCGATGATCGGCGCGGCCGTTGCGACGCTGCGCCGCTGGCTCGCGGAGGGAACGCTGCGCCGGGTTTTCCGCAACGCCGGCGTTCTGCTCGGCGGCAAGGCGGTCGCCGGCCTGTTCGGGCTGGGCGCGCTGGCGCTCACCGCGCGCGCCCTCGGCCCCGAGGTATTCGGCGTGCTCATCCTCGTGCACACCTACGTCAAGCTGATCGGCGGCTTGACCAAGTTCCAGTCGTGGCAGACCGTCATCCACTTCGGCGCGCGCTGTCTCGACGAGCAGCGAAAGGGTGACTTCCGGCGGCTGATCGCCTTTACCTTTCTGCTCGACGGCGCCAGCGCGCTGGTCGGCGCGGCCGTCGCCGTGGCGTTTGCCGCGCTGGCCGCCGGCTGGCTCGGCTGGGGCGACGACACCGTGCCGCTCGCCGTCGCCTACAGCGCGCTTCTCCTGGTCACCATAAAGGCGACACCGGTCGGCATCCTGCGCCTGTTCGACCGTTTCGATCTCCTCTCGGTGCAGTCGGCCGTCTCGCCCGCGGTCCGGCTCGCTGGCGCAGGCATCGCCTATGCCGTCGGCGGCGGCCTCGAAGCCTTCCTGATCGTCTGGTTCCTGTCGGGCGCGGCCGACGGGGTGACGCTGCTGGCGCTGTCGTGGCGCGAATTCGGCCGCCGGGGCCTGAGGGACGGGTTTTTCTCGATCCGGGGCAGCCTGGTCGCGCCGTTTCCCGGCCTGTGGCGGTTCGCCTGGACGGCGAATCTGAACAGCGCGGTCACCACCGTCGGAGAACATCTGTCAACCCTCGTCGTCGGCTGGGTCCTCGGTCCTGCGCCGGCGGGCCTTTACAAGATCGCCGGGCGCTATGCCCACGCGCTGGCCACGCCGGCCGGGCTGCTGCGGCGCACGGTCTATCCCGAGCTCGCCAAGCTCTCGGCGCGCGGCGGCGTCAAGGCTTCCCGGAAGGTGGTACTGCGCGCCGGGCTGATCGCCGGAAGCGTGGCGCTGGCGGTGCTGGTCCTGCTCGTTCCGCTGGGCGAGCCCCTGCTCCGCATCACCGTCGGCGAGGCCTACGTCGGGGCCTACGGCGTCCTGCTGCTGCTCACGCTGGCGACCGCCGTCCTGGTTTTCGGGTTTGCGCTCGAACCGGCGCTCTACGCCATGGGCCGGCCCGATCTCCTGCTGCGCATCAGCCTCATCATGGTGCTGGTGAACATTCCGCTGCTCTACGGTTTGCTCTTGTGGCTCGGTCTCATCGGTGCCGGCATCGCGGCGGTCGCGGGCGCCGTTACCTGGTTCGGCGTGCTGGTCATGGTCGCGATGCGCGGCTGGCGCGCGGCGACATGACGGCTATGCGGTCGCGCGACCGCCGGTTTCCGACGCTTGCGCTCGGGCGCGTTAGGGGCTATGGAAAACCGGCCGTCCCGCCGCGCCGCCGGCGGCGGGGCCGAACCGGGGGCGGGTGGTCCGGAAGCGCGCCGGGAATTGCGACGGACGATAGCAGACGATGAAAACCGTCATTCTTGCCGGCGGGTTGGGCTCCCGGCTTTCGGAGGAAACCACCGTCAAGCCGAAGCCCATGGTGGAGATCGGCGGCCGGCCGATTCTCTGGCACATCATGAAGATCTACGCCCATCACGGGCTCGCCGACTTCACCGTCTGCCTCGGCTACAAGGGCTACGTCATCAAGGAGTATTTCGCCAACCACGTGCTCCACAGCTCCGACGTGACCGTCGATTTGGCGAGCAACCGCATCGAGTATCACAACAGCAGCGCCGAGCCCTGGCGCGTCACGCTGATCGACACCGGCGACGCGACGATGACCGGCGGCCGGCTCAAACGGGCGGCGGGGCATCTCGGCAAGGATGACGTGTTCTGCATGACCTACGGCGACGGCGTCGCCGATGTCGACGTTTCCGCGCTGCTCGCGTTTCACCGTCGCCACGGCCTTCTCGCCACCATGACCGCGGTGCAGCCGCCGGGGCGCTTCGGCGCCGCGGTTCTCGACGGCGACCGGGTGGCGCGCTTCACGGAGAAGCCGCGCGGCGACGGGGGCTACATCAACGGCGGGTTCTTCGTCCTGTCGCGCGACGTGATCGATCTGATCGGCGAAGATTCGACGTCGTGGGAAGGCGAAACCCTGGAGAAGCTGGCGGAGATCGGACAACTCGCGGCCTACCGGCACGACGGCTTCTGGCTGCCGATGGACACGTTGCGCGACAAGTGGAAGCTCGAAGACCTGTGGGAGAGCGGAGCCGCCCCGTGGAAAGTCTGGGCGTAACGCGATCGTTCTGGCGCGGGCGCCGCGTTCTCCTGACCGGGCATACCGGCTTCAAGGGCGCCTGGCTGGCCTTGTGGCTCGAAAGCCTGGGCGCCGAGGTCACGGCGGTGGCGCTGCCGCCGGCGACCGAACCGAGCCTGTTCGAGGTTCTGGCGCCCTGGCCGGGTTTAAGGTCGATCATGGGCGATCTGCGTGAACCGGGCGTCGCCGGCGAGGCATTTCGCGCGGGCGCGCCCGCGGTCGTGATTCATATGGCGGCGCAGGCGCTGGTGCGGGAATCGCACCGCGATCCGGTCGGGACCTTCGCGACCAACGTCCTCGGCACGGCGCGCGTCCTCGAGGCGGCGCGCGAGACCCCGGGCGTGCGGGTCGTCCTCGTGGTGACCAGCGACAAGGTCTACGCCAACGACGGCCGCGGCCGGCCGTTTCGCGAGGACGACCGCCTCGGCGGGGGCGATCCCTACAGCAGT
>JBHHZM010000220.1:0-2976 GCA_046758065.1 Alphaproteobacteria bacterium | reverse complement strand
GTGAGATCGTCGGCGGGCACGTAAATCGCCTGGACGGACGTGATCGATCCCTTGGAAGTCGAGGTGATGCGTTCCTGGAGCGCCCCCATGTCGGTGCCTAGAGTCGGCTGATAGCCGACCGCCGAGGGAAGGCGGCCCAGGAGCACCGAAACCTCCGAGCCGGCCTGGGTGAAACGGAATATGTTGTCGATGAACAGCAGCACGTCCTGGCCTTCCTCGTCGCGGAAGTACTCGGCCACCGCGAGGCCGGCGAGCCCGACCCGGGCGCGCGCGCCGGGCGGCTCGTTCATCTGGCCGTAGACCAGCGCCGCCTTCGAGCCCTCGCCGTCGAGCTGGATGACGCCCGATTCGACCATCTCGTTGTAAAGATCGTTGCCCTCGCGGGTGCGCTCGCCGACCCCGGCGAACACCGAGTAACCGCCATGGGCCTTGGCGATGTTGCTGATGAGCTCCATGATGATCACGGTCTTGCCGACCCCGGCGCCGCCGAACAAACCGACCTTGCCGCCCTTGGGATAGGGCTCCAAGAGGTCGATGACCTTGATGCCGGTGACCAGGATCTCCGCCTCCGTCGACTGCTCGGTCAGGGTCGGCGCCGGCCTGTGGATCGGCGCGCGCATCTTGGTCTCGATCGGTCCGCGCTCGTCGATCGAATCGCCGATCACGTTCATCAGGCGGCCCAGGGTCTCGGGGCCGACGGGAACCGTGATCGGGCCGCCGGTGTCGACCACCTCCTGACCGCGCATCAGCCCGTCGGTGGTGTCCATGGCGATGGTGCGGACCGTCGACTCGCCAAGATGCTGCGCCACCTCGAGCACCAGGAGCTTGCCGTGGTTGTCGACATGAAGCGCGTTCAGGATGGGCGGCAGTTCGCCGTCGAAGCGAATGTCCACGACGGCGCCCAAGACCTGTGTGACCGCGCCGACAACGTTTCTCGCCATGCCGTAGTCCTCAACGAAGATCCGAATGAGCCAAAGGTTGCCGCCCCGCCGCTAAAGCGCCTCGGCGCCGGAGATTATCTCGATGATCTCGTTGGTAATATAGCCCTGGCGCGTGCGGTTGTAATAGAGGGTCAGATTCTCGATCACTTCACCGGCGTTACGGGTGGCGTTGTCCATTGCCGTCATGCGCGCGCCATGTTCGCTGGCGGTGTTCTCCAGAAGCGCCCGGTAGGTCTGAACCGCCAAGTTGAGCGGCAGGAGTTCGGAGAGGATTTGCTCCTCCGACGGCTCGTATTCATGGACGGCCTGCGGCCCTTCGTCTGCGGCCGCCTCCGGCAACACGCAGGGGATGAGCTGCTGGCGCGTAACGACCTGGGTCAGGGCCGACCGGAAGTGGTTGTAGACGATGGTGCAAAGGTCGAACTCTCCCGTCTCGAACATCCCATGCACGCGTTCGGCAATGCCCAAGGCATCGTCGAAGCCAAGGCGCGGCCGGCCCACTTCGTCGATGGTGTCGACGATAAAGCCTCCGTATTCGCGTTGCAGCTGGTCCCGCCCCTTGCGGCCGACGCAAAGGATCTTGATGGTCTTGCCCTTGGCCCGCAGATCCCGCAGCAGGCGGCGGACGTCGCGGACAATGGACGAGTTGAACGAACCGCAGAGGCCGCGGTCGGAGGTCGCGACGACGATCAGATGTACGTCGTCCTTGCCGGTGCCGGCGAGCAACGGTGGGGCGCCCTCCCGGCCCTCGAAGCTCACCGCCAGCGAGCGCAGCATGCGCTCCATGCGGTCGGCATAGGGGCGGCCCGCCTCGGCCTGCTCTTGGGCGCGCCGGAGCTTCGCCGCCGCCACCATCTTCATGGCCGAGGTGATCTTCTGGGTGGATTTCACGCTGTTGATGCGAGTCCTGAGGTCTTTGAGGTTCGGCATGCGGCGTTACGGCGGCGCTGGGCGGGGCCGGCTCAGGCGAAGGTCCTGGCGTATTCGTCGAGGAAGTTCTTGAGCTTCTCCTCGGTCTCCGGCGACAGTTCCTTCTCGTCGCGGATCGCCGCCAGGAGCTCCGGCTGCTCGTCGCGAATCGCGCGCAACAGGCCGGTCTCGAACCGGGTCACGTCCGCGACCTCGATCTTGTCGAGATACCCCCGCACCCCGGCGAAGATCGCGACCACCTGCTCCTCCACCGGCACGGGCGTGTATTGCGGCTGCTTGAGGAGCTCGGTCAGGCGCGCGCCGCGGTTGAGCAGCCTCTGGGTCGCCGCATCGAGGTCGGAGCTGAACTGGGCGAAGGCCGCCATCTCGCGGTATTGGGCGAGCTCCAGCTTGATCGTGCCTGCAACCTGCTTCATGGCTTTGATCTGCGCCGCCGAACCGACGCGGCTCACCGAAATGCCGACGTTCACCGCCGGGCGGACGCCGCTGTAGAACAGATCGGTCTCGAGGAAGATCTGGCCGTCGGTAATCGAGATCACGTTGGTCGGGATGTAGGCCGCAACGTCGCCGGCCTGGGTCTCGATCACCGGCAACGCGGTGAGCGAGCCGGCGCCATAGTCGTCGTTCATCTTGGCGGCGCGCTCGAGAAGGCGCGAGTGCAGGTAGAACACGTCGCCGGGATAGGCCTCGCGGCCCGGCGGCCGGCGCAGCAGCAGCGACATCTGGCGGTAGGCGGTCGCGTGTTTCGACAGGTCGTCGTAGAAGATCACCGCGTGCATGCCGTTGTCGCGGAAATACTCGCCCATGGTGCAGCCGGCGTAAGGGGCCAGGAACTGCAACGGGGCCGGCTCCGAGGCGGTGGCCGAGACGATGATGGAGTACTCGAGCGCCCCGTAATCCTCCAGGGTCTTGACGATGCGGGCCACGGTCGAGCGCTTCTGGCCGATGGCCACGTAAACGCAATAGAGCTTCTTGGACTCCTCGTCGCCCTCGTTGAACTGCTTCTGGTTGATGATGGTATCCAGGATGATCGCGGTCTTGCCGGTCTGACGGTCGCCGATGATCAGCTCGCGCTGGCCGCGGCCGATGGGAATCAGGCTGTCGA
>JBHHZM010000219.1:0-3002 GCA_046758065.1 Alphaproteobacteria bacterium | reverse complement strand
CGCTGGGCCGGCCCAAGGTCGCGGTCCTCGCCGAAATGGCGCGCGACATCAACCCCGAACTCGCGATTACCGGCTTCCCGCACGGGATCGACGAAGCCAACATCGACGCCTTCCTCGACGGCGTCGACCTGTTCGTCGACGGTTTCGACTTCTTCGCGCTCGACATTCGCGCCGCGGTGTTCGCGCGCTGCGCCGAGCGCGGGATTCCCGCCATCACCGCCGCGCCGCTCGGCATGGGCGCGGCCTATCTGGTGTTCATGCCCGGCGGCATGACGTTCGAAGAGTATTTCCGCCTGCGCGGCCTCGACGAGACGCGCCGTTACGTCAACTTCGTGGTCGGCCTGAATCCGAAAGGCTATCACCGCGCCTACCTGATGGATCCCTCGCGGATCGATCTCGCCGGCAACCGCGGCCCGTCGACGGTCATGGCCTGTCAACTCTGCGCCGGCGTCGCCGGCGTCGAGGCCCTGAAGATCCTGCTCGGGCGGGGACCGGTCCGCGCCGCCCCCCATTATCATCAGTTCGACGCCTACCGCGGAAAATGGCGGACGGGATGGTTGCCGGGCGGCAACCGTCATCCCCTCCAGACCCTCAAGCGCCGGATCGGCTATCGCCTTTACGCGCGCCTGTCACGCGACGCCTGGCCGCAACGCGAAGCCGCCGGCGTCACTGAGATCGAGCGCATCCTCGATCTCGCGCGCTGGGCGCCGAGCGGCGACAACGGCCAGCCCTGGCGCTTCGAGATCACCGGCGAGGACACGCTCACGATCCACCTGCGCGACCAGGCGGACGACGACGTCTACGACTACAACGGCGGGCAGCCGACGCTGCTATCGGCCGGCTTTTTGCTCGAGACCCTGCGCATCGCCGCCTCGCGCTACGGCCGGCTGGTCTGGTGGCGCTACCGCGGCGCGCACGCCCACGACCACGCGATCGACGTCGAGCTTCCCAAGACCCCGGGGATCGCGGAGGACGCGCTCCATGCCTTCGTCGCCGTCCGCTCGGTCGACCGCCGCCCTTACCGCCTCGCGCCGCTCGCGCCGGCCGAGAAACGGGCGCTCGAGGCGAGCCTCGGGGACGAGTTCGCGATCGACTGGCACGAAACCCCCGGGGCGCGCTGGCGCATGGCGCGGATCAACGCCCGCGCCACCGACATTCGCCTCAATATCCCCGAGGCCTTCCGGGTGCACCGCAGGATCCTCGACTGGTCGCGGAGGTTCAGCCCCACCGGCGTCCCGGTCGGCGCGGTCGGGCTCGACGCGCTGGCGCTCGGACTGATGCGCTGGGCGATGGCCGACTGGAAGCGCATGCGGCGCCTCAACCGGCTGCCCGGCGGCACCCTGATCGCGCGCCTCGAAATGGATCTCGTGCCGGGACTTCTTTCGGCCGCGCATTTCGCCGTCGTGCGCAAAACCCCGCCCGCGCCCGGCGACGAGGCGGCGGCGCTGTTGCGCGCGGGACAGGCGCTGCAGCGCTTCTGGCTGACGGCGACGGCGCTCGGGCTCGCGATGCAGCCCGCGCTGGCGCCCGTCATCTTCGCCCATTACGCCCGCCACGGCGTGGCGTTTACCGCCGAGCCCGGCATTGCCGGAAAGGCGGCGGCGCTCGCCCGCGACCTCGGCGAGGCGCACGCCGGGGCGGACGACGCGCTGCTGTTCACCGGACGCCTGGGTCGATCCCGATCACGGGCCGGCGCGGCGCGCTCGCTCCGGCGGCCGCTCGACGACCTGCTGATCGCGCGGCGGGCGCCGGAAACCGCCACGCCCAACGATCGCGTGGGCGAAGAGGCCGCCGAAGCCTGAGCCTTCGCATCGGGGCGGCGGGCCGGGAAAGGGAGAAAGGAAAACGGGCGGCGGAGACGCGGAAAGACCCTCCCCCGGCTTGCGCCGGGAGAGGGCCCGAATGGAGGGTTTGAACCTTGGTGTGTGTCGTACTGCCGGCTTGCCTCAGGCGGCCTTGCGGCGACGGCGGGCGAACACACCGAGGCCGAGCAGTCCGGCGCCGAGCAGACCGAGCGTCATGGGCTCGGGGATCGGCCGGATGAAGCCGCCGCCCGTCGCCCGACAGTCGACGAACGTGCCGGCGCTGCAACCGGTCAACGACGACAGGTTGGCGTCGGTGGTCACCTGGAAGTCGAGGGAAATCGACAGCGGCTGCTGGAAGAAGTTCCCCGCCTGTCCGGGCGGTGGGGCGTCGACCGCCGTGAGCGTCACCTGGACCTTGAAGTCGCCGAGGTTGAATGCGGGGTTGATCGACCCGGTCCCGAAGTCCAGACCGCCGGTCGCCACGACGGTGTCGTCGGCGGCGCCGGCAAGCCCGATCGCCGGAGGCGGCGCCGCCGCCGGATCCAACGAGATGCCCGCCGGCACGCTGCCGGTGCCCGGAAGCGCTCCGAAGTCATCGTTGTCGGATCCGCCGACGTCTCCCATTCCGGCAAGTGCCGTTGTCACCGTATCCAGGGTGGGATCGACCGCCAGCGCGACGTCGAACGTGGTGAAGACGATGTCGAGCCCGCCGCCCGCCGCGGGGGCGACCGTGCCGGCCGCGAAGAAGATGCCGTAAAGGAGATAGTCCGTGGTCAGACCGGTAACGCTGGGAAGCAGTGATCCACCCCCAAGCCTAAAGCTGTCGATGGTGAAGGCGCCATGCTCGGTGAAGGTGCCGAAACCGGCGGTGGCCGCCTGGTCGATCAGGCCGCCAAAACTGATGGCCATCTCGTCGGTAAAAAACGGGGCCTTGGCGCTGCCGGCGACCGTCGGATCGATCGTCAACGTGGTCGCCTGCGCCGACGGTGCGCTCAAGCCGAACATCAGCGGGGCGGCAACCGCGGCTCCGATGAATGCGTTGCGAATGTTCAATTCCATGGTTCATTCCTCCTTGAATAACGCTCCACCGAGGTCTCGAAACTTTCAAACCGGCGGCGGATCGTCCCTTGCATTTCCCCTTGCCAAACCGCTCCACGTGGCGAATGCACTAGCGTGCAGCGGTATCTGATTGAGAAA
>JBHHZM010000218.1:0-3203 GCA_046758065.1 Alphaproteobacteria bacterium | reverse complement strand
ATGGCGCTCAAGGTCGCCCAACGCGGGAACATTCCGCCTTTCCTGGTGATGGAAGTGATGCGCGCGGCCGGCGAGCGGATTGCGACCGGCGGCGACGTGCTCCACCTCGAGGTCGGCCAGCCCAGCACCGGCGCGCCCGACGGGGTCATCGCGGCGGCCAAACGGGCGCTTGATTCAGATGTGCTGGGCTACACCGACGCGTTCGGCCTTCCCGAGCTGCGCGCCGCGATCGCGCGCCATTACCGCGACTTCTACGGTCTCGATGTGCCCGCCGCGCGCATCGTCGTCACCACCGGTGCGTCGGGCGCCTTCGTCCTCGCCTTTCTCGCCGCCTTCGATCCGGGGGACAGGGTGGCGCTGGCCCTGCCCGGCTATCCCGGCTACCGGCACATCGCCCGAGCGTTCGGCATCGAACCCGTCGCTCTCGAGGCCGACGCGACCACCCGTTTCCAGCCGGGGGCCAAGCTTCTCGATTCCGTCGCCGGAGAGATCGACGGACTGATCGTTGCCAGCCCCTCGAACCCGGCGGGCACCATGCTCGCGCCGGACGATCTCGCGCGGCTCGTGAAGCTTTGCGATACGCGCGGCATTCGCCTGGTCTCGGACGAGATCTACCACGGCATCGCCTTCTGCAGGGAGGCGGCGACGGCTCTCGCCTACGGCGACGACGCCATCGTCATCAACAGCTTCTCGAAGTATTTTTCGATGACGGGATGGCGGCTGGGCTGGATGGTGGTGCCCGAGACCCTGCTTCGCGCCGTCGAGAGCCTGGCGCAGAACCTGTTCATCTCGCCGCCGACGCTTTCGCAGCATGCGGCGATAGCCGCCTTCGACTGTTACGGCGAACTCGAGGCCAACGTCGCGCGCTACGCCCGCAGCCGCGAACTCCTGCTCGAGGAACTGCCGAGGGCCGGATTCGACAGCCTGGCGCCCGCCGACGGCGCCTTCTACATCTACGCCGACGTTTCGCGGCTGACCAACGACAGCGAAGACTTCTGCCGCCGCATGCTGCACGACAGCGGCGTGGCGGCGACGCCGGGCATCGACTTCGATCCGCTGCGCGGCCGCTCTTTCGTTCGCTTTTCCTTCGCCGGTTCGACCGAGGACATGGCCGAAGCCGCCCGTCGCCTGAAGATCTGGCGCAAATAGACGCTTCAACGCAAAGCGAAAGCGGCGGGGCATGGCGCCCCGCCACCACGTCAGCCTTCGCTCGCCCCCCTGATCTTTTGCCACCAGCCGCGCCGGCTCGCCGGTTTGGACCGGGTCTCCAACGGCGTCTCCGCCCCCGCCGCTACCACGTCGACCGGCGCAGTCTCCCGTTCCGGGGGAGCGGCGGCGATCTCGATCGGCGCGGCGACGGGCATTTCAGGTGCAGGCCCGCTGCCCACGTCGATCTTCTTGCGCCGGGTGCGCTTTGGCTTTTCGGGGACTTCCGGCCCGGAGTCGGGCGTCGGCGGAGGTTCGGACGCCGCCTCGAGCGCCTTCGGCTCGCTTTTGTGCGCCTTCCGGGCCCGCGGTTTCGCGGTCTCTCCGGTCCCACCATCGGGTTCGGTCTTCTTGCGCCGGCCACGTTTCCGCGTCTTGGGCTCCGCCGCTTCGGTCCCTTCGACCCCGGTCTCCTCGGCGGCATCGCGCTCATCCGCTTGGACCGCCGCGGTCACGACGGGCTCCGCCGCGTCCTCGGCCGGTGTCTCGTCGACCGTTTCGGGTTGTTCGACGATATCGGCCGTCCCTTCGGCCTTGCCTGCTGCGCGCCGCCGCCGGCCGCCGCGTTTGCCGCGTCGGCGGCGCTTGCGTGGCGCTTCCCCGCCGGCCTCGCCCTCTTCGGCGACGACCGCGGTCTCGGCCGTCTCTTCGGTATCGGCAGCGGCCTCGGCCGGGGTCTCGACGTCTTCGTCTCTCGGCCGCTTGCCGCGCCGTCGCCGTTGCTTGCGCTCGGCCGGTTTGTCTTCTCCGGCGGCGGCCTCGGCACCGTCGTCCTCGGCCTCCGCGGCGGTCTCGGCCCCGGGCCGCGCCCTCACCCGATCGAGACGGTAGTCCGGCGGGATCAGGTCGTCGTCCGAAGCGACGAAGACGCTGAAGCTGTAGCGCTTTTCGATGCCGCGCAGGATGGCGCGCTTCTGGTTGAGGATGTAGAGCGCGACCGGGGTCGGCACATAGACGGTGATCTCGCTGCTGCGCTCGCGGATGCCTTCCTCCTCGATGGCGCGCAGAACGTGCAGCGCCGTCGACTCGATCGAACGGATATGTCCGCCGCCGCCGCAATGCGGACAGACCTGGCTGCTCGCCTCGATGATGCTGGGGCGCAACCGCTGGCGCGACATCTCCAGAAGCCCGAAGGGGCTGATGTGACCCACCTGGATGCGCGCCCGGTCGTTCTTCATCGCCTCTTTGAAGCGCCGCTCGACCGTGCGGTTGTTCTTGGCTTCGTCCATGTCGATGAAGTCGACGACGATCAGTCCCGAAAGGTCGCGCAGGCGCAGTTCCCGGGCAATTTCTTCGGCGGCTTCGAGGTTGGTTTTGAAGGCGGTCTCCTCGATATTGCGCTCGCGCGTCGCGCGGCCCGAATTGACGTCGATGGCGACCAGCGCCTCGGTCGGGTTGATGACGATGTAGCCGCCCGACTTGAGTTGCACCACCGCGCTATGTACGGCGTCGAGCTGACCTTCGACCTGGTAGCGGTGAAACAGCGGAATGCGGTCGCTGTACTGGGTCACGCGCTTGGCGTGGCTGGGCATCAGCTTGCGCATGAAGTCCTTGGCCATGCGATAGCCGTCTTCTCCCTCGACCAACACCTCCTCGATGTCGCGCGAATAGAGGTCGCGGATCGCCCGGCTGATCAGGTTGGCTTCCTCGTGGATCAACGCCGGTGCGACCGACTTCAGCGTCAGCTCCCGGATGTTGTCCCAGAGCTTCAGGAGGTAGTTGAAATCGCGCTTGATCTCGGCCTTGCTCCGCCCCATTCCGGCGGTCCGCAGGATCACCCCGATGCCCTCGGGAACCGGGAGTTCGGCGGCGATCGCCTTGAGACGCTTGCGCGCCTCGGGGCTGACGATCTTGCGCGAGATACCGCCACCGCGGGCGGTGTTGGGCATGAGCACGCAGAACCGTCCGGCGAGTGACAGATAGGTGGTGAGCGCCGCGCCTTTGTTGCCGCGCTCTTCCTTGACCACCTGCACCAGCAGGATCTGGCGCCGCTTGAT
>JBHHZM010000217.1:0-3289 GCA_046758065.1 Alphaproteobacteria bacterium | reverse complement strand
GTGCGCTACCCGCCGAGGAACAGCCGGCCGACCTCGGGGTCGTCGAGCAGTTGGTCGCCGGGGCCGGCCATGGCGACGCAGCCGTCGACCAGGACGTAGCCGATATCGGCGAACTCGAGCCCCTTCTTGGCGTTCTGCTCGACCATGATGATGGTCTTGCCCTCGCCGTGCTGCAGGTCGTCGAGGATTTCGAACACCATGTCGATGAAGCGCGGCTCGAGGCCGATCGAGGGTTCGTCGACCAGCAGCACCTCGGGCTCCATGATGAGCGCCCGCGAAATCTCCAGCAGCCGTCGCTCGCCGCCCGAGAGCACGCCGGCGCGTTGGCGACGACGCGCGGCGAGCCGCGGGTACTTGTCGAACACGCGCTCGGCCGCGGTCTTGGATTCCTCGGGGCGCGCCATCAGGTAACCGCCCATCCACAGGTTCTCCTCGACGGTCATGTCGGGGAAGACCGAGTTGTCCTGCAGGATGTAAGCGACGCCGGCCCGGAGCTTCTGGTTGGGGTTCAGGCGCGTCACGTCGACGTCGCCCACCGAAATGCGGCCGCCGGTGATGTTGGTGAAGCCGTAGATCGAGTGCAGCACGGTCGACTTGCCGGCGCCGTTGGGGCCGATCAGACAGAGCGACTGGCCGCGCGCGACCTGCAGGCTGACGCCGTGCAGAATTTCCATCTTGCCGTAGCCGGCGAGGAGGTTCTCGATCGATACCAGCGGCGCATTGCGTGCAAGCTCGGCGATGCGTTCGAGGCTCGGACCCGACTCGGCGAGACGACGCGCCTCGCGGGCGACGTCGTCGACCGAGATCACCGTATCGACATCGCCGGCGCCGTAGCCGCCGAATTCCTTGCGCCCGTCCTGCTTGCGGTCTTCGGCCATCAGTGGGCCCCGAGGTAGGCGTCGATCACCCGGCGGTCGTCGCGGATCGCGTCGGGCGGGCCGTCGGCGAGAAGCTCGCCGTGGGCGAGGCAGTAGATATGCTCGGCGAGGTTCATGATCACGCGCATGTTGTGCTCGATGACCAGGAGTGTGATGCCAAACTCGGCGTTGGCGCGCTTGAGCCGGTCGATGATGCCGTTGATCAGCGTCGGGTTGATGCCGGCGGTCGGCTCGTCGAGCAGCAGCAGCTTGGGCTCGTTCATCAGCGCCATGGCGAACTCGAGCAGTTTCTGCTGGCCGAACGAGAGGTCGCCCGCGCGCAGCCGGCGCTTGGTGTAGAGCCCGACGAATTCGAGCAGCGCCTCGGCGCGCTCCGCGATCTCCGGCTGGTGGCGCGCGAACATCTCGCCCAGGCTCTCGTGCCGGTTGGGCGCGCTGATGCGCATGTTCTCGAGACAGGTCATCTCGCCGTAAATCCGGGTCTGCTGGAAGGTGCGCAGCAGTCCGAGGCGGGCGATCTGCGGAACGCGCAGTTTGGTGATCTCGCGGCGCTCGAAGCGGATCGAGCCCGAATCGATCGGGTGATAGCCGACGATCGAGTTGAACAGCGTCGTCTTGCCCGAGCCGTTGGGTCCGATCAGCCCGATGATGCGGCCTTCGGGCACGCTGAGGCTGATGTCATGGTTGGCGACGACGCCGCCGAACGATTTCGAGGCGCCCTCGACTTCGAGGATCGCGGTCATTCGCCGCCCCCTCCCGCGGGCGCTGCCGCCGCCTCCTCGTCGACGGTTTCGCCGAAGCGGTGGGGCCAGCGTTCGCGCAGGTAGCCCATGATTCCCTGCGGGAAGAAGACGACGATGACGACGATCAGAAACCCGAGTGCGACGCGCTGCCAGCCTTCGAGATAGGTCCAGAACAGCTCCTGCGTGACGTGGAAGATGGCGGCGCCGATCACCGGTCCCCAGATCGTTCCCTTGCCGCCGAGGATGGCCATCAGCACCATCCAGACGCCGAAAGTGGCGCCGGCGAAGGCGACGTCGGTGGGGTCGATGAAGCCGATCAGGTTACCCACTCCGGCGCCGGCGAACGACAGGAAGAACGCCGATACGCACCACGCCACGGTCTTGTAGCGGGTGGTATGCAGGCCCATCGCCTCGGCCTTGTCCTCGTCGTCGCGGATGGCGTTGATGGCGAGGCCGAAGCGCCCGGAATAGAGCCACCTGAGGGTGAGGAAGGTGACCGCCGCGAGGATGAAGAACAGGTACGAGAAAAAGACTCCGCGTTGGCCGAGGCCGTCGGGAAAGACCGGCGTCACCAAGCCCGAGCCGGCGCCGACGTAATCCCAGCCGGAGGCGATCTCACCGCCGGCGAGCCCGAGTCCGAGGGTGCAAATCGCGAAGTAATGACCGCGCAGACCCAGGATTCCCGAACCCAGCACGGCCGCCGCCGCGACGCAGATCACGGCGCCGAGCGCCATGCCCAGCGCCAGGCCGCCGGCGTACTGGAGCGGCGTCAACGCGGCCTCGAGACTGGCCTGGACGTCGGCGTATTCCTCGGCGCCGAAGAACAGCTCGCGCTGGACCACCGCGGCCACGTACATGCCGACGCCGAAATAGAAGATGTTGCCAAACGAGTTATAGCCCATCTGCCCGCCGACGACGTCCCAGGTGAGCGCGAACACCACCATCACCCAGAGGAAGGCCATCTGTGTCGAGTAGGCGGGCGCGAGCCAGGGGGCGGCGAGCGCGACCACGGTGATCGCGCCGTAAAGCAGGCCCGGATTCTTCTCCCGCCTCACTTCAGGTACCTCCGCTGGCGGGCGAGCAGTATGCTGCGACCGACCAGGATGACCACCAGCAGCGAGAACAGGAAGGCCGCCTGGAATTCGGTGCCGAGCAGGAAGCCGGCGAAAGTCTCCGAAGCGCCGAGACCGAGGCCTACGGCGACCACGCCGGCGAGATTGCCGAGCCCGGCGATGATCACGATCATGAACGAGCGCACCGTATAGGCGAGGCCGATATAGGGATGGATGACCCAGGTCATCGCCACCAGAGCGCCGGCGGCGCCGCAGATCGCCGCGTTGAGCGCGAAGGTGGTGGCGTAGACCCGGTCGGTGTCGATGCCCATGATGCGGGCCGCGCGGGCGTTCTGCGCCGTGGCGCGGATCGCCTGGCCGAGCCGCGAAATCCTGAGGAACAGCACCAGCAGCGCGCCGAGCACGATGGCGAGGACAAAGGCGACCACCTTGATTTGGCTGACCGTCACCATGCCGTCGAAAAGCATCCACGTGCCGAGTCCCGGGTTGGCGCTGCGGATGTCGGCGCCGAAGACCTCGTTCATCAATTGCTGCATCAGGATGCTGATGCCGAAGGTGGCGAGCAGCGAGATGAACAGGTCCTTGTCGACGACGC
>JBHHZM010000216.1:0-3353 GCA_046758065.1 Alphaproteobacteria bacterium | reverse complement strand
AAGTTCGACGACGTGATGAACGACCAGCGCAAGGTCATCTACGAGCAGCGGATCGACCTGATGCGCACCAACGACGTCTCGGAAGACGTGGCCGGGATGCGTCACCAGGTGATCGACGACATGGTCGCGCGCTTCATCCCCGAGAAGTCATACCCCGAGCAGTGGGAGACCGACGCGCTGCATGCCGAAGCGCGGCGCGTGCTCGGTCTCGACCTGCCGATCGCCGACTGGGCCAAGGAAGAGGGCATCGCCGACGAGGAGATTCGCAACCGCATCATCGAAGCCTCCGACCGCAAGATGGCCGAAAAAGCCGCGCGTTACGGGCCCGAGCTGATGCGCATGGCCGAAAAGAGCCTGCTGCTGCAGATCCTCGACCAGCACTGGAAGGATCACCTGCTGTCGCTCGACCATTTGCGCCAGGGCATCGGACTGCGCGCCTACGGCCAGCGCGACCCGCTGAACGAGTACAAGCGCGAGGCCTTCGACCTGTTCGAGAACATGCTGGTCACGCTGCGCGGTTCGGTAACCGCGGTGCTGTCGCACGTCGAGCTGCGCCTCGCCGAACCCGAGCGCGAACTGCAGCCCCGGGGACAGCGCAAGATGCGCGAGAATCGCGCGGGTCCGACCAACGGCGAGGACAAGGCGCCGCCGCCGCGGCGCATCGCGGCGACCGGGCGCATCTCGACTCCGGCCCTCGACCCCGACGATACCACGACCTGGGGCAAGGTCGGACGCAACGCACCCTGCCCCTGCGGCTCAAGCAAGAAGTACAAGCACTGTCACGGCCGGGTCGCATAGCCCCTCTTTCCGTCGTGCCGCGCCTGACGTCAGAGGGATAAACCGCGGCATGGACAGACAGCGCGTCGCCGGACGGCCATTCCGCTTCTTCGACAACCGCGAGAAGTACCTGCTGTTCGTCACCACCTGCGGCGAGAAGCAGGCCTCGGCCGAGCGCATCGGCCGCGAGTGCGCCGGCCTCCGGCCCCGGCCGCCGGCACTGCGCGTGTTCGACGCCGGCATGGGCGACGCCACCGTTCTCGCCATGGTGCTGCGCGACCTCCATTACCGCTGGCCGACCGTTCCCTTCTTCGTCGTCGCCAAGGAGATCAGCCGGGAGGACGTGCGCATCGGCCTCGACAAGCTCGCCGACCGCTTCCACGAACACCCCCGGATGGTGGTGATCATCACCAACCTGTACTACACCGAGGCGCCCTGGCTGTTCCCCAACCGGTCCGCGGCGCAGGCGGCGCTGAACTGGCGCGAGGTGGCGCTCGAAGGCGGCACGACGCACGAGTTCGACGCCCAGATCAAGGATCAGCGCGACTTCGTCAGCGACGGCTGGCGGACGACGGCCGGACGCAAGACCGGCAACCCGTTGTACGTCAAGCCTTCGGTGCTGGTGCTCTATCGCGCCGATCAGCGCTTCGCGCTCGATTCGCTGATTCCCCGGCGCGGCACGCGCGATCACGCCTACGATCTGGTGATCGTCTCGCAGCCCTACCGGGCGCGCAGTCCGGTCGATATCAAGGTGCGTCAGGTGCTGGCGCCGCTCGCCCGCGCGCTCGCTCCCGGCGGCCGCATGATCACCATCCAGTCGACCGGCCGCGACCCGGGCATGGAGATCATCCGCGCCGTATGGCCCGGCGAGACGCCGTTCCAGACCCCGCGCCGGGCGCTGATCGAGGCGCTCTGTGAACATCTCGCGAGCGACGTGCCCGACCTCGTTTGCCGTGACCGCGACGACGCCGAGTTCCGCTATCGCCTGCAACTCGCGCCCGACGAAACCGGCGAGACCATCGGCACCTCGACGCTGCTCGCCGCCTGGAATGCGGCGACCTACGTCGCGCAGATCGAGGACCGGCGGCTGACCGAGGCCATGAGCCGCGGCGATTACCTGGAGGCGACGCGGAAGGTGCTCGCCAGGCACGGCGGGCTGTGGTTCAACAACGAGTGTTTCGTGATCACCCGGCGCCGCGAAGACGGAGGCGCGTCGGCAGGGGAGGAGAACGTTCCATGAGCCAGACGCCGGAGCTCGACGTCGCCTACGCCCGCGGCCATTTTCCCGGCCTCGACGACTGGGCGTTCTTCGAGAACGCCGGCGGCAGTCTGGTGCCGCGTGCGGTGATCGACCGGGTCAACGCCCATATGACCGAGACCCGGGTGCAGCCCGGTGCCGCCTTCCCGGCCTCGGCGCGGGCCGCCGAGCATCACGCCAAGGCGCAAGCCCTGATGGCCGAGATGATCAACGCCGCGCCCGAGGAAGTGATCATCGGCGGCTCGACCACGATCAACATGTACGTGCTGTCGCAGGCGCTCAGGCCCTGGTTCGCGCCGGGCGACGAGGTCGTCGTCACCAATCTCGACCACGAAGCCAACTCGGGCGCTTGGCGACGACTCGCCGAGGTCGGTGCCGTGGTCAAGGAATGGCGCATCGATCCCGGGACCTGCGAGCTCGAAATCGACGAGCTCGACAAGCTGCTCAC
Organism: Alphaproteobacteria bacterium; assembly: GCA_046758065.1. GTDB lineage: Bacteria > Pseudomonadota > Alphaproteobacteria > JAAXGF01 > JAAXGF01 > JBHHZM01. Next base: position 870 of record JBHHZM010000216.1, on the reverse strand, counting down.
CGAGCGCACCCGGCTGGTCTGCTTCACCCACTGCTCGAACGTCACCGGTTCGATTCACGACGTGCGCGCGATCGTCGAGCGGGTGCACGCCGCCGGCGCGCTCGCCTGCGTCGATGCGGTGGCCTACGCGCCGCACCGCCGGCTCGACGTCAAGGCGACCGACGTCGATTTCTACGCCTGCTCGCTTTACAAGCTTTACGGTCCGCACCTCGCGCTGCTCTACGGCAAGCGTGAGCACCTGCTCAGGGCGCGCAGCCAGAATCACTACTTCTTCGGCGCGGACGACATCCCGAGCAAGCTCGCCCTCGGCGGCTACAACCACGAGCTGACGGCGGGGCCGCCGGGCATCATCGACTACCTCGATGCGATCCACGGCCATCACTTCCCGGGCTCGAACGCGGGGCTTCACGAACGCCTCGGCGAGACCTTCGCCCTGTTCGCCGCCCACGAGCAAACGCTCGCCACGCGGTTCGCCGATTTCCTCGAGTCGAAGCCGAACCTGCGCATCATCGGGCGCGCGACCGGCGACCATACGCGCCGCGCGCCGACCTTCTCGTTCGTCGTCGAGGGTCGCGATTCGGAGGACTTCCCGAAGCGGGCGCTGGCGCACAAGGTGGCGTTTCGCGCCGGCGATTTCTACGCCGCGCGGCTGATCGACGCCCTCGGCCTCAGGCCCCAAAACGGCGTCGTGCGCGTCAGCATGGTGCACTACAACACGATGGCAGAGGTCGACCGCGTCATCCGCACCCTCGACGAGTCGATCTGAGGGTTGGTTCAAAATATGACGGGATTATCCCCTGAACGCAGTTAATGTCGCGCCTGAGAAAAATATGCATTGTTGGCCCGTTACCTGTAGGTCTTGATATAACC
>JBHHZM010000215.1:0-3486 GCA_046758065.1 Alphaproteobacteria bacterium | reverse complement strand
TCTTCGCCAGGAACGAACTGGCGGTCCCGCGCTAGAGCACTATCCGACCAGATGGAATCAATTTGATGGCGGCAAATCGGCTTTCCGGGCAGGCGCGGCGCGAAGCGCGATGCCGGGCATCGGGCGAGCGTCGCAACGAACCCGGGGAGCCGATTTGCCCCACCGAAGGCCGGGTTCTTTTGCGCCGTGGCGTCGTTGCGTATCTTTGCCGATGCCCCACATCGCCATGCGACACGCGCCTAGCCACGGCGCAAAATCATCCCGGTCAAATGGTCCAATTTGGTCGGATAGTGCTCTAGCGCGGGCTCAGGGAACCCCGCCTACCAGAACGCGGCGACCAGGGCCGTCATGGCCAGGGCGAGGGCCGCCGCCTGCACCCGGTAGTCGCGCAACCACGGCCGCGCCCCTTCCCTCGCGCCGGGCCGCACGTCCTCGCGCCGAAACACCGCCGCGGACGGTGGCGGAGGCGCCGGCCGCGCCGCGCTCACCAGCGCCATCACCGCAAACGCGAACGCGAACATCACCAGCGACATGTAGGTGAAGTGCACGGGAGGGAGGCCGGCCGCGGCCCAGGCGCCCGTCACCTCCTTGACGACGAACAGCGGCACGCCGAGTGCGAGCCCGGCGAGGATCGCCGCGAGCGCGCCGGCACCGGTGAAGCGGGCCGAGAACAGGCCGCCGAGATAGACCGCGACGATCGGCGGCACGATGTAGGCGAGCGTCGACTGGAAATACTGGAACAGCGAGCCGAAGTGCTGGATCAGCGGCGCGTACAGCGCGGCGACGACCATCAGGAGCACGGTAAACGCGCGGCCGATCGCCAGCAGCGCGCGGCCCGAGGTCTCGGGCCTCAGCGGCTTGACGAAGTCCATGGTGAGCAGCGAGGCCGCCGCGTTGAGCGCGCTGTCGAGGCTCGACATGATGGCGGCGACCAGCGCCGTGAGGATCAGCCCCCTCAAGCCCACCGGCAATAGCTCGAACGCGAGCGCCGGGAACACACGGTCGGGGTTGTCGAGGTCGGGGAAGAGCACGATCGCGATCATCCCCGGCGCGATCATCAGCAGCAGGTTGGGCAGCTTCAAGAGGCCGCCGAAGAGCGCCCCCTTGCGCCCCTCGTTGAGCGAACGCGCCGCGAGCGCGCGCTGCACGAAATACTGGTTGAGCGTCCAGTAGTAGAACCCGAGCAGGACGACGCCGAGGATGCCCGGCCACGGCAGGAAGCCGTCGTCGACCGGCTTCATCAGCCGCGTCTCGGCGGGCTCGAGGCGCTGCATCAGCGCATCCCAGCCGCCGACTTCATTGAGGCCGATGACGAAGATGAGCGCCGCGCCGACGATCATGAGCACCGCCTGCACCGCATCGGTGACGACAACCGCGCGCAGGCCGCCGAAGATCGTGTAGACGCCGGCGAGCACGGCGAGCGCCGCGCTCGCTTCCCACAGGCCCACCTGCGGGAACGCCGTGCTGATGACGATGCCGCCGGCGTAGAGCGCGCCCGCGGTGTCGATGAACATCAGCGTGAGGATGGTGAACAGCGCGTAGGCCCAGCGCGAGCGCCGGTCGAAGCGCATCTCGAGATACTCGGGCACCGTGAACAGCCGCGCCCGCAGGAAAACGGGCAACATGAACAGCGCGAAGAAGATGAGGACGAGGGTCGCCGTCCACTCGTAGTTGAAGACGACCATGCCGTGGCTGTACGAGGCGCCCATGAGCCCGACGAAGCTCGCGCCCGGCATGTTCGAGGCGAAGAAGGAGAAGCCGATCAGGTACCAGGGCAGCATGCGCCCGGCGAGGAAGTAGTCGGCGGCGTCGCGCTCGCCGCGGCCGACCCAGAGGCCGTGGCCGATGACCGCCGTGAAGTAGACGGCGATGACGGCGAGATCGATCGCCGCGAGCTCGACCGTGGTGGCTTTCATGGCTCCCTAAGCCACGTGACGAACGTCCCCTGGCCGACGCCGGCACCTCGCGGCACGGCCGCGCATCGCTAGCCGCGCGACGCGCGCACCTCGCCGTCGCCCATGCCGGGCACGCCCTTGGTCGTCGAGTACTCGAAGTGCAGCTCCTGGTCGGGATAGACGAGCGGATGGATCGCATGCGCCGCCATCGCCGCTTCGGAGAAGCCGGTGAGGATGAGCTTGAGCTTGCCCGGGTATGTGACGATGTCGCCGACGGCGAAGATGCCGGGAACGCTCGTCCGGCTCGTCTTGGGCTCGACGACGATATGCTTGCGCTCGAGGTCGAGGCCCCAGTCGGCGATCGGCCCGAGCTCCATGGCGAGGCCGAAGAACGGCAGCAGCGCGTCGGCCTCGATGCGCCGCGTATTGCCGCCGAAGTCGTGCACGACGACCGCCGAGAGCACGCCGTCCTCGCCCTCGAGCGCGGCGAGCTGGAACGGCACCACCAGGTCGATCTCGCCGTCGGCGGCCAGGCGCTTGAGCGTCTCGACCGTCTCCGGTGCGCCGCGGAACTTGGGCCGGCGGTGGACGACCGAGACGCGCGCCGTCACTTGCGCGAGCGACAGCGCCCAGTCGACCGCCGAATCGCCGCCGCCGGCGATGACCACGCGCTTATCGCGGAACTCGTCGCGCCGACGCACCATGTAGAACACGCTCTTGCCCTCGTATTCTGCGATGCCCTCGAGCGGCGGGCGGTGCGGGCCGAAGGCGCCGCAGCCGGCGGCGACGACGATCGCCTTGCAGTCGATGACGGCGTCCTTCGAGGTGCCGACGCGCCAACCGCCGCCGGCCGCCGGCGCCACCGATGTTACCTGCTGGCCGAGGTGGTAGACCGGCTCGAACGGCGCCGCCTGGTCGGCGAGCCTGTCGATGAGCTCGCTCGCCGAGATGCGCGGGTAGCCCGGGATGTCGTAGATCGGCTTCTCGGGGTAGAGCGCGCTGCACTGGCCGCCGATCTCGTCGAGCACGTCGACGACGTGACAGCGCATGCGCAGCATGCCCGCCTCGAACACGGTGAACAGGCCGACCGGGCCGGCGCCCACGATGACGATGTCGGTGCTGTGGCGGGAGGCGGACATCTGCGCTCCGATACCGGCTGGCGCGTACTCGCAGCATAGGATGACGAGGGGCGCGGCGATTGGCAACCCTGGCGACTTTGCCGTGCCCGGTTGCAGAGCAGAGCGCGCCGGCGCTAAAAGGGGGCGCCATGGCCGCAACCCACGCCGCCCCCGCCGTCGCCGAGGTCGCGCTTGCCGACCGCGCGGCGACGCGAAGGTTCGGCGCGCGGCTGGCCTAGGCCGTACGCACGGGCGACGTGATCGCGCTCGCCGGCGCGCTCGGCACCGGCAAGACGACGCTCGCGCGCGACCTGATCGAGGCGCTCGCGGGCGCCCCGTGCGAGGTGCCGAGCCCCACCTTCACCCTGGTGCAGACCTACGAGTTGGAGCCGTTGACCGTCTGGCACTTCGACCTCTACCGCGTCGAACACCCGGAGGAGGCGATCGAGCTCGGCCTCGAGGACGCGCTCGCC
>JBHHZM010000214.1:0-3515 GCA_046758065.1 Alphaproteobacteria bacterium | reverse complement strand
ATCCACCGCGACACTCGAAACGACATAGGCCTGCTCGCGGGTCAGACCCTTTTCCCTGACCATGTAGTCGATGATCTCGAGCAGCGCGTTGCGCGCCGCGAGCGTCAGGTCCTCCGAGAGGTTGGTCAACGGGCCGATCCGCTCGCCATCGATGTAGGTCGCATAGGCCGGGACCTCCCCCGCCTTCTTCAACGGCAAGCCGGTGGTGGCGTAAAACTCGGCCGGCTCGAGCGCCTTGAGTTGGTCGCCGCCCTCGTAATGCGGCACCTTGACGAAGGCGCCGAGGCCCTTGCGGACCTCGGTCACCACCGTGACCTCGGCCCCCATTTCGATGGCCGTGCCGGAGACCTCGCCGTCGCCCTGGGCGTAGTGCACATCGCCGACGAAGAGGCCGCAGCCATCGATGAAGCAGGGCAGCAGCAGCGTCGTGCCGACCTGCATTTGTTTCACGTCCATGTTGCCGCCGTTCTCGCGCGGCGGGATGGTCCGCACGCATTTGTCCTTGTGGCTCCCCTCGGGCCCGCAGACGTCCGCCGGCACGGCGTCCGTGGGCTGCGGCGTCAGCACGAAGCCCCCGGCCTCGGCAAGCTTGGCCTCGCGCTCGAGCCACAGGTCGACCTCGGGCTCGCCCGGCAGCACGCCGACAGTACCCATGAAGCCGATGAATGGGATGGCGACGCCAGGGATCTGCTTGGAGGTCGCCTCGAGCCGGGTCAGCCGCCAACTGGCAATCCACGGATCGGGGAATACGTCGCGGAGAAAGCCGAAACCGGGAATGATCACCGTGTAGCCGTAATCATCGGGGGCGATATCGACGAGGGTGATGGCGAGCACGTCGCCGCGCTTCGCGCCCTCGATGTAGACCGGCCCGGTCATTGGGTGGACCAGGTTCAGGTTCGCGGCGGCGACGTCATCAGGGATCGAGCCAAAGTTGAAATCGCTATCCAGCGCGTCACGCGTCTCGAAGACGATCATCTCGCCGGGTTTGGCCCGGGCGACCGGCTTGATGGCCGGGTGGTAGCGATTGAAGCAGTTGCGATCGTCCTTGCAGTGAACGCCCGCCTTCTTGACCACGACGGATGCCGGCCCCTTGACAGCCGTCGTGTCGGCTCGTGCGGCCCCAACCGCAGCGAGTAAGAACAGCACGGCCGCACTCACTCCCCAAGACCAATGCATTTTCATTTTACTTGTCCTCCCTGTCCGAGCGCATTTGTTGACCTGGGCGCGCCCGGCACCCCTGACCGCGCCCGCCGCCATCCGAATCGTCTTCTGCGTCTGGATGCGTCACAAGTGTATCCAAATCGAGCGGGGCGTACAAGTCGCCGAGCCGGCGGTGATGCGGACAATGATCGAGACACTGCGCACGGGCGCGGGGGCCTTGCGCGGGTCAAGCGAGAAATGTGCGTTCGGCCAGCCAGTACGCACCGAACAAGAAGATCAGGCCGGAACAGGCATAGACGACTTTCGGGTTGCGCTCGTAACCATCTGTTACGCGCCGTGCGGTCCGGTCGATGAGAAGCAGCGCCGATAGGACGACAAGGACGATGGCGAGTTGACCGATCTCGACACCGAGGTTGAATGACGCCAGGGCCGGGGCGATGGCCTGACCGGGGAGGCCGAACTGACGCAGGGCGCCAGCGAACCCGAAGCCGTGGACCAGTCCGAAGAGAAAGGTGAGCCGCCACCGCCTATCGATTTGTCGAATGAAGAAGTTCTCGACAGCGACGTAGACGATGCTGGCGGCGATGATCGCCTCGACCCATTGCGAAGGCAGAGCGACGATCTCCAGTACCGCGAGCGACAGCGTCACCGAATGCGCCAACGTGAAGGCGGTGACGACCTTGAACAAGGGCCAGAACCTGCGACCCCACAAGATGACGCCGATCACGAACGCGATGTGGTCGAAGCCAATCGCGATGTGTTCGATACCGGCAACGAGATAGCGAGAGATCACTTGGAAGAGTGACGTGCGGGCGCCGGTCAAAGAAACCTCCCGCGCGCTGACGCCGAGCAGCACGAACCGGCCGGGCTCATTGGCGAAGATGACGATATGCCGGGCGGTCGGATCAACCTCCTGAAATAAGGTGACCCGATAGACCAAGCCGCCGTGGACCGGCGGGCAGCGCCAGGAGACGTCGAGCAGCAAATGTTCCTTGGAAGACTTTGGCGCTGCGGCCTCAGGCATGCAGGGCACGCCTTCACGGGTGAGGACCGCCGCGCGCTCGGTGACGTAGCCTGCAATCGCACCGGCCGCCTTGGCAAGAAGCCTCGGCACCACGACTCCCCCCGCCTTGGCACGCAGGCGAACGTCGAGGGCGGTCTCGAGATCGACTGGGTTGAGCGTAAGCGCGGCTTCGACCGTGCTCCCGCCAACGGCAAGCCTGGAACTGCTCAGCTTCACGGTATGGGCGATGACCGGCCCCGGCCAGGTGCTCCACAAGACGAAGAGAACAACCGGGAACAGGAACGTCGCCGTGGCTCGCGGTGGGCGTACTTTCACGTTCCGAACATACTTGCCGACTGGGTGATCCGTACAGAGCGAACGATCTCGAAATTCGAACAACAGGCTTTCCTGCCTCTACCGATAACCTCACCCGATGAGGTGACCCTCCGCATTTTCGATCGCGGCCAGAATGAAATTCGTCGTAGGCGTACGTTCCTGACGTTGATTGGCCTCTACCACAACCGCGAGGTGTCCCGCCGCAGATGATATTTTAGGCAGGCACAGGCTGTAACCGACCACATCGGCCGCGGGCCTCGCCTCGTAGATATCGCCGAACTCCTGACCCGCCGCGCGCCGCGCCGGTGACCACTGCCAAGCATGGCGGTCCGGTCGTCGTTGTGATATCGGTCGAGGAATACGAACGGTTGAAGGCGCGCGAAAAATCCGCGTCCGCACCAACCGAAAAATCGAATGGTAGGAAACGGCGATGAGATATGCTGGCTATGGGCTCCTCCTCACGATTCTCCTGACCGGCTGCGCCTCTGTTGATACCGTCAAGGAAGCGCAGGGCGAAGGCGTTACCAAGGTCTACGCTGCGGCCTATGAACCGGTCTACAAGGCGGCGCTCTCCGCGGCGAAAACCCTCGAACTCGAAGTCGTGGAGAAAAATCCCGAGGCCGGACGCATTGTCCTGTCTCACGGCGTAACGCCATTGAGCTGGGGCGAACGGATCGCGGTGTTCCTTACCAAGGTCGATGATCGATCAACCGAGGTCGAGATCGTGAGCAAGCCGGTGCTCGAACCGCTGAACTTTCCGCCTGACTGGCCTCGTCGTTTGTTCGCCGAAATGGATCGGGAACTGGCCGGAAGCTAGCCGACATTCGTCGCGAGACTGTCCGGTAGGGTCGCCAAGTGGGGTTCCGGCAGCGCCGCGAGGAGAGGAGGCGTTATCTCCGCACCTTTCCCGATCAGACGGCTTGTGGCTGGCAGAGAAACCCTGCTCACGGAACGGCATGCCGTTCCTGTAGCCAAACCGTCCCGCCCGATTCCGATGGCTGCCACCCGACCGCAA
>JBHHZM010000213.1:0-3532 GCA_046758065.1 Alphaproteobacteria bacterium | reverse complement strand
TGCTTGCGCTCGCCGCCGACAGCGGCGCGCCGCTCGCGCTTGCCGTCGTCCCGGCGACGCTCGACGCCGCGGCGACGACGCAAATTGCCGCGGCCGACGGCGTCGCGGTCCTGCAGCACGGCTACGCCCACCACAACCACGCCGGGGCGGACGCGCGCAAGACCGAACTCGGTCCCGAACGCCCGGCGGCGGAAGCGCTCGACGAACTCGCCCGCGGCAGGCGGCGGCTCGTCGCGGCCTTCGGGCAACGCGCGCTTCCGGTTCTGGTGCCTCCCTGGAACCGCATCGACGCCGGCATCGTCGCCGGGCTCGTCGGCGCCGGATTCCGCGGGCTGTCGACCTACGCGCCACGTCCGGACGCCCGGCCCGTCCCGGGTCTCGTGCAGGTCAACAGCCACGTCGACATCATCGCCTGGCGCACGACCCGCGGCTTCGTCGGCGTGGAAACGGCCTTGGGGCTGGCGCTCGCCCATCTCCGCGCGCGCCGTCGCGGCATCGTCGATGACGACGAGCCCACCGGCCTGCTGAGCCATCATCTGGTTCACGACGCGGCAGCCTGGGAATTCATCGCGGCTTTCGTCGAAACCACGCGGGCGCACGCGGGAGCGCGCTGGCTGGGCGCCGACCAAGCGTTCGGCCCCGGCCCGCGGCAGGAGGCCGGACCATGAGCACGCATCGCTACCCGGCGCGCGCGCTGACCGGCGATTACCTGCGCGCCGCAGCGGGGGCGACGCTCACCCTCGGGCCACTGGTCCTCGTCAGCGTCGCCCCCGTTTTGGTTTACATACTCGGCACAATCGGCACATTATTCCTTGTTTTCGGGGCGCGAACCTTACTCCGCCAGATTGCGTGCGTCGAGGTTTCCGCCGAGGAACTTCGCGTCGGCGGGATGCTCCCGGTCGTGTTGCGCTGGCAGGATCTGAACGGCATGACGCTCAGCTACTTCTCGACGCAACGCGACCGCCGCAGCGGCTGGATGCAGTTAAAACTCAAGGGCGGCCACCGCACGCTGCGCTTCGATTCCAGTCTCGAGGATTTCCCCGTCCTCGCCCGCGAGGCGTCCGCCGCAGCCCAGGCCAACCGCGTCGCGCTGAGCAGTTCGACACTCGCCAACCTGACGGCGCTCGGCATCGCCCCGGGCGCATCGAACGGGGAAACTTGATGGGCGACGTAATCCGGGTTCGCGACCTCAGGGTCCAGTTTACCGTGCCGGAGGGCGTGATCACCGCCGTCGACGGGGTTTCGTTTCGCGTTCCCGAGGGCGGCGCCGTAGCGCTCGTCGGCGAATCGGGGGCGGGCAAATCCGTGGTCGCGCAGAGTATCATGGGCATTCTGCCCCGGGTGGCGCGCGTCGCCGGCGGCGAGATCCTGTTCGCCGATCCCGACCGCACGGGGCCGCCGATCGACATCGCAGGCCTCGATCCGGACGGCCGCGACATGCGCGCCATCCGGGGCCGGCGCATCTCGATAATTTTCCAGGAACCGATGACCTCGCTGTCGCCGCTGCACACCGTCGGCAACCAGATCGGCGAGGCGCTGCGCCTGCACCGCGACGTGACGAACAAGGCCGGGCGCGCGCTGACCGCCGCCATGCTTCGGCTCGTCGGCTTCCCCGATCCGGTCGCGGGGCTCGACGCCTATCCCTTCGAACTCTCGGGCGGACTGCGCCAGCGGGCGATGATCGCCATGGCGCTGATCTGCCGGCCGGCGCTGCTGATCGCCGACGAGCCGACGACCGCGCTCGACGTCACCATCCAGGCCCAGATTCTGAAACTGATCAAGGATCTGCAACGCGAGCTCGACATGGCGGTGCTGATCATCACCCACGATCTCGGGGTCGTCGCCAATATAGCCGAGGAAATCGTCGTGATGTACCATGGCAGGGTCATGGAAGCCGGTACGATCGAGGACATCTTCCGCCGCCCCGAGCATCCCTATCTCGAGGCGCTCTTGCACGCGGTGCCGCGCTTCGACATGAAGCCGGGCGAGCGTCTGGTGCCGATCCGCGACATCCGGCCGGGCAAGGCAACCATGCTGCGCCGCAAAATGTCCTGCCCCGAGGACGCCGACGGAGCGGGACCGCTGTTGTCGCTGCGCGGCGTGAGTAAATCGTTCGTCGGCCGCAAGAGCGGCTGGTTCGGCGCCGACACGGCAACGCGACACACCGCCGTCGACGACGTGAGCCTCGATATCGCGCGCGGCGAATGCCTCGGCCTGGTCGGCGAATCGGGCTGCGGCAAGACGACGTTGAGCAAGATCATCTTGCGGGCGCTTACTCCCGACGCCGGGACGATTACCTACAACAGCCGCGGCAAACCGGATGACGTACTCGCGCTCGCCGGCGACGCGCTGCTCGACTACCGGCGCAGGGTGCAGTTCATCTTCCAGGATCCGTTCGGCTCGCTCAATCCGCGCATGACCGTGTTCGACATCATCGGCGAGCCCCTGACGATCCACCGCATCGGCACCCGCGAAGAGCGCGCCGAAACGATCAAGGAGCTGATGCGCCTGGTCGGTCTCGACGTGCGTTGCCTCAGACGCTATCCCCACAGCTTCTCGGGCGGGCAGCGTCAGCGTATCGGCATCGCCCGGGCGCTCGCGCTCGGTCCCGAACTGCTGATCTGCGACGAGCCGGTCTCGGCGCTCGACGTCTCGATTCAGGCGCAGATCCTCAACCTGCTGAAGGACCTCAAGTCCGAACTCGGCCTCACCTATCTTTTCGTTTCGCACAACCTGGCGGTGGTCGATTACGTCGCCGACCGTGTCGCGGTGATGTGCAGCGGCCGGCTCGTCGAGGTGGCCGCGCGCGACGCACTGTTCCACGATGCCCGCCACCCCTACACCAAAGCCCTGCTCGCCGCCGTGCCCGAGCCCGATCCCGACAAACCGCTCGATTTCGACCTGCTCGCCACCGATCGCGCCTCCGAGCCGACGACCTGGCCCGCCCCGTTTACGCTCACGCCGGAACTGAACGGGACGCTCACCGATATCGGCGACGGCCATCTGGTGCGCGTCTCGGACACCGACGCCGCCCTCAAGGCCGCGTCATGACCCGCCGCGCCGCGCTGCGCCGGGCCGTCGCCGGCTTGCTCGCAACCTTCGCGCTCGTGGTGGCGGCGGGCGGCGGAGCGCACGCGGATATGGTCGTCCTGGCCGACCAATCGGGGCCGGTCCCCAACGCCCTGATCGAACCGCCGGCGCTCGCCGAAAGCGTCGCCGCGGGTGCGCTGCCGCCGGTGAGCGCGCGCCTGCCCGCCCGGCCGCTGGTCGTTGGCGGTCGCGGCCGGCGCAAGCTCGGAGAATACGGCGGCGACTGGCGGATGCTGATCGGGCGCGTCAAGGACGTGCGTATGCTGGTGGTCTACGGTTACGCCCGTCTCGTCTGCTACGGCGAGAACTTCGATTTCGAGCCCGACATCCTCGAGCGGGTCGAGATCGAGGACGACCGCGTCTTCACGCTGAAACTGCGCCCGGGCCACAAATGGTCCGACGGCCAGCCGTTCACCAGCGAGGACTTCCGCTACTACTGGGA
>JBHHZM010000212.1:0-3559 GCA_046758065.1 Alphaproteobacteria bacterium | reverse complement strand
TCTCCTCGGTGGCGAGGTGCGGGCCGGCGCCGGTCGAGCCCTCCATGCCGTCGAGATAGATCGAGTCGGGGTCGCACTTGATCGCCATGCGCACGTCGTCGAAAACGCGGGCGGCGCCGAGCTTGAGCTGGATCGGGATCTCCCAGTTCGTCGCCTCGCGGATTTCCCGGATCTTGAGCGCGAGATCGTCGGGACCCAGCCAGTCGGGGTGGCGGGCCGGCGAGCGCTGGTCGATGCCGGCGGGAAGCGAGCGCATTTCGGCCACCTGGTCGGTCACCTTCTGACCCATCAGATGACCGCCGAGGCCGACCTTGCAGCCCTGGCCGATGAAGAACTCGCACGCGTCGGCGAGCCGCAGGTGATGCGGGTTGAAGCCGTAACGCGACTGGATGTTCTGGTAGAACCACTTGTTCGAATAACGGCGCTCGTCGGGAATCATGCCGCCCTCGCCCGAGCAGGTCGCGGTGCCGGCCATGGTGGCGCCGCGCGCGAGCGCGACCTTGGCCTCGTAAGAGAGCGCGCCGAAGCTCATTCCGGTGATGTAGACCGGCGTGTCGAGCTCGAGCGGCCGCTTGGCCCGCGGGCCGATGACCGTCTTGGTCAGACACTTCTCGCGGTAGCCCTCGATAACGAAACGGGTCAGCGTGCCGGGCAGGAACGTGAGCTCGTCCCAGTTCGGGATCTTCTTGAAGATCGCCATCCCGCGCATGCGGTAGCGGCCGAGCTGGGCCTTGATGTGAATGTCGTCGATGATGCGCTGCGTGAACACCGAGTTCTGGCCGAGGATATCGACGTTGCGGCCCGGACCGGCGCCATTGTTGTCTTCTGCCATCTGCCTGTCCTCTCGGTTTCCTAGAGCACCAGCTTCTTCTCGGCGGGCTCGAGGTTGTCGTAGTTCCAGAGCTGCTTGCCGGAGACGATTTTCTGCATGTTGTCGATGCCGCCCGGCGCTTCGAGGCCGTATTGGACCAGCTTGCGTTCGAGCCAGTCCCGGTCGATATCGGACATCTCGCCGGGCACCGCGTCGACGCCGAGCGAGGCAATCTTGCCGCCGACATAGATGGTGCCGTCGTACATCGAATCACCCAAATTCTTACCGGCGTCGCCGAGGAACACCATACGTCCGCGCTGCATCATGAAGCCCGAAAAAGCGCCGGTGCGTCCGCCGACGATGATGGTGCCGCCCTTCATGTCGATCCCGGTGCGCGAGCCGACGTCGCCCTTGCATACCAGATCGCCGCCGCGCAGCGCCGCGCCGAAGCAGGATCCCGCGTTTTTCTCGACGACGACGGTGCCGGCGAGCATGTTCTCGGCGCAGGACCAGCCAACGCGGCCCGAAATTCGCACGTTGGGGCCGTCGATCAGGCCGACGCCGAAATACCCCAGACTGCCCTCGAAATAGAGCTGCAGCCGGTTGAGAATGCCGACCCCGAGCGAATGCTTGGCCAGCGGGTTCTTGATCACGATGGTGCCGTAGCCCTCGCTCATCAGTTCGCGGATTCTGGCGTTGATCGCCGTCGTCTCCATCTCGGCGGCGTCGAACTCGGCGCGTTTGTTGAAATCGACGTCGAAGCCGTCGGGATAGAGGAAATTCTCTTCCTCGCTCGGAGAAAAAAAGACCTGCTGCGTGCGACCGGCGAGCTGCTCGGTGTGCATCCCCATTTCGTGGGCTTTCTGCTCCTCGGTTATCTGTGCCATACGCGCACCTCTCCTTCGTAGGGGTCCGAAGTGTCGATCTCGCGTGGGAAGATGCTGCGGATCGCCACCTCTTCGGAGGCGAGCGCGATGATGTCATCGCTCTCGTAGAGCACCATCGGCTTGGCCGCCATCACGTCCTTGGCCAGGCCCAGGGTGTCGGCGGTGGCGACGATGTAGGTGAACACGCCGTCGAGTTCGTCGATCGAGTTGCCCATCGCCTCTTCGAGCGACTGTCCCTGCTGCTGGCGGTCGGCGAGGTAGACGGCGATGAGTTCCGAATCGCAGTTCGACATGAAGCGGTGGCCGCGGTGTTCGAGTTCGCGGCGGTTGTTCCAGTAGTTGGTGAGCTGGCCGTTGTGCACCACCGCGATGTCGCGGAAGGGATAGGCCCAGTAGGGATGCGCCGAGCGGATGTCGACGTCCGACTCGGTCGCCATGCGGGTGTGGCCGATGGCGTGGGTGCCCTCGAAATTGGCGAGGCGGTAGTGATCGGCCACCCGCGAGGCGTCCCCCAGGTCCTTCACCAATTCGAGGCCGTCGCCGATCGAGAGGATTTCGACGCCGTCGACATCTTCGAGATAGTCAGCGAATCGGCGCATGTCGCCGTCGTATCTGAACCGGTAGCGGAAGGCGTACTCGGTCGGCGCCTCGGTTTCGAGCACCTCGCCGCCCATCGAAGCGATGCGGGCGTCGACCTCGGCGCGGCGCTCCTTGATTTTGCGGTGGATGTCGAAGCCTTTGCTCATGTCCTCCTGCTCGGCGGCCTTGAAGCGCATGACCAGTTCGCCGGGCTTGGGCGTGCCGTAGACCGCGAAGCCCGTCGAGTCGGGTCCGCGATGCTTCAGCGACTGGAGCATGGAGGTAAGCTCGGCGCCGATGTTCCCCGGATTTCCCCGGTGGATGATGCCGGCGATTCCACACATGGTTGGTGTTCTCCTCGATTATTGGCCGGAGCCGCCGCGTGACCGTCACCGGTCCCGGGCATCCCCGGCGCATCCGTTCAGGGCAGGCAGTCCCAGTAGGTCTGCAGGTCCCAGTTCGTGACGCTGGCGTTGAATTTTTCCCACTCGTCGCGCTTGTAGTGTGTGAACACCTTGTACATTTCGTCCGGCAGCGCCGATTTGACGACCTCGTCGGCTGCAAGCCGGTCGAGCGCTTCGCCCAGCGACATCGGCAGCTTCTTGACCAGCTTGCCGGCTTCCATCGCTTCGTAGATGTTGCGTTCCTCGGGCTCGCCCGGATCCAGATCGCGGCTGATGCCGTCGTCGAACGTCTTCAGGAGCGCGGCGGCGAGCAGGTAGGGGTTCACCATCGAATCGACCGAACGGTACTCGAACCGGCCCGGCGCCGAGATGCGCAGCGCGCAGGTGCGGTTCTGGTAGCCCCAGTCGGCGAAAACCGGCGCCCAGAAGCCGGTGTCCCAGAGGCGACGGTACGAATTCACCGTCGACGAACCCAGCGCGGTCAGGGCACCGACGTGCTCCATGACGCCGCCGATGCATTGCAGGCCGACCGGTCCCGGTTTCCTCTCGTCGATGCTCGGGTCCGGCATGAAGGTGTTTTCGCCGCCCTGCAAGTATGTATAGGCGCCGTCCATGCCGGGTCGCGAGTCGACGTGCGCGGTGTTGACAACCTGCTCCTCGCCGCCGCGCCAGAGCGACAGGTTGAAGTGGCAGCCCGACGCCGAAACCCCCATGAACGGCTTCGACATGAAGCAGGCGATCAGGTTGTTCTCGCGCGCCACCTGGGCGCAGATCTGGCGGTAGGTGGTGAGACGGTCGCAGGTGCGCAGCGCGTCGTCGAACATCCAGTTGAGCTCGAGCTGGCCGGGCGCGTCCTCGTGGTCGCCCTGGATCATGTC
>JBHHZM010000211.1:0-3572 GCA_046758065.1 Alphaproteobacteria bacterium | reverse complement strand
CGCGGCTGTCTCGTCGCCACCAACGTCTTCGTCCGCGAGGGCGCCGCCTGGAAAATGGTCCATCACCAGGCCGGCCCGACGGCCCAAACCGGGCCGGGCGAGGCCGAGGACGCCTCCGACGTGGTTCACTGAGCGGCGCCGTGCGCCCGCCGGTCAAGCCGATCACCCTGGGCGAACTCGCCGCGCTCTACGAACCGTAACGCGCCATCAAACGCTTTCTTCCCGCTTGCGACGCTGGCGAAAGGTGACCACGTTGGGGCAGGTAAGTTCGTACGCGATCGCCCGTGCGATGCCTTTTGCTTCCTCGGGCGAACGGCAGCGGTAGGAGCGCTCCTCCGACCATCCGGCGAAGCTGCCGTCTTCGTTGCGCCTTCCCACCTCGTAGCGGAGCGTCCATCCGTCCTCGGACGGAAAGGCGAGGAGGTTGCGAAAGCATTGACCTTCGTCCACCTGAGCCAGGTAGAGGTCCTGGTGCGGTATCTTGCGCAAGCGAAACATCCATTCCTCCCTGGATTCATTTCCGCGCCACCGGCCGGACCCCGGCATTTGGACGCGATCGTCCCGCTGCTTGATTCCAAGCAATTTTCGTGCCGTTGCGTTCGAAATGCCGTGCTTACAGGGCGCTGTATGCTTAAGGCCGCCGCGGGCGACGCGCCGGAGGACAAAACTGTAAAGAAATCCGACGGTTTATGAGATTGTCAGGGAGTGTCCTTGCGGCGGTGCGAAAGTCATATGAAGCCGCCGTCAAGCTTCGTGGTCCCCTCGGCGACCCGGAATTGCACCCGGACGGGACGGAAGGACGGGTACGTGTTGCCGCTCGTTCCGGAATTCTAAATGAACTTGGCGACGACGCTGATCGGCCAGATGATTCCCTGCTTCAGCGTCTGCGAGACCAGCTCGCTGGTCACTATCCCGGCGTGCTGATCGTAGAGGTAGATAAAGCCGGCAATCACCGCGCCAAGCACGTAGATCCCGAACAGAGCCTTGAAGATTCCTTTGGTCATGTTTCGACGTAGCGCTCCGCAACGCCCGGCCGGTCACCGATTTCGGTGCGTGGGCGACAGGGCCGAGCGGTTTCGTTTCACATCATTCCCTTGTCCATTTCCCGTGACAGACCTTTTCCACGTCATTCATGCGCCATATTGCCGAAACGTTAACGCGGCGTCAGTGACGGCAGTCACAGGCGAACCACGGGTCGGCGGATCAAGGGGCGCTGGGACGACTGCCGGGCCGCCCGGCCGACGGGGCAGGGGCGCGGTCGCCAACGGAGATCCGGACAGCTCGATTCGGGCGTCGGGGCGCGCGCTCATGGCGCGGAACCATCACAAGAACGACAGAATGGCTCCGATGATCGCGGCCCAGCCTGCGAGCGAGGCGACGATCCAGACGAGCAGCGAGGCGCGCGGCGAAAGCCGTTCTTCGCCGGCCCGGCCCGGCGGCGTCAAAGCAACGGAGCGACGGGAAGCGCTTGAAATCGACTCGGCCTGTGAACTCGGCATGAGAAATCTAGCCCGGGGTAAATGCAACGCTTGTTAGCGATTGTTTAACAAATTGACCATTAAAGTCAATAGTCAATCGTAACATATTGGAAAGACACAAAGAGAAATGAGATCGGCGATTATCGCTGTGCGTGTCGAGCCGCACATCAAGACCTTGGTCCAGCGGGCGGCGACCGACGATCATCGTTCTGTCGCTTCTCTGGTGGAGAAACTGCTCATTGAGCATTTGACGAAGCATGGTTATTTGGAGAAAACTCAGGCGAAATAGCAAGGGCGGCTTTACCAGCCCCGATTGTGCGCACGGCATCGCCACTCGTTCGCTGCGACGGAGGACGCTGTGGTGCGTGAGGCCGGGGGACGCGTGGGCGGTGAGTGTGTCCGGGTTAAGGGAGCGGACATGCCGCCTTTGAAAACGATCATCTTACGCGGGTTTTTCTGTACCGCATTCGGCACCGCCGTGGCCTATCTCGTCTGTCTGCTGTTGGCTGTCGATCCCGACTATCTGATTTCCCTGAGCACCATCGGCGCCGTGATCGGCAGCGCCGGTGGATGGTTCTGGACGATGCGCGGTCGGCGCCAATCGCGACCCCCCTGACGGCGCCCGTAACCGGACGGAACGGAAACGCCGACCCAACGCCGAGCGATCCGGCATCGCGTACTCGGTCGCAGCCGAGCGGCATTTCGGAGATAAGCACAGGCCCATGCGCCGCCTCGTCGTCTGTATCGCCTTGGCCGCGGGCGCGCTTTCCGGGCCGGCACGGGCCGACATCACTGGAACGGCGCGGGCGATCGACGGCGACACCATCGAAATCGGCGGACGACGCCTGGAATTGTGGGGGATCGACGCCCCCGAAAGCCGTCAGACCTGTGTGAGGGATGGTCGGGTCTGGCCGTGCGGCGAAACGGCTGCACGGGTTCTGGGTCGGCTGATTGCCGGCAAGACGGTCAATTGCCGGCCGATCGGCGCGCAAAGTCGTGCCGGGCCGCTTGTAAAATGCGGCGTTGGCGGCCTCGACCTCGGCGCCGAACTCGTGGAACGGGGGTTGGCGCTCGCCGACACCCGGCGCACGCGCTACTACCTTCCCAATCAGCACGAGGCGCGCAATTTCGGTAGCGGCATGTGGGGCGGGCTTTACGTCCGGCCGTGGGAGTGGCGGCGGGGCAGGCGGATCAACAGGGACATCAGCGACAACCGGGGCTGCGCAATCAAGGGCGACATCACCGCCGAGGGCGCGAGGATCTATCACCTGCCGGGCGGGACGTCCTATGAGCGGACGCGGATCGACGTCTCGACCGGCGAGCGCTGGTTCTGCGCGGAGGAAGACGCGCAGGCGGCGGGCTGGCGGCGCGCCGACGACTGAGTACCGACCGCCGTCAGCCGGCTGCCTCGCGCATGACGATTCGTTCTTGCGGAAACCGTGCGGTCATGGTCGAGCCGACGCCGACCTTGCTTTCGAGCTCGAACGTCCCGCCGTGTAGTTCCACGAGAGCCTTGGTCAACGGCAGGCCGAGGCCGGTGCCCTCATACTTGCGGTTCAGCGATCCATCGGCCTGGCCGAAGGACGACATCACCTTGGGAATGTCCTCGGCCGCGATGCCGATGCCGGTGTCGGCGACGCCGATGCTGAACTCGCCGCGTTCGTTCAGCTCGGCGTGCAACACGACGCTACCGCCTGCCGGGGTGAACTTGATGGCGTTGGACAGCAGATTGATGAGAATCTGCTTGAGCTTGCGCTCGTCGGCGCGCAAAGCCGGAAGATCGGGCGCGAGACGCTGGCTGAGCGTAATGCCGCCGCTCGCGGCCCGGTCCTTGATCAGGGTGAAACAGCCCTGCACCACGCGCGGGACATCGACGATGGTTTCCTCGATCTTGAGCTTGCCGGCTTCGATCTTGGAGAGGTCGAGGATGTCGTTAATGATTTCGAGCAGATGTGCGCCCGAGGCGTTGATGTCGACGGCGTATTCCTTGTACTTCGGGTCGCCCAGGGGACCGAACACGCCGTCGCGGATCATCTCGGAGAAGCCGATGATGGCGTTCAGCGGCGTGCGCAGCTCGTGGCTCATGTTGGCGAG
>JBHHZM010000210.1:0-3600 GCA_046758065.1 Alphaproteobacteria bacterium | reverse complement strand
CAAACGGCATTCAAACGCCGCCCGGCTCCTCGTAGCCGATTCCGACGACTTCGAGCACGGCGTCACCCTTCGGTCGACGCCAATGGACCTCGTCGCCGATTTCGCTGTCCATAAGGGCCTTGGCCAAGGGCGAAACCCAACTGATTAGACCCTCGGCGGGATTGGCTTCGTCTTCACCGACGATGGTGAAACGGCATTCCGCACCGTCCTCGTCCAGCATCGTGACCGTTGCGCCGAATCCCACCCGGTCGCGTGGTTGATCGCGCGGATCGCGCACGATCGCCGATTCGATGCGTTTGCTCACGTACCTGATCTGGCGTTCGATGGAAAAAAGCTGCAGCCGCGCCGCCACGGGATCGGCGGCGAGGGACAAGGCTCGCCGCCGTTCATTCAGCGTGTCCAGCTCGGCGCGCAGCAGGGCCAGACCGCGTGGCGTCACGCTGTTCGGATAAGGGCTGACGGGCAACTCGGGCGCGTCGTCGCCGACGGTCTCGCCGTCCGGTTCCTTGACGAATGCCCGGCTCACCGTCGGTCCTCTTCAACCGTCATTTGCGCCGCCGTCATTCGGTTCCCGTGCGTCGACAGACCCGGCATGGGGCCGCGATACGGGAATTTCGTCATCCTCATCCCGAGCCGGTCGCAGGATAAGGGGCCCCCGGACAAGGGTTTCGCGAACCCGCTAAAAAGGCCCGCTAAAAAGGAATGTCGTCGTCGAGATCGACACCGCCGCCGCCGGACGCGGGCGCCGAACCGCCCCCGTCGCCGGACGCGCCGCCACCGGAAGCGCCCTCGCCGCGGCTGTCGAGCATCGTCAGCGTGCTGTTGAAACGGCGCAGCACCACTTCGGTCGAATAACGCTCCGCGCCCTGCTGGTCGGTCCATTTGCGTGTCTGGAGCTGGCCCTCGACGTAGACCTTCGATCCCTTGCGCAGATACTTCTGGGCGACGTCGCAGAGCCGCTCGTCGAACAGCACCACGCGATGCCACTCGGTGCGCTCGCGGCGCTCGCCCGAGGCGCGGTCGGTCCAGCGCTCCGAAGTCGCGAGCGAGAGGTTGACCACGGGCGAGCCGTCCGAAAGGCTGCGCACTTCGGGATCGCGTCCCAGATTGCCGATCAGAATCACCTTATTCACGCTGCCGGACATTGCCCCTCCCCGTTCCTCCCGTTGGTGCGCGCGGTCGTTCGCGAACGCATCTTAGCGGCTGTCGTCCGGCCCCGCCAGCGGCTTGTCGAGTCGCGGACGCGTCAGGATTTCCGCGACAAATCACAATAATGAACGGCATTCTCCAGGAAAATAAAAAATTAAATACAATTTTATGCAATATTTACATAGATTATTATTTTTATAAATTTAAAATTGATTCTGTCCTTAATGAAGTATTCATATTTTTGACTTTGAATGTCGCGGTAGGAGGTGGGAAAATGATAGCAGCCCTCAACTCGGCCCTGTCGGGCGTGACCGCGGCGAGCCAGCGCGTCGCCGTGGCGGCGAGCAATATCGCCAATGTGCGGTCGACCGCGGTGACGGGCTCCGAAGCCGGTCGCGACCAACGCGACGCGAGCAACGCCCCCGACGCCGGGAGCCCTCCCGGACCGTCGAACACGCCTCCCGGGAACGACGCCGTCGACCCCGCTGCACCGCGATCGGAAGGCGACGTGCGCAATCCCGCGCCCCAGCGCGCCGATCAGGTGAGCGTCGAGGGCGGCGGCACACGCGTCATCACGCGGCCGGTCGAACCGCCCACGGTCCCGAGCTTCGAGCCCGATCATCCGGACGCCGACGCCAACGGTTTCGTCCAGCGCGCCAACGTGCAAATCGAGCGCGAATTCGGCGAACTGATCCTGTCGCAGCGTGCGTTCGAGGCTTCACTCACGGCGCTCGAAACCGCCGACGAGATGCTCGGCCGTCTGATCGATATTCGGTCCTAAGAGTCACACGTATCGGGCGCGCCCGACCGGGACGCGCCGTTCGGTCAGCTTGCCGCGGCGGTCTTGCCGTGCCGCGCGTTCACGCGGTCGCGCAGCATCTTGAAGAGGCCGTCGAGTCCCTTTCGCTGAATCACCGCGGCGAACTCGGCGCGCTGGGTGACGAGCAGACTCACGCCTTCGACCATGACGTCGATGACGCGGTAGCGGTCACCGCCCGAGCGCACCCGCCAGACCACGTCGAACCCGGGCGCATCCTCGCGCCCGATCTTGCTATTGACGAGTACGTCCTTGTCGTCGATCGCCTGCTCGGACAAGACCTTCAGCTTTTCGCCAGAGTAGTCGACCAGGCGCGAGGCGTAGATCTCGAGAACATACGACTCGAACAGCGCCAGGTAATTCTCCTGCTGCTCGGGGGTCAGCGCCCGCCAGTTGCGCCCGAGCACGAAGCGGCCAATCAGCCTCATGTCGAACCCATTCTGGAGAAGCTGGTCGAAGCGGGCCTTGCGCGCTTCCTGATCCAGTGACCCGTCCTTCAGGGTGTCGATGGCGCGGGCGCCCAGATCCTTCACGAAGTTAATGGCGCCGTCCGTTTGCGCAAACGCGACCGAGCCGCTCGCAACGATGATCCCGACCGCAAGCAGCGCGGGCAGAATGAATCGGGGAATTAGCCGGCTGCCGCCGTGTACGGCGAGCGTCCCCAAGTCCCTGAGCATGGTCGTCCCTCCCGTTTAGCGCGGTGCACGTGCCGATTCACTCCCGGCACGTCCCACGTAAAGTGTAATTATAACATGAACTTCCATAACAGCATAGAGCCCATGGTCGCCGGTTTTCGGGGCAAGTGATCGGACCACGCCCGTCTCGGACGGGGCATTCGTGGAATCGCGCATCCCTTTTTCCAGGTATCTCACGGGATCGTCCGGTCAAGGTGTTCATTGCGGACGGAAGACGTTGCCAGGTGGACGATCGCGCACCCCGTTCGGGCGATGAGAGTCGCATTCGGACCGCGGAAGCGCCTATATTCGGGAGCCGTTCCGTTCCGCTTTCGAAGGGGCCCATGCAGCCGAAAATCGTCGTGCGCGGCGCGCGCGAGCACAATCTCAAGAACATCGACGTCGCCATCCCGCGCGATTCGCTCACGGTGATCACCGGGCTTTCGGGTTCCGGCAAGTCGTCGCTCGCCTTCGACACCATCTACGCCGAAGGACAGCGGCGTTACGTCGAGAGCCTGTCGGCCTATGCGCGGCAGTTCCTCGAACTCATGCAGAAGCCCGAAGTCGAGCAGATCGAAGGGCTCTCGCCGGCGATCTCGATCGAGCAGAAAACCACCTCGAAGAACCCGCGCTCGACCGTCGGCACGGTGACCGAGATCCACGACTACATGCGGCTCCTGTTCGCCCGCGTCGGCGTGCCGTACTCGCCGGCGACCGGCCTGCCGATTGAGAGCCAGACGGTGAGCCAGATGGTCGACCGCGTGCTCGCCATGCCGGAAGGCACGCGGCTCTACCTGCTGGCGCCGATCGTGCGCGGTCGCAAGGGCGAATACCGCAAGGAGCTCGCCGAGCTGATGAAACGGGGCTTCCAGCGCGTCAAGATCGACGGCGAGGTCCACCTCATCGACGAGACGCCGGCGCTCGACAAGAAACGCAAGCACGACATCGCCGTGATCGTCG
>JBHHZM010000209.1:0-3609 GCA_046758065.1 Alphaproteobacteria bacterium | reverse complement strand
TCGTCGCCTTGTCCTTGGCCGAGACGTTGACGATGCCGTTGGCGTCGATGTCGAAAGCGACCTCGATCTGCGGCACGCCGCGCGGCGCCGGGGGAATGCCGACGAGATCGAACTGGCCGAGCAGCTTGTTGTCGGCCGCCATTTCGCGCTCGCCCTGGAAGACGCGGATGGTCACCGCGCCCTGATTGTCCTCGGCGGTCGAGAATATCTGGCTCTTGCGCGTCGGGATCGTGGTGTTGCGCTCGATCAGCCGCGTGAACACGCCGCCCAGCGTCTCGATGCCGAGGCTCAGCGGCGTGACGTCGAGGAGCAGGACGTCCTTGACGTCGCCCTTGAGCACCGCGCCCTGGATGGCGGCGCCGACGGCGACCACCTCGTCCGGGTTGACGCCCTTGTGGGGCTCGCGGCCGAAGAAGGTCTTGACCGTCTCGATCACCTTGGGCATGCGCGTCATGCCGCCGACGAGAATGACTTCGCCGATCTCGCCGGCGGTCAGGCCGGCGTCCTTGAGCGCTCGCTTGCAGGGCCCCACGGTGCGCTCGACGAGATCCTCGATCAGCGCCTCGAGCTTGGCCCGCGTGAGCTTGATGTTGAGGTGTTTCGGGCCGGCGCTGTCGGCGGTGATGAACGGCAGGTTGACCTCGGTCTGGAGCGAGCTCGACAGTTCGATCTTGGCCTTCTCGGCGCCCTCCTTGAGGCGCTGCAGCGCCAGTCGGTCGTTGCGCAGGTCGATGCCCTGCTCCTTCTTGAATTCATCGGCGAGGTAGTCGATGACGCGCTGGTCGAAATCTTCACCGCCGAGGAAGGTGTCGCCGTTGGTCGCGCGCACCTCGAAAACCCCGTCGCCGATCTCGAGGATCGAAATGTCGAACGTGCCGCCGCCCAGGTCGTAGACGGCGACCGTGCCGCTGCCCTTTTTCTCGAGCCCGTAGGCGAGCGCGGCGGCGGTCGGCTCGTTGATGATGCGCAGCACATCGAGTCCGGCGATCTTGCCGGCGTCCTTGGTCGCCTGGCGCTGGGAATCGTTGAAATAAGCGGGGACCGTGATGACCGCCTCGGTCACCGGCTCGCCGAGGTGGTTCTCGGCCGTTTCCTTCATCTTCTGCAGGATGAAGGCGCTGATTTCGCTGGCGCTGTATTTCTTGTTCTGTGCCTTGACCCAGGCGTCGCCGTTGTCGGCCTTGACGATACAGTAAGGCACGAGGCTCATGTCCTTCTTGGTCATCGGATCGTCGTATTTGCGACCGATCAGGCGCTTGATGGCGAACAGCGTATTTTCCGGATTGGTGACCGCCTGGCGTTTGGCGGCCTGGCCGACCAGGCGCTCGCCGTCGTCGGTGAATGCGACCATCGAGGGCGTGGTGCGGGCGCCCTCGGTGTTCTCGATGACGCGGGCGTCCTTGCCTTCCATGATTGCAACACAACTGTTTGTTGTGCCGAGGTCGATGCCGATGACTTTGCTCATTCCTGTCCCCTTGCTCGATTGCGGCAGATGCGAGCGGCCACAGACGGCACCGCCGGCATCCCCTGGTCTAACGTCCCGATCCCTCGCGAAACATCGTCGTCGTCCCACCGAGTGAACAGCGGGTTATATAAGAACCGCCCCGGGGGGCCGCAACCCTGCCGGGGAGGCGAGACGACGTCGAAGCGGCCCGGGCCGCTCCCTTGACTCAGGCTTCGGTATCGACGCCGGCTTTGGCTTTCTCCCCTTTCGCGACCGCCACCATGGCCGGGCGCAGCAGCCGGTCGGCGATGGTGTAGCCCGCCTGCATGACATCGACGACGGTGCCCGCCGGCTGGTCGCTGTCGGCGATCTCGACCATCGCCTGGTGAAAGTTGTGGTCGAACTTTTTGCCCAGGGGATCGAGGCGGCGGATGCCGTGGCGCTCGAGCGTCGAGAGAAACTCGCGCTCGATCATCTCGACCCCGGCGACGACGCCGGCCAATCTGTCGTCCTCGCGCACCTCGACGGGCACGCTGTCGAGCGCCCGGCGCAGGTTGTCGGCGACCGTGAGCAGATCGCGGGCGAACGCGGTGACGGCGTACTTGCCGACCTCCTCGCGCTCGCGGACCGAACGCCGTCGCAGGTTCTCGGTCTCGGCCATGGCGCGCAGGAGCTGGTCCTTGAGGCTGGCGATCTCGACCGCCGGGTCGGGCGCGATTTCGGTTGCCGGCGCCGCGTCCCTTGCGGGCGCCGCTTCGACAGCCGTTTCGGTCTCGACCGCTTTTTCGGTGTCCGGTTCGGCGTTCGGCGCCGCGCCTTCGTGTTCGGCCGCCGCCTCCGCCGCATCGGCGGCAGGACGAACGTCGGGCTCGGTGGATACGGTTTTTTCCTTCGTCGCGGGCATTGTCTTCTGCTTGCTCGCCTTCCGTTTACTCATGATGTGATGGTCCGGGTTCTCGCATCGCTTATTTCAACAGGCGGCCGACGACCTTCGCGGTATAGTCGACCATCGGGATGATGCGCGCGTAGTTGAGACGGGTGGGGCCGATCACGCCGATGGCGCCGACGTAGGAGGCCTTGTTGTCCGACATCGGGGCCACCACCAGCGAACAGCCCGACATGCCGAACAGTTCGTTCTCCGCGCCGATGAAGATCTTCACGCCCTCGGCGCCCTGCGTCATCTCGATCAGACGCATCAGGTCCTTCTTGGTTTCCAGCGTGTCGAACAGGTGACGGATGTGTTCGAGATCGCTGAGCGCGGTCACGTCGTTGAGCAGGTTGGCGTGGCCGCGCACGATCAGCGTGCCGCCCTCGCCGCCGCCCCAGCTCGCCAGCCCGGCAGCGACGACCCGCTCGGTGAGCGCGTCGAGCTGCGCCGTGTGCGCATCGAGTTCGCGCTGGATACGCTCCCGCGCTTCGTCCAGGGTGCGCCCGGCCAGGCGAGAGTTGAGGTAGTTCGCGGCCTCGGCCAGCGTGGCCGGGGTCATCCCGGCGGGCACCTCGATCACCCGGTTCTCGACCGCGCCGCTCTCGCTGACGAGAATGACGAGCGCCTGCCCCGGCGGCAGCGCCACGAACTCGATGTGCTTGAGCGGGACCTCCGACTTCGGCGCCAGCACCAGCCCGGCGCAGCTCGAAAGCCCCGACAGCAGGACGGTCGCCTCGGTGATCAGTTCCTCGAAGTTGCGTCCCGCGCCCTCGCACTGTTGGTCGATGGCCGCGCGTTCCTCGGGCGAGAGGTTGCCGACCTCGAGCAGACCATCGACGAACAGCCGCAGGCCCTGCTCGGTCGGCATGCGGCCGGCCGAGGTGTGGGGCGCGCACAGCAGGCCGGCGTCCTCGAGATCGGCCATGACGTTGCGGATCGTCGCCGGCGACAGCGCCGAGTTGAGCCGCCGCGACAGCGTGCGCGAGCCGACCGGCTCGGCGGTGACGATGTAGGTCTCGACGATCTCGCGGAAAATCTCGAGAGAGCGTTCGTTCAGTTCGCTGATCATGACCTTGTTTGCACAGGCGCTCAACCGGCTGCCCGAATGGCGAGTGGCCCGAATGGCGAGTGGAATGTAGTGATCGGGCGGGGGCCCGTCAACGCCACCCCGGCTTGCGGCGAAAGGCATTCGGCAATGGCGAGCGTGGCGCCGGACGCCGGCTCGCCCGGCATTGCA
>JBHHZM010000208.1:0-3635 GCA_046758065.1 Alphaproteobacteria bacterium | reverse complement strand
CACGCAGGCTTTCCTCGCCTAAGCTCGGGCGCGCGGTCGCGCTTGCCAAAGGGCACTGTGAGTCAATCACAATGCCCTTCGGTATTATTCCGAGGCTCGCCCCGAGCAAGCCGCCCGAATCCGAATTTGGAAAAGCGCCCTCGGGCCGTCGCCGCGAGACGGGGAAAACCCGGAACCGATGCGGGCGCCGCCAAGCGCACATTGGTGTCGATACGGTCGCGGCCAGCCTATCCCAAGGATTTGTTTCATATCGGTTTTTCAAGTAATGCGCCCCTCTTGATTCCGGAGGCGGTTTGCCTACATTGGCATCGCCGGACGCCCCTTTGGGGGCCGGTACGGATCAGACGCGGATGTCGTCCGACGCGTCATGCATGTTGCTCAACGGAGGATGTGTAGGATGCTGACGATTGACCTCTCACCCCTCTACCGGTCGACCATCGGCTTCGACCGTCTCGCCGAGGCACTGGAGACCGCCGGGCGTCTCGTCGGCGCCGGTGATACGTATCCGCCCTACGACATCCAAAAGACGGGCGAAGACAGCTACCGGATCACCATGGCGGTGGCGGGCTTCACACAGGACGACCTTAAGGTCGAGGTCCAGGAAAGCACGCTGCTCGTGGTCGGGCAAAGGCACGCCAAGGGGGATGACGACAAGGTCACCTATCTCCATCACGGGATCGCCGGAAGGGCCTTCGAGCGGCGCTTTCAGCTCGCCGACTACGTAAAGGTGATCGGCGCCAGCCTTGCCGACGGGCTGCTCTCGATCGAGCTTAAGCGGGAGCTACCGGAAGAACTGAAGCCGCGGCGCATTGAAATCGCCACGCGCGCGCTTCCGGACAAGTCGAAACCCGCTTCCAAGCTGATCGAAGGCGACGCGGCAAAGGCGGCCTGACCGCAAGCCGGGTTGGACGGCCATCGTTTCTGACGATGGACGACTTTCTGGATTTTGTGGGCCGGGCGCTGTTCTTCGGAACTTGCTGCGCCGGCCTCATCGGGGTGCTGGGCTTGGCCGCTCGGCTCCTCGGCTGAGCCGAGGCTCACGCCATGCCGTCAAGGATGTCGGAGAGTGGCGAGGTGAAACATGTCCGCCGTCGCATTTGCCGAATCGAGCGCGTCGAAACCCGCCTCGGCGCGCGCCGCGGGTGAGGATAGCGTTGCAAGGACAGCCGTTGTCAGGGACTTCCCGGACGCGGCTCGAACGGGCGCGCGCCCGGAATCCGCCTCGCGTGTGCCGCGCGAGGGGGACGGCCCTCTGGCTCGGCTCTATCGGCCGGCTCCCGTTGCCACGCAGTCGGCCCCGGCGATTCACAGACCCTGGGTTCTGGAATTCGAGCCTCAATGCCGGACGGAAATCGAGCCGCTGATGGGCTGGACGAGTTCGCGCGATCCCCTTCGACAGGTTCGGTTGACGTTTCCGACGAAGGAAGCAGGCCTCGGTTTTGCTAGGCGACACGGCCTGCGGTGCGTCGTGATCGAGCCCCACGAGAGGCGCATCCGGCCCAAGAGCTACGCCGAGAACTTCCGCTGGAAACCAACGGAGTAAAGACGTTGAGGCGATATGCCGACGGAGAACGGCCATGGCACGCATTACCGTCGAGGATTGCATCGGGACCGTACCGAACCGTTACGAGCTCATAATGCTGGCCGCTCACAGGGCCCGGGAGCTCAGTGCCGGCGCCACGCCCACCGTGGCGCTGGACGGCGACAAGCCCTCCGTCATCGCACTGCGGGAGATCGCCGCCGGCACCTTGGACCCCAAGTTGCTTCGCGAGTCCCTCGTGAAACGCATGCAGAGGGCGATCCCGGACGAGGAGGGGCCGGAGGAGACCGACGCGGGCGATCGGTTCGATTCCGACCGCGCGAACCAAGCCTTCGCCGAGATGTTCGGCGAGGAAGGTGCAGCGCCCGATGCGCCGCAAATGGCGCCTGACGCGGACGACGAGACCCGTGATCCGGGAGGTTGGGCCGAGCCCACCGACGAAGACCTCGCCGACTTGGACATGGACACGATGCTCGATGAAAACGCGGCCTGAAGCGCCGGAAACGGCGCGGGTACGAAGCGGACGGGACAGCCCAGCCCGATCGAGCACGCTCGACGACGTCCGGGCGGCCGGGCTCGCTCCTTGCCCAATCGCGGCGAACGACAACCCGCCGAGAGAACCGGGTGTTGAACACAGGGGAGGCGCGATGAAAGCGGCTTGATCTTGTCAGCCTCCGTCCGCGGGGGTTTTTGCCGGAAATTGCGAGGCCGCCGACGGCGTTCGGTCAAGCATCCGACCGCCGCTGCGAGCAACTTCTCTTGAGTGGGTCCGACCTGCAATCGGGCGGCACCCAAAGGGGGGTGTTTTGCTGTAATATTCTGTTTTCATTTATAAAACTTAGATTCGAAGATCTTGACAAATTGATTTCCAGGGCCTAGATCGGTGGCGTTAGCACTCGTCAGTCGAGAGTGCCAAGGAGCTGGAATTCGCTTATGGCAAGGAATTTCGGAGGAAGAGTCATGAAGTTCAGACCGCTACACGATCGTGTCCTCGTCCGCCGCCTCGAGGAGGAGGAGAGGACGGCCGGCGGCATCATCATTCCCGATACCGCCAAGGAGAAGCCCATGCAGGGT
Source organism: Alphaproteobacteria bacterium (assembly GCA_046758065.1). Lineage (GTDB taxonomy): Bacteria > Pseudomonadota > Alphaproteobacteria > JAAXGF01 > JAAXGF01 > JBHHZM01. The sequence continues at coordinate 1,021 of JBHHZM010000208.1, read as the reverse complement.
GAGGTGCTCGCCGTCGGTCCCGGTGCCCGGAACGAGAAGGGCGAAATTACGCCGCTCGATGTCAAGGAGGGCGACCGGGTGCTGTTCGGCAAGTGGTCCGGCACCGAGGTCAAGATCGATGGCGAGGAGCTCGTCATCATGAAGGAGTCGGACATCATGGGTGTCATCGAGGGCACCCAGGCCAAGAAGAAAGCCGCTTGATCGGGAGGGCCTGAAGAGATGGCTGCAAAAGAGATCCGATTCTCGTCCGACGCCCGCTCGCGGATGCTGCGGGGCGTGGACATCCTCGCCGATGCGGTCAAGGTGACGCTCGGTCCCAAGGGCCGCAACGTCGTGCTCGACAAGTCGTTCGGGGCGCCGCGCACCACCAAGGACGGCGTGACCGTGGCGAAGGAGATCGAGCTTTCCGACAAGTTCGAGAACATGGGCGCTCAAATGGTCAAGGAGGTGGCGTCCAAGACCAACGACGTGGCGGGCGACGGCACGACGACGGCGACCGTGCTGGCCCAGGCGATCGTGCGCGAGGGCTATAAGGCCGATGCCGCCGGCATGAACCCCATGGACCTGAAGCGCGGCATCGACATGGCGGTGGACGCCGTCGTCGAGGAGCTCAAGAAACGCTCCAAGAAGGTGACCACAAACGAGGAGATCGCCCAGATCGGCACCGTCTCGGCCAACGGCGACCGGCGGGTCGGCAACATGATCGCCGAGGCGATGGAGAAGGTCGGCAACGAGGGGGTCATCACCGTCGAGGAGGCCAAGTCGCTCGAGACCGAGCTCGACGTGGTCGAGGGCATGCAGTTCGACCGCGGCTACCTCTCGCCCTACTTCATCACCGATGCCGAAAAGCTGAAGGTGGAGCTCGAAGACCCCTACATCCTGCTGCATGAGAAGAAGCTTTCCGGGCTCCAGGCGATGGTGCCGCTGCTCGAGGCCGTGGTGCAGTCCGGCAAGCCGCTGCTCGTGGTGGCCGAGGACGTCGAGGGCGAGGCCCTGGCCACGCTGGTGGTCAACAAGCTGC
>JBHHZM010000207.1:0-3685 GCA_046758065.1 Alphaproteobacteria bacterium | reverse complement strand
GACGATGCGCGCTATCTCCTGGACGACTCCGAGAAGCGCGTCGAGTTCGATGGCGCGCCCCTTGTCGAGGTCCTGCAGCATCGACGTGCGGTGGGCGCCGACCCCTGCCGCCCCGTTGATGCGCCGCTCGATATCGACGCGAAAATGCACGCCGATGCGGCGGGCGATCCTTTCCGCCTCCTCCATCATGTGGCGGGCGACCGAACGGGTCCCCGAATCGGTCGCGACGACGTCGAGCGTCGCATGGGTCAAGGCGGAGATCGGATTGAAGCACAGGTTGCCCCAGAGCTTCAGCCAGATGTCGTTGCGAATCTCGGGGTAAAGCCGCGCCTTCAGCCCTCCCGCCTCGAAGATCTCGATCAGCCGCTTTACCCGGTCGCTCTCGCGGCGATCGGGCTCGCCGAAGCCGAACTTGTCGCCGTATATATGCCGGATGACCCCCGGCGCGGTGATCTCGGCTGCGGGATACACCGTCGCTCCGATCGCGCGCTCGGGCCCGATATGCCGCCATTGCCGCCCGTCGGGGTCGACGCTCTGGAGCTGCAACCCCGCGAACTGCCCCTCGAAGCCGTAAAAGTACCACCAGGGAATGCCGTTCTGCATGGTGACGACCGCGGTTTCAGGGCCCAGCAACGGCTCCAGCCTGTCCGCCGCCTCCCATGCCTGATGCGCCTTCAGGGCGACGATCACATAGTCCTGCGGACCGAGGTCCGCCGGGTCGTCGGTGGCGGGCATGCGCTGCGCCTTCTCGCTGTCCTTGAACGCCACCTTGATGCCGTTCTTGCGGATGGCGTCGAGGTGGGCGCCGCGAGCGATCAGCGAGACGTCGGCGCCTCCCTCCTTGAGCATCAGGCCCACATACCCGCCGATGGCGCCGGCGCCGAAAATACAGATCTTCATTGTTGTGCCGCCCGATCAGCCACGGATGCCTCGTTCATATTCGAATATCGTCATGTTTTCCCATGCAGCCGGTCAAGGCCGAAGATGCCCCGCAGCCGGCGTACTCGTGAGAATCTCTCGATGGCCGGCGGGCGCCCCTGTCGAAAAACCGGCGTGGCGCGCGCTGATCCACCGGCTCGACCGCGAGGATCCGAGCTTCCGCGATCGAGGCCGGCTATTCCAGGAACGGGGCATCCTGGCGGACCTCGATCAGCGTCGGGCCGTCCGCCGCGAGCGCCGCACCGACCGCCGCCGCGAAGCCTTCGAGGCTGTCGGGGCGCGTGGCGCGGGCGCCGAACGCCTCGGCGAGCTTGAGGTAGTCCGGGTTGCGCGGGCTGACCCCGATCGGGGCGATGCCGCGTTCGATCATGTCGTCGCGGATCTGGCCGAGGCCGTCGTTGTTCCACAGCACCACGGCGACCGGCAGGTCGAGCTCGACCGCGACCCCGAGCTCGGTCGCGGTGAACAGGAAGCCGCCGTCGCCGACCAGCGCGACCGCGGCCCGCTCGGGCGCGCTGAGTTTGGCGCCGATCGCCGCCGGCAGCGCGTAGCCCAGGGTGCCGAAGCCGTTGGGGTGGAACCAGCTTCGCGGCCTGCGGCACGGGAAACGGGCGTTGCCGGTGTAGGCGATCTGGGTCATGTCGTTCGCCACCATGGCGTCGTCGGGCAGCGCCGTCCGCAGCGCGTCGAGCACCTTGACGTGTTTCCGCAGAAGCGGCGCCGCCGCATCGTCATGCGCCCGGCGAACGGCGTCGAGTTCGCCGTCCGCGAAACCGCCGCCCGCGATTTCGCCAAGCGCGGCGTCGATCGCCGCGAGCGCAGGGCCGGCATCGCCGACGATGGCGACTTCCGCGGGATAATCGCGCTGCACCGCCGCCGGGTCGATGTCGATACGGATCAGACGGCCCTTGATCGGCAGCCGGCGGATCCACGAATCGGTTTCGCTGAGCTCGGTGGCGACCGCGATCACGAGGTCGGCCGATTCAAGCAGCGCGCGCGTCGGCGCCGTGCTCAGCGTCGCGCCGAGACAGAGCGGATGGTCGTCGGCCATCACGCCCTTGGCCGCCGTCGTCGGTATCACCGCCGCGCCGATCTGTTCGGCAAGCGCCGCGAGCGCCGCGCCGCAGTCGACCGTACCGCCGCCGGCGATAATCACGGGACGCCGCGCCGCGGCGATGCGTTCGGCGGCGGCGGCGACCGCTTCGGGCGCGGATATCGGAGGCGGCGCGATCTCGCGGGCTTCGGCTCCGAACCCGGCGGGCGCCTTGAGCACGTCGAGCGGCAGCGAGATGTGCACCGGACGCGGCCGGGCGTTGCGGAACACCGCGAACGCCTGCGCCATCAGGTTGGGCACTTCGCCGGCGTCGAGCGCCGTCCGGCTGAAGGCGGTGAGCGGCGCGGTCACCGCTTCCTGCGAGGTGATCTCGTGCAGCCGGCCACGCCCCATGCCGAGGTCGGCGGTCGCGTTGACGCTGGAGAGCACCAGCATGGGCACCGAATCCGAATAGGCCTGGCCGATCGGCGTCGCCGCGTTGGTCACCCCCGGTCCGGTGATCAGTAGGCAGACCCCGGGACGGCCCGAGGCGCGGGCGTAACCGTCGGCCATGAACCCCGCGCCCTGTTCGTGACGTGGCTGGACGTGACGGATTCCGGTGCCGGCGAGACCCCGATAAAGTTCGAGCGTATGGATGCCGGGAATGCCGAACACGGTATCGACGCCGTAGGCTTCGAGCAGCGCGATCACGGCCTGGCCGCAGGTGGCGTTGGTGTTCATGGGCTTCCCTTCCGCTGTACGACGGGGCGGCGCCGGTTTCGAACCGGAGGCGATGATAGCGTGCGCGGTGCGACTTGACAGCAGCATCCGGGAGCACGCGACGCTGCCGGCGCCCGGTTGATCGGTTAGTATATGCCGCCCCGCGCGGGGCGAGCGTGACACGGCAAGGGAGGACGGCATGGCGTCTCCGGAAAAACAAACCGCGATCGACTGGGTCGCGGCCAACGAACAGCGTCTTTCGGACTGGCATCAGACCATCTGGCATTACGCCGAACCGGCCTGGCGCGAGTACAAGTCGGCCGCCTGGTACGTCGAACACCTGCGCGCCGAAGGCTTCGAGGTCGAGGCCGGGACGGCCGGCATGCCGACCGCGTTCCGCGCCACCTGGGGGCGGGGCGGACCGCTGCTCGCGGCTTACGCCGAGTACGACGCGGTGCCGGGCAATTCGCAGCGGCAGGTGCCTTACGAATCGCCGCGCGAGGGGTTGCACCGCTGGGCGGCGGGCCATACCGACCCGCACTCGGCGCTCGGCGTCGGCGCGCTCGGCGGCGTGCTCGCCGCCAAGGCGGCGATGGAAAAGCACCGGATCGAAGGCCGGCTCCGCTTCTTCGGCGAGCCGGCCGAGAAGGTCTGCGGCTCGAAGCCGGTGCACGCGGCGCACGGCTGTTACGACGGCATCGACGCGGCGATCAGTTTCCACCCGGCGTATCTTTCGGCGCTCGCCAACACCGTGGTCTGGGACACCCACTGCGGCTGCTACTGGAGCAAGGTCTACACCTTCGAGTGCGAGCGGCCCGAGACCTGGAGCGCGATGGCCGCGGGATCGGAGCCCGGCAGCTCGCACACCACGGCCCGCGCGCCCGGCGCCATCGACGCGGTCTGCCTGTTTTACACCGCCACCAAGTACACCAAGGAGGCGATGCTGCCGCACACCGGCACCTGGACGCTCAACGAGGCGATCCTCGCCGCCGG
>JBHHZM010000206.1:0-3740 GCA_046758065.1 Alphaproteobacteria bacterium | reverse complement strand
TTGGGTCGTCCAGGACGAAATCGGCCGCCCCGTGCAGGAGGATCTGGCCGGCGCCCGCGGCGGCATGTTTGACGGTCACGACCCGGCCCGGATCGACCTCATGGATCAGAAGCAGACTGCCGTCCGGGTGGTTCGTTTGCGCGATGTTCGAAAGGTCGTCGGCCGCGGCGTCCAGCTCGGTGTCGATGGAATGGATGCCGCGTGTAGGCGTGACCGTTCCGGCGGCGATGGTGAGCTCGCTCTCGACCTCGTAGCCCGGCTGCTCGCGCAGGCGTGCGAGGATGTCCTCGACGACCTGCTTGCCCTCGCCCTCGGTGCGGCTGTTGACCGAATAAAATCCGGCGACTGGTAGAGTTGTCATCGAACGCTCCTAGAAGCCCTGTATAACGGCGTCGATCGTGGCGGCCACGCCAGTGCCCGCGGCGTCGAACGCGCGCAGCATGGGGCCGGCCGTGGGTGATTTATCGATAACCCGGACAGTCTCCGCCGCGCCCGCGTCCTGCAGGGCGATGCCGCCGACGACCTTGATCTTGCGATAGGTCTTGGTGATCGGCAGGCGCGTGCCGGCCGCGGCGAGCGCGATGTCCTCGAAACTTTCCTCGATATCGGGGACGTCCAGGACAGCCGAAAGCGTCGAGACCTTGCCTCGAACACGTCCGGCGGCCGTGGAGAGGCGGAACTCGTAGGATTGGCGGGTCGCGCCCTCGATCAGGCCGGGCCAGGTCTGGAAGGTCCCCGACGCCTCCCACAACGGCGCCGTATCGTCACCGGACCACAGCGGCGTCGTGTCGTCGCCCGACCAGAGCCGGGCCGAGCCCGCCAAACGGAAAAGCAGGGACCAGCTCGTCCCGGTCACGGCCGCGTCGATCGTCAGATCCGCCGGCACGACCGTACTGTCGGGCAAGACGACGAAATCGTAGCTCATCGCCAGGAAACCGCCGCCCCACATCAGGTTCGAGTCGTTGCCCGACCAGAGTGGGTTGGCGTCGTCCCCGGACCAGAGTTGCGTGGCGTCGGCATCGGCCAGGGCCTCGCCGGCCACGATCGAGCCGTTGGTGAGCGTCCCGGGAAATCCCTGAGCGGCAAGATCGATTGTTTCGACTACGTTCGCGACAAGCGGGTCTCCGAGATCGACAACCAGGGCCGCTGCTTGCGCGCTCTCGTTGCCGCTGGTGTCGACGCCCTTGACCATATAGGTGCGCACACCGGCGTTTCGCGCGCCGATATCGAACGGCGGTCCTGCGATCAGGCCGCTGTGAAGAGGGGCGGCGGTCTCCCAGTGACGGTTGTTCCCGGCGTGTCCGCGCACCTGCCAACCGTCGAAATCCAGCGGCAGCGGCGGGGCCCGCCACGATAACACGTCACCGTTGATGAGAAGCGTCTCCGCGTCGGGCGGCGGAGACGTTTTACCGATGACCCTGTGCGCGAACACGGGTGTCCAGGGCCCGACGCTGCCGTCGCGCAACGCGAAGCGAAGCCTGATGTCGTACGTCACGTTTTGCTCGACGTCGAGGATCGAGATCTCGCCGGCGTCGCGGCGGGCAAGAGGATCATTGCGCCACGGCCCGCCGGAATCCGAACGACGGATTTGCGGCTCGATCCCCGCTATCCGTTCCAGCGGTCGGTTCGAAACCAGTGCGAGCGAGACGACGATCCGCACCGACAGCGATCCGTCGGTCTCGCGCACCAGCACGCGCTCGTCCGATTGGATCGAGACCACGATGGGCACCAGCGCGCCGGGCGGGTCGGTGATGTTGCTCTGGAACGGCGGGATCGGGCCGGTGTCGGAATCGTGGACGGCGGGCGCGTAGTCGAGGCACGTGAGGCGCGCCGTGCCGTCCTGGCCGGGCGTGATCGACTTGACGACAACGTTGATCGATTCTTTGCCGAGCTCTCCGAAGACGAACAGGTCGCCCGGGGCCGGCGCCTGGGCCGCGGGGATGGGCGCGGTCAGAGTGATGCTGGTCTGCTCGCCGGCGGCGGTGACGACACCGGCGGTCAGATTGACATCCGGTTCGGTGCGGATCGCCAGCCCATAGGATTTTCCGGCCTGCATCGGCAACGCCTCGTCGACGTCGATCGCCGTCACGTCGCCGTTCACGTCGGTGGTCACGGACTTGATGCGGCCCGAGGCCAGACCGACCAGGATCACGTCGTGGTTGAGACCGACGACGTCGCCGCGCTGGCAGACGAGATACTCGAGATCGGTCGAGAAGCGGTGAGCCTCGGGGCGCAACAGCGCGGTCGCGAGGTGATAGCGGCCGAGGCGCCAGACGGTTTGCGGGTCCGTGACGCCGATGAGGTCGAGGCCCTCGAACTCGGTGGCGTTCGCGGCCGAGAAGCCGTCGCGGAAGACGATCATTTCGTCCGCGCGCCAGTCCTTGTTCCGGTTGGCGAAGCGCACGCGGAAACCATGTGGCACGTCCTGGAAAATCCTCTGGCCGCGGTAATCGAAGGAATTGCGCGGGCTGAAGAGCTGGACGCGCGCCTTGTTCGGCTCGTCAACCACGACGCCCCACTTGCCGTCGCGCCGGGCCACGCTCGCCTGGCCGGCGGCGGCCACGTCCGAGAGCGTCTCGAAGACGCTGGCGGGAAAATCCCGGACCATATTGAACTCCAAGCCGAGCGCGACGCATCTGTCGTGCCAGCTCTGCAAATTGGGCAGGTCGGCGCGCGAATCGGGCAGCGCGCGCGCGTTCGCCGATCCCTGCAACACCTCCCTGTAGATGGAGGCCGGGTTGCTGGTCGTGCGCTGAATCCAGGTCTGAGTGGGGCTATCCCAGTCCGGCAGGATCGAGTGCGCGACGCCGTTGAAGGTATCGACGATGCCTGACAGCTGATCCGTCGCGCGGATGCGCAACACCGTCTTGGCGAGACCCGGCAAGGCCACCGGGTCCTCGTTCGTGAAGGTCCTGAGCGCCGTCCAGGTGACGAGATCGAAGATTTTAGAATCGTTGCTGTCGACGGTCGTCCGTCGGACGCGTACCTCGTAGCGACCGCGCGCCACGGCCCACCGCCGCGCTGTGCGCATCACGGATGTCTTGGCGCCCGTGACCGTCGTCGTGGTTAACGGGGTCCACGCGCCACCGCCGACCACGCGATACTCGATGTCGACCGAGACCGAACGCGTCTTTTTCGTGCCATCGGCTTCGAACTCGACGAGGCCCTGTAGAAAGCTTAGGTCGATCGAGATTTCGTCGGCATCCGGATCTGTTGTGCGCGTCGTCCAACTGCTCGACTGCTTCAGGAGGATTTGAAGAGACTCCTCGACCACGGTCTTCGGGAACAGGGTGAGCGGCGGGTCGCTGATCCAGCCCGCCAGATGTTCTGCTTGGACGTCGGCGAATGCGGAGAGAGGCGTCTCCCCGATGCGAAAATCCGATAGATCCAGCGGGCCATAACCCCATACGAAGAGCAAGCGCACGTATTGATCGTCGCCGACGATCTCGGTGAAAGGAGCCGCGCCGAGCGGCGGGACCATTCGATGGCGTCCGAGGACCCGCGGCACGACCCCGAAGGGCCGCTGCCGGTTGCGGGTGCCAGTTATCGACAGCGTCGGGCTGTCGCCGCTGTCGCCGCTGCCGCCAATGCCGCCAATGCCGCCAATGCCGCCAACGCGGGCGCCTTGATGTCCCGCGAGGCGCGCCATCACCGGTCTGGGGGGCGGAGCGATCGCGTTGACCAGCAGATTGCCGACAATGCTGACGCTGGCGGCGATCAGGGCGCCGGCGATTTGACCG
>JBHHZM010000205.1:0-3753 GCA_046758065.1 Alphaproteobacteria bacterium | reverse complement strand
TGCGCGGCGGACATGGCCAAGGCGGGATGCGACGTCACCATCTACGAGGCCTTCCACAAGCCGGGCGGCGTGTTGAGGTATGGAATCCCGGAATTCCGCCTGCCCGACGCGGTGATCGACGCCGAGATCGAGCACTTGACCAAGTTAGGCGTCACCATCAGGTGTAACACGTTGGTCGGGCGTTTATTCACGATCGAGCAGATGCTCGATGAGATGGGTTGCGACGCCGTTTTCATCGGCACCGGCGCCGGCTCTCCAAGGTTCATGAACATTCCAGGCGAATTCCTCAACGACGTCCTTTCGGCCAACGAGCTCCTGACACGCTGCAACCTCATGCGGGCCGGGGAGTTCCCCGAGTACGATACGCCCTTGCACCTTGGCAAGCGCGTCGCCGTGATCGGCGCCGGCAACACGGCAATGGATGCGATGAGGGTGTCGCTGCGGTTGGGAGCGGAGAAGGTGTACTGCGTCTATCGCCGCACCAAGGCCGAGAGCCCGGCAAGGCTGGAGGAGATCGACCACGCCGCGGAGGAGGGCATCGAGTTCCACTGGTTGAGCGCCCCTGTCGAAATCCTGGACGACGGCCAGGGAAATGTCCGGGGAATGCGCTGCGTCCGCATGGAACTCGGCGACCCCGACGAGTCGGGCCGACGGCGCCCCGTCCCCATCGAAGGCAGCGAGTACGAGTTCGAAGCCGACATGGTCATCTACGCCATCGGGACGACCGCCAATCCGATTATCGGCCAGACCTCGAAACTCCGGCTAAACACGTTGGGTTATATCGACGTGGACGAGACTCTCGCCACCTCCATGGCGGGCGTCTACGCCGGTGGCGACATCGTCACCGGCGGGGCGACCGTGATTCTGGCGATGGGCGCGGGGCGCAAGGCGGCGCGCAGCATGAAAGCCTACCTCGGGATACGCGATACCGACGCCGTTTATCGCGCCGAGCGAGACCGAAGCAAGGGCACACTGTTTGGCATCGAGCGCGAGGAGAAGAATTTCTGTCGCATCCGGCTCGCATAGATCACTGAGATTGAACCATAGAATGACGACACGGCTCCTGGAAATGGAAAGACGTCAACCGCGGCTCGACCGATCCCGTGTCAAGAAGCCGAGGTCGGGTTCGGCGTCCAACGGGAAGCGGCAAGGCCGCTCCTCGTCGCGCGACAAACCGGTGGTCACCCTGGACGAGCATATCGTCGAGATCGTCAGCGACGGTGGCGAAGGCGCGCAAAGGTGCGGTCAGTCGTTAGGATCGATTGCGGCACGGATGGGAAACGGAATTTGGACCGCCGAGATCATTCCCGCCGAAATCCAGCCGCCGGCGCGGAGCATGGCCGGCACCAGTGGAAACCGTGTTCGCATAGCGTCCCATCGCGTGACCAATTGGGGTGACGAGGCGGACCTGGTCGTCGCCTTCAATGAGCAGGTGCTGCTCAATCGCATCCATGAAAACGAACTCAAGCCTGGGTGCCTCATTCTCCTGGAGAGCAAATGGCGAACCGATCCGGACCCGGAGATCGTCGCTTCGTACACCCGGACCTTCGACGAACTCATGGCGGACGGGTACAGAATTTACGAAATTCCCATGGAAACCGAGTGCCTGAAGCACGTCTCCGATGCGCGACGTGGCAAGAACATGTTCGTTTTGGGCATGCTCTGCAGCGTTTACAGTCTGGATTTGCAAACGGCCCGGGAACAGATCGCCTTCATCTTCGCCAAGAAGGACGAGAGCGTCATCAAGGACAACGTCAGGCTGCTGGAGGCGGGACACGAGTGGGCGGAAGCGAACCTCGACATCAAGTTCAGAATTCCTCCTTCTAAATTGCGGGAACCTCAGATCGTGGTGAATGGGAACATCGCGCTCGGTCTTGGCGTGTTGGCGTCAGGCATGGAGGTCTGCGCCATGTACCCCATTACGCCGGCCACGTCGGCCTCGCACTATCTGAGCGATGTCTTCAGAAACGTGGGAGGCATGGTGCACCAAGCGGAGGACGAGATCGCCGCCTGTGCTTTCGCAATTGGGGCCTCTTATGCGGGGAAGTGCGCGGTGACGATTACCTCGGGCCCGGGATTTGCCTTGAAGCAGGAAATGATTGGCCTCGCGGTGATGGCGGAAATCCCGTTGGTGGTGGTGAACGTCCAGCGTGGCGGCCCGAGCACCGGTCTGCCGACGAAGGCGGAACAAGGGGATTTGCTGTTCGCCTGCTTCGGTGGTCACGGAGACAACCCGAAAATCGTCATGGCAGCCGCCGACATCGAGGATTGTTTCTACTCGATAATCACGGCGCGCAAGATCGCCGAGACGTTCAACACGGTCGTCGTCTTGCTGACGGACTACAATCTCGCATCGGCGCAGCAGCCTTTCCCACGACCACGCGTCAGCGAGCAGTGGCTCGCACCCCCGGTCGATCAGAACGCGGTCCCGGAAGGCGCGAAGCCATACGACTGGGACGCGCACACCGGCCTCGCCCGCCGGTTCATTCCAGGGCAGCCGAACGGCATGCACTGTCTGACCGGGCTGGCGCACGACCGCATGAGCCGCGTTGCTTATGATCCCGACATCAACCAGGAGGGAATCCAGCATCGAAGCCTCAAGTTGGCGGCGCTGCAAAAAACGCTGAAAACGCCGCCGCTATTTGGCGCCGCGGAGGGCGACCTGCTGGTCGTGGGTTGGGGAAGCACGAAGGGGGCGATCGAAGAAGCCGTCCAGCGCCTGCGCGCCGAGGGCCACAAGGTATCGTCCCTGCACTTGAGGTTCCTTCAGCCCATGGCGTCGGGGATCAAGGAGGTGCTGCACCGTTTCAACAGGGTCATGACGGTGGAGAGCAACTGGTCCGACAGCTTCGATGACGAAATCATTGACGAGGACAATCGCCGCTATTCGGAACTGGCGTGGCTGCTGCGCGCGAGATATCTCGTCGATATCGACTGCTGGTCCGAGGTCAAGGGACAGCCCCTGAAACCTCGGGCCATCGTCAGCGCCATCCTCGCAAGGCTGCAACAGAAAGGATGATGACAATGGTCGATTCCGCCATCCAATGCCTATTGAGGTCGTTGGACGAGGATTACACTCTCGATGACTATAAGAGCGCCGTTCCGCGCTGGTGCGTCGGCTGCGGCGATAACAGCATCCTTGCCTCTGTCCAGCGGTTGTGCCGCGACGAGCAGCTGCCGCCCGAAAAAACCGTGTTCGTATCGGGGATCGGCTGTTCGAGCAGGTTCCCGCACTATATGCACACCTATGGGTTCCACGGCCTTCACGGCCGGGCGCTTCCGGTCGCCGAAGGGATCAAGTTGCGGCGCCCCGACCTCCACGTCTTCGTGATTACCGGTGACGGCGATTGCTGCAGCATCGGCACCGCACACTGGATTCACGCCATCCGCTACAACATGGATATGACCGTATTGATGCTTGATAACGGGATCTACGGTCTGACCAAGAATCAGGCCTCTCCGACGTCTCCACTGGGCCTCAAGAGCAACACGACGCCCCGAGGCACGCATCTCGAACCCTTAAACCCGGTGAGCGTCACCTTGGGGGTCCGGAACGTGTCGTTCGTCGCTCAGGCGGTGGATTGGATTCCCGAACTTACGCACGACATCGTCGCGCAGGCGTTTCATCACAGGGGGTTCTCGTTCGTACGCGTCCTCCAGAGGTGTCCTGAATACCTGCCAGATCGGTTCGATTCATGGGTGCAGAACCCGGACCGGATGCTGTTGCTCTCCCACCAGGATGGTCTTCGGATT
>JBHHZM010000204.1:0-3799 GCA_046758065.1 Alphaproteobacteria bacterium | reverse complement strand
TTGACGCCGACGCCGACCTCCCGGATCGCGTGGGCGGCATCGACCGTGATGCGGTCGTCGGTGGCGTCGCGGCTTTCGATGCCGAGGTCGAAGTAGCGGAGTTCGATGTCGAGATAGGGCAGAATCAGCTTGTCCTTGATGAACGCCCAGATGATGCGCGTCATCTCGTCGCCGTCGAGTTCGACGATCGGATTGGCGACCTTGATCTTGCCCATGCGCTGCGCTCCCTGACCGACCCCGGCGGCCGGCAACATAACACCAAGCCGGCGCGGCGCAAGGGCGCGGGCGCGCGGCTCAAAGAAGATCGTCGCGGGCGGGCGTGGCGGGCGCGGGCTGGGCGGCGATGGCGTCGAACAGCTGGTCGACGCGCGCGACCACGGTGAACAGGCGAGTCGCCTCGGGCCGGGCGAAGCCGGCCGCGACGGCGTGCCCGACGAGCCCGAGAAGCGGCGCCCAATAGCCCGCGTTGTCGATCAGCACGATCGGTTTGTCGTGCAGGCCCAACTGGCGCCAGGTGATGATCTCGACGGTCTCGTCGAGGGTGCCGAGGCCGCCGGGGAGCGCGGCGAACGCGTCGGCGAGTTCGAACATGCGCTGCTTGCGCTCGTGCATGTTGTCGACCACGATCAGCTCGCCGATCGTCCGGTGGCCGACCTCGCGTGCCTCTAGATGGCGCGGGATTATACCGGTTACACTGCCGCCGCCGGCCAGCACCGCGTCGGCGAGCACGCCCATCAGGCCGATCGCGCCGCCGCCGTAGACCAGGCGCACGCCGCGCGCCGCCATCAGTTCGCCGAGGCGGGCGGCGGCGTCGCGATGGGCCGGATCGACGCCGACCGCCGAGCCGCAGTAGACGCAAAGCGAGGAAAGGGCGGTCATGCGAAACCTCCTGATCGGCGTGGCGCTAGTATCGATGCAGTCCGCCGCGCTGTACAGTCCGGCCGCTGCCGGCGAGGCCGACGTGGTCGCGGTGACGGTCGCGCGCGAGGCGCCCGGGAGCTATCGCTTCGACGTCACCCTGCGCCACGCCGACGCCGGCTGGGATCACTACGCCAACGCCTGGGAGGTGGTCGGACCCGACGGCCGCGTGCTGGGCAAACGCGTCCTCCTCCATCCGCACGTCGACCAACAGCCGTTCACCCGCAGCCTGTCGGGCGTCGTCATTCCCGCCGACGTGCGGCGCGTCACCCTGCGCGCGCACGACAGCGTGCACGGCTACGGCGGCGTCGAGCTGACCGTCGACCTGCCGCTCGACTGACCGCGACCAGGTCGCTCACTCGTAAGGCAAGGCCGCGCGCTTCGGCGCCACGTGATGCTCGATCGGCGGAAGGCTCATGACGTACTCGGCGATCGCCGTCCGTGCGCGAGTGTTTGAAGCAATCCCGAGAACCCGGTAGTATGGGGCGCCGTCGCCGGAGGCGGATGACGTTCCCAGTCCAGTGAGGGCCCGTGCGCGCTCTCGTTATCGTCGTTGTCATCGCCGTCGTCGCCATAATCGGCTATTTCGTGTGGGACCGCTATGCGGTCAAACGGGAAGAGCCGCAGGTGACGCTTGCCGTGCCGACGGCGCCGGAAGCGGCTCCGACGACGCCCGAAGCGTCGGCTCCCGCGCCCTCGGCCGCGCCGACGCCCGCACCCGCGCCCGCCGCGGAGCAAGCGGCTTCGCCGCCGGACCTCGCGCCGTCGCCCCAACCCGCGCCTGCGGCGACCGCCGGGCCGGAATCGTCGGCTGCGTCCCAACCCGCCTCCCCGGCAGTTGCCGAGCCGGAACCGGCGCCCCCGCCGGCCGCAACCGAAACGACGGCGGGCGCCGAGGCGCCGACGTTCGACATCGTGCGCGTCGACCCCGAGGGCAAGACCGTGATCGCGGGACGCGCCGAACCCGGCGCCAAGGTCACCGTGAGCGAAGGCAAGACCGTAATCGGCGAGGCCACGGCGAGCCCGCGCGGCGAATGGGTCATCGTGCCCGAGGCGCCGCTCGAGAGCGGAACGCGCGAGCTCGCCCTGGAAGCGGAAACCCCGACCGGCGGAAAGCTCGAGAGCGAATCGGTGGTCGTCGTCGCGGTGCCTGAACGGCCCGCGACGCCTGCTCCGGAAGCCGCCGCGACACCCTCGCCGGAGGTCGCCGAAACGCCTTCGCCGGAGGTCGCCGAAACACCCTCGCCGCAGGTCGCCGGGACGCCTTCTTCGGAGGTCGCCGGGACGCCTTCTCCGGAGGGCGGGGAGAGCGCCGCCGAGCCGGGCGTCCTCGCCGTGCTGGTGCCGCGCGAGGGCGTCGGCAGCAAGGTGCTTCAGGCGCCCGAGGGCGAGGCCGGTCTCCAGGGCGAGAAGGACCTTTCGCTCGCCATCATCGAGTACGACGACAAAGGCAACGTCGCCCTCGGCGGTCGCGGCAAGGAGGGCAGCGAGGTCAGGGCCTACGTGGACGACAAGTTCGTCGGCAGCGCCGCGGTCGGCGAGACCAGCGACTGGCGGGTCACGCCCGAGAATCCCGTCGAGCCCGGCGTACACCGCCTCCGCATCGACCAGGTCGACAAGACGGGAAAGGTCATCGCCCGGATCGAGACGCCGTTCGCCCGTTCGGGCTTCCGCTTGCCCGGCGAGGACGAATCGCTGGTCGTCGTCCAGCCGGGGAACAGCCTGTGGCGCATCGCGCGGCGGACCTACGGCCAAGGCATCCAATACGCCCTGATCTTTCGGGCGAACCGCGATCAGATCCGCGATCCCGACCTGATCTATCCGGGACAGGTCTTCGTCCTGCCCCGCACCAACTAGTGCTTGCGTGCGTAAGTTCGCGTGTCACCCCCACCCAAACCCTCCCCCGTCGAGGGGGAGGGCTACACACTTGACATCCCACCATAATTTCCCCCTCCCCTGGTGGGAGGGGCAGGGGGAGGGGGATAAACAATGTCCTGCCTTCCTTTGCAACCAAACACTAGATTGATCGCCGAAGTCGTTTTAACGCCCTCGTCCGGATTTCCCGCCATGGTCGCAGCGGCGCGACGATAATGCAGCGGGGCCGGACGCTCGGCTTGCGCCGACAAGCGGACAAACATAAGTATCGGGTGTATCGCGACGATGGTATTCTCTCGCTGACATGAACCGCAGTCCGCTTGCCAGCGTTCTGGTTCCCGTCCGGCGCGAAGGATGGCCGTTTCTCGCCGTCTTCGCCGCCGTTGCGGCGGTTCTGTGGTCCGTCGCCGCGCCGCTCGGCTGGCTCGGGCTGCTGCTGGTCGCCTGGTGCGCCTATTTCTTCCGCGATCCGCCCCGGGTGACGCCGCTTGAGGCGGGCATTCTGGTGAGCCCGGCCGACGGGCGCGTGCTGCCGGTGGTCTCGGCGCCGCCGCCGCCCGAGCTCGATATGGGCTCGGCCCCGCGCCCGCGCGTCAGCATCTTCATGAACGTCTTCGACGTGCATGTGAACCGGGCGCCTGCCGACGGACGGATCACCGGGCTCGCCTACCGGCCCGGCCGTTTCGTCAACGCGTCGCTCGACAAGGCGAGCGAGCATAACGAACGCCAGGCGGTGCGCATGAGCACCGCCGACGGCAAGGACATCGCCGTGGTGCAGATCGCCGGGCTGGTGGCGCGCCGCATTCTGTGCTGGCTCAAGCCCGACCAGGAGGTCCGCGCCGGGGAGCGTTTCGGCATGATCCGTTTCGGCAGCCGCGTCGATCTCTATCTCGACGAGGGTATGGTGCCGCTGGTGGTCGCCGGTCAGCGCGCCATCGCCGGCGAAACGGTGATCGCCCGCAGCCTCGCCCCGGGCGAAAACGCGGCGCCGCGCAAGGGCGTGGAG
>JBHHZM010000203.1:0-3800 GCA_046758065.1 Alphaproteobacteria bacterium | reverse complement strand
CCGGCTGCGCCGCAAACCCGGCGTTATTCAACAGCCTTGACCACGAGGCGGTAATCGGGAGTCGTGTTGAGCGGGCAGGAGTAAAGATACTCGCCCGGTTCGAGCTCGACCTCGTAGTCCTTCGTCATCCCCGTCTTGAGACCGCCGCCCGAAACGCTGATCTTGGTCAGCTTGTGGATCGGGTTGCGCCAATCGTAGTCGTGCTCGCGAAGCCAGAAGCCGAGTTCGTAGGGCACGTTCTTGTTGGTGACACGGAAGATGTAGGGCCCCGGCTTGAGCTCAAGCACCCTGGCCTCGGCGAGCCGTTCGGCGCCGGTTCTGGCGTTGATCGCCTCGCAATCGGCCTTCTTCGTCGTCTTGAATCCGCGGTCGATGCCGTTCTCCGATTCGACGAACTGACAGGGGATCTGGGTGAGCACGATCACCGTAGGCTCGGCGGCGAACGCGCTTCCGGCGGCGAGCGCCAAGGCGGCGATCGCACCGCGCGCCAGCGTGCGTGGGTTGCGGAACATCGTTTCACGTCTCCATGGCCTCGGATCGTATCCCATATGGTGCGGACGCGGCGCGAGGGAAATAGCCGGCGCTTGCGGGCGCCGGTCATTCATGTTCAACATCGCGCGAGCAGGACGGTACGAAGGAAGGATAAGCCATGCCGCGATTCGCCGCCAATCTCACCATGCTGTTCAATGAGGTCGATTTTCTCGACCGCTTCGCCGCCGCGGCCGACGCGGGCTTTACCGGCGTCGAGTACCTGTTTCCATATGACTTCGAAAAAGCGGCGCTCGTCGAACGGCTCCGCGCCAACCGGCTGACGCAGGCGCTTCACAACCTGCCGGCGGGCGACTGGACCGCGGGCGAACGCGGCATCGCCTGCCATCCGGACCGGGTGGACGAGTTCCGCGACGGCGTCGGACGGGCGATCGACTACGCGACCGCGCTCGGCTGCGAACGGCTCAACTGCCTCGCCGGGCTCGCGCCCGCGGGCGTCGACGACGGCGCCGTGCGCGAAACCTTCGTCGGGAACCTGCGATTCGCCGCCGCCGCATGCGCCACGGCGAGCATCACGCTGCTCACAGAACCGATCAACACCCGCGACGTGCCGGGCTTCTGGCTGTCGCATACCGATCAGGCGATCTCGATCATCGACGAGGTTGGCGCGACCAACCTCAAGCTCCAGTACGACGTCTACCACATGCAGATCATGGAGGGCGATCTTGCCGCCACCCTCGCGCGGCACATCGACCGCATCGGCCATATCCAGATCGCCGACAGTCCCGGACGGCACGAACCCGGCTCGGGCGAGATCGACTACCCGTTCCTGTTCGACCGCCTCGACAGGCTGGGCTACGAAGGCTGGGTGGGCTGCGAGTACAAGCCGGCGGGCGGCACCGTCGAAGGCTTGGGGTGGTTGAAGCCCTATCTCGCCTGAGGGTCGGGCCTACGAATCGCGGCGGCGATCGCCGCTTCGGCGATCGCTGCGGCGGCGCCGTTCGCCGTCGGTGAGCGGAACGCTGCTGCGCAGCTTGCGCCGGTCGAGGCCGCTGCGCCGGTCGCGGCGTTCGGACTCCTGCTCGGTCGCAAGCTGTTCGAGAAGCGCGCGGTCGGGGATCAGCAGCCCCTTGGCCGTGCGCTCGACGACGCCTTCGGCGGTGAGCTGGCTGATCGTGCGGGCGACGGTTTCGCGGGTGGTGCTCGCCTGGGCGGCGATGTCCTTGTGGGTCGGTATGCGCGGGATCACCCAGGCGGCCGATCCGTTGGGATCGCGCTCGGCGAGACGCAACAGATCGAGCAGAACGCGCTGTGTCGCGCTCAGGGTGCTCACGTCCATGATGCGGTCGTCGCAGCCGCGGATGACGCGCGCCAGCCGTCGCAGCAGCCGGGTGGCGATCTCCGGGTGCGTCATCACCAGATCGTGGAAACTGCGCGGCGTCATGGCCGCCATCAGGCAGTCCTCGAGGGCGATGACGCTGGCCGACCGCGGCTGGCCGTCGATCGCAGCAAGCTCGCCGAAGTAGCTGCCGGCGCCGATCCGGCCGAGGCCGATTTCGCGGCCGCCGAGCGAGTAATTTACGATCTGCACCGCGCCGCGAACGATGAAATAGACGTCGCGGCCTTCGTCGTCGCGGTCGAGGATTCGGTCGTTCGCGCCGTAGGCTTGCCAGCGGCATTGCGATTCGAGCTTGCGCAACACCGCCGGAGGCAGGTCGGCGAACAGGCTGATGCCGTCAAGCCGGCGCCCGCCGTGACTCGCGCGTTCGGTGTCGGCGCGCCTGATCTGGTCTATCGTGCCCAAGGTCGCTCCTAAATCCACTTGAACGGCGAAGGCCCGTTCCGATTCGCGGCCGGTGGACATTCTCCCTGGCTGTCCCGGCCATCCACGCTCGTCCCGCTCTATCGACTAACCCCTAAGCCATTAAGAAATTTCTAATTTTGCCTTACGGATCGGTGAATGTTTCCGCCAGACGCGCGCTGTGTCGGAGATTCGGCGCCGGCGGTTTCCATGGCCGGCCAGTATGACGTTAACATCGCCACCTTGCCAGAGGCCTTGTTGCGACCGAATGCAACGCTCTCTGGCGGGCGGGCGACGCGGCGCGCCTGGCCGACCGAGCCGATTTGCACCCATCAAATTGATTCCTACCGACCGGGAACCGCTCTAGACTGATCGACAGATCGGGTCTGCATGGAGGGAACGGTCATGGCGCTGCCGGTCGCCGAGCGCTGGTTCGAATACCGCACCATCGACGACGGCGTTACCCATATATGGGAGCCGCACGTCATCCCGTTCATGCGCTGTAATATCTGGCACCTGCGCGGGCGCGAGCGCGACCTGCTGGTCGATTCGGGGATGGGGATGGCGTCTCTCAAGCAGGCGATCGCGGCGTTGCTCGACAAGCCGGTGCTGGCGGCGGCGACCCACACGCACTTCGATCACGTCGGCTCTCACCACGAGTTCGCCGAGCGGCTGGTGCACGAGGCCGAGGCCGACATCCTGGCGCGGCCGACCGGCTTCAACACGCTGGCCGAACGTTACGTCGACGAAGCCGCGATCACGGCGCTGCCGCGCGCCGGCTACGCGGTCTCCGAATACGCGATCGCGCCGGCGCCGGCGACGCGCCGGCTGGCGCAGGGCGACGTCGTCGATCTGGGCGACCGCGCCTTCGAGGTGTTGCACCTGCCCGGCCACTCGCCCGGCAGCATCGGGTTGTGGGAGAAGGCAAGTGGCATCCTGTTTTCGGGCGACGCCATCTACGACGGCGAACTCCTTGACGACTGCTATCACTCCGACGTCGCCGACTATATCGAGACCATGGAACGGTTGCGCGAACTTCCGGTTCGGGTCGTCCACGGCGGCCACTGCCCGAGCTTCGGCCGCGACCGCATGATCGAACTGATCGACGATTACGTCGCCGGCCGGCGCCGGCCGGGATGTCCCGCCGAAGCGCGGAGCGGGTGAGATGGCCCGGACTCACCGCTTCGCCTGCACCACCCGCTGGACCGGAGCGGACCGCGGACCGATTCTGTCCTACGACGACTATTCGCGCGACCACATGATCGAGATCGCCGGCAAGCCCGCGCTCGCCTGCTCGGCCGACGGGACCTTTCTCGGAGATTCCTCGCGCCACAATCCCGAGGACCTGCTGGTCGCCGCGCTGTCGGCCTGCCATCTTCTCAGCTACCTCGCTTTCTGCGCCCGCGCCGGCGTCGCGGTCGTCGCCTACGAGGATGCGGCCGAAGGCACGATGACGGTCAGGGATAGACGCATGCGCTTCACCGAGGTCGTTCTGCGCCCGCGGGTCGCC
>JBHHZM010000202.1:0-3803 GCA_046758065.1 Alphaproteobacteria bacterium | reverse complement strand
ACCGACGCGGCGCTCGAATCGGCCGCCGTGGCGGCGGAGACCCACATCGTCGTGCGTGAAGCCCACTGGCCGTTCCCCAGCCGGCTCGCCGGCGTCCTGCCCTTCAAGTGGGGCACGCTCAGCCGCATGGTCAGCACCATCCTCCCGCCCTACCAGCGGCCCAGCGGCGTCGAGCGGCTGGCGCATTCGTTCGGCAAGCCCCTGGTGTGGTTCTACTGGCGCCTGGTCGAACTGCTGCTGCTCGTCCAGTGCCGCCTCGGCTCGCGCTTCGGCAGCCGCGTCGATCTGGTGCCGGAGCGGCCGGTCGAGATCGGCGGCTTCAGCGAGGCGACCATGCTGCCGCGTCCCGCCTTCTATCGCGAGCTCCGCCGGGGCGTCATCCAAGGCCACCGCGGCACCATCGCCGAATACACGCCGGCGGGGGTCCGCCTCAGCGACGGCACCGAGCTCGCCGTGGACGTCGTGGTTCTGGCCACCGGCTGGGAAACCGACTTCGGCTTCCTGGGCGAGGACCTCTGGCGGCGCCTCGGCGCCGGCGATGACGGCTTCTACCTCTACCGCCACATGCTCCACCCGGCGGCGCCCGGCCTCGCCTTCATCGGCCGCGCCTCGACCATCTGTAGCATCCTCACCTACAGCCTGCAGGCGCGCTGGCTGGGCGAGCTGCTCAAGGGCAGCCACCGCTTGCCGGACGCCGACGCGATGGCGCGCGATATCGCCGAGATGAAGGCCTGGAAGCAGTCGTGGATGCCGCCGAGCGCGGCGCGCAGCGCGCGGCTCATCCTTCACATGCAGCACTACCACGACGAGCTGCTGAAGGACTTCGGCGCGTCGCCGCTGCGCAAGCGCGGCGTCTTCGCGCCGCTCAAGGAGCTGATCTTCCCCTACGAGCCGCGCGACTACCGCGCGATCGTCTCGGGCGAATGGGAGCGGCGCGAAAAACGGACGTTCAGGGAAACGTCCGCCTGAGGAAATCGAGCACCGCGCCGCCGGCGCCGTGGTCGTAGAGGTCGCTGTGACCGCCGTCGGCGAACAGGCGGAGCTCTTTCGGCTCGTGCGCCGCCTCGAACAGCGTCCGGCCGAGATCGCTCGGCACCACCCGGTCAAGCTCGCCGTGAATCACCAGGAGCGGGAGGCGCAGATCACCGATCTTGGCCAGCGAATCGTAGCGATCGAGCAATATATGGCGGATCGGGAAATACCAGTAGTGGCGCTGGGCGACCTCGACCATTGAGGTATAGGGGGCTTCGAGCACGAGCGCCGCCACCGGTTTCTCGGTCGCCATCTGCACCGCCACGCCGCTGCCCAGCGATTCACCGTAGAGCACGACGCGCTCCGGCGGCACGCCGTCGGCTTCGAGGAAGGCGAACGCGGCGCGCGCGTCGTGATACAGTCCGTCCTCGCTGGGGCTCCCCGGGTTGCCGCTGTAGCCGCGCCAGGCGAGCAGCAGCACGCCGTAACCGGCCTCGACGAAGGGCCGGACCTTGGCCGCGCGATGGCCGAGGTGACCGGCGTTGCCGTGGAAGTAGATCAGGGTGGGCCGCTCGTCCCTGGCCGCGGCGTACCAGGCGAGCAGATCGAGCCCGTCGGCGGTGGCGACGCGCACCGCGCGCATTTCCGGGACACCGGCGGCGACCGGGCCGGGCGGGGTCTCGCCGGCCGGGTACATCAGGCGGCGCTGGCCGAGGAACAGCGCGCCGACAAGGCCGGCGTAGCCGGCGACGGCGAAGGCGAAAAAGCGCAATAATGGCATCGTTACACGCTTGCTGTTGTCACGTTCCCGGGACTGTGCGCCGGAGTCGGAGCCGCGCATGATACCCATTCGCCCGGGTTTTGGCATCCCGCTCGTGCTCGCCGCGGGGCTGGTCCTCGCGGCTTGCGCGCCCGGGCGCGGGCTCGAGGCGATGCGCGTTCTCGCCGACATCGACGCCGGCTTCGCGCCCAGCCGCCTCAAGGAAACGACGCCGGCGCCGACCCGCACGGCCGTCGTCTGGTCGAGCGGCGGGGCGCCCCGGCGCGCCGACCTCTACCGGCCGGGCGAGACGGCGAGCGGCCGTCTGGTGCTCGTCCCCGGCGTGGCCGAGACCGGCAAGGACGACCCGCGCCTCGTCGCCCTGGCCACGACGCTCGCCCGCGCCCGCTTCGCCGTGCTGGTCCCCGACCTGGGCGAGCTGCGGGCGCTCAGGGTGCATGGCCGCGATGGGCGCGAGATTGCCGACGCCGTGCTGCGTCTCGGCGCGCTCGACGTGACCCCGCCGGACGCGCCCCTCGGCGTCGTCGCGGTTTCGTATGCCGTCGGCCCCGCCGTGCTCGCCGCGCTCGAACCCGACACGCGCGACCGCATCGACTTCGTCGTCGGCATCGGCGGCTATTACGACATCGAGGCGGTGGTCACCTTCTTCACCACCGGCGCCTACCGGCTCGTCCCCGGCGGGGTATGGCAGCGGCGCAAACCCAACGCATACGGAAAATGGGTGTTCGTGCTCAGCAACCTCGATCGGGTGGCCGACGCGCGCGACCGCGTGGCGCTCGAGGCGATCGCGCGGCGCCGGCTTGCCGAGCTCGACGCCGACGTCTCCGATCTGGTCGCCGGGCTGGGACCCGAGGGCCGCGCCTTCCAGGCGGTGATCGAGAACGCCGACCCGGAGCGGACGCCGGCGCTGATCGCCGCCCTGCCCGCGCCCGTGCGCGCCGAGATCGCGGCGCTCGATCTCGCCGGCCGCGACCTCACCCGCCTCGAAGCCCGTCTGCTCCTGGTCCACGGCCGGGAGGACGACATCATTCCGTTCAGCGAAAGCCGGGCGCTGGCGCGCGCCGCCGGCCCGGGCCGCGCCGATCTCTTCCTGGTCGACGGATTCAGTCATGTCGATCCCGATCCGGTCGCAACCGACCGTTTCCAGCTCTGGCGGGCGATCTACCGGTTGCTTGAGCTGCGCGACCGAAAGGCCGGAGGATGACCCGGTCTTGGGTGTTGCTGGTCGGCGCCGTGGCGGCTCTCGCCGGGTATCTCGCCTGGCGCTATCCCGACGCCGTGGCGTCGCAGAACGGTTGGGTGCGCGTCGCCTATCTCGTTGCCTTGCTGGCGCTGGTCTCGGCGGGGGTCGTCGCGCGGCGGCGCCTGCCGCTTCGCCGGGCGCTCGGCCAGGCGTTGGTCTGGGGTGCGCTCGCGCTCGCGCTGGTCGTCGGCTACAGCTTCCGTTTCGAGCTCGAGGATCTCGGCGCGCGCATTCTCGGCGCGCTTCAGCCGTCGAGGGGCACGACGATCGGCGACAACAGCGTCAGTTTCCGAGCCGGCGTCGACGGCCATTTCCGCGTCGAGGCGCTGGTCGACGGCGTGCCCATCCGCTTCCTCGTCGACACCGGGGCGAGCGATGTGGTGCTGCGTCCGGCCGACGCGCGCCGGCTGGGGCTCGATCCCGGGCGCCTCGTCTATTCGCGTCTCTACCGCACCGCCAACGGCGTGGTGCGCGGCGCGCCGGTCCGGCTCGGCGAGGTGACCGTGGGGCCGATCCGCGTGACCGGCATCGTCGCGACGGTCAACGAGGCGGCGATGGAAAGTTCGCTCCTCGGCATCGGGTTCCTCGGACGCCTGCGCGGCTACGAGGTACGCGCCGACACCCTGATCCTGCACCGCTGACGGCGGCGCGCCGCCGGGGCCGGAATCAGGACGCCCGGCCGAAGCCGGGCGCCCTGACGATCGCGGTTCCTATCCCTAGTTGCGGTTGCCGAACAGGCGCAGCAGCATGAGGAACAGGTTGATGAAGTCGAGGTAGAGCCTGAGCGCGCCCATGATCGCCTTCTTG
>JBHHZM010000201.1:0-3816 GCA_046758065.1 Alphaproteobacteria bacterium | reverse complement strand
TGCTCACGAAACGGAGCAACGGGGTGGCGAATGGCCCCCGTTTGACCAAGGCGCTGGCCGGCGTTGTCGGCAGCGCGATCGATCGTCGCACCTTCCTCAGGCGATCGGGTCTCGCCGCGGGCGGTCTTGCCGCCGCGTCGGGCATGTCGCTGGGGATGGTCAGGAAAGCGGAAGCCGCAACGGCTGCCAGTGACGTCAAGAAGGTGATCTCGGTGTGCACGCACTGCTCGGTGGGCTGTGCGATCACGGCCGAGGTGCAGGGCGGGGTGTGGGTCGGCCAGGAGCCGTCATTCGACAGCCCGTTCAATCTCGGCGCCCACTGCGCCAAAGGGGCCTCGGTGCGCGAGTTCGCGCACTCGGAACGTCGGCTTCGGTATCCGACCAAACTGGTCGGCGGCAAATGGCAGCGGGTCAGTTGGGAGCAGGCGATCAACGAGATCGGCGACAAGATGCTCGAGATCCGCGAGAAGTCGGGGCCCGATTCGATCTACTGGCTCGGCTCGGCCAAACACTCGAACGAGCAGGCCTATCTGTTCCGCAAGTTCTATGCGTTCTGGGGTTCGAACAACGGCGACCACCAGGCGCGCATCTGTCACTCGACCACGGTTGCGGGCGTAGCCAACACCTGGGGCTACGGCGCGATGACCAACAGCTTCAACGACATCCACAACAGCCGGTGCATTGTCGAAATCGGTGGCAATCCCGCCGAGGCGCATCCGGTGGCGATGTTGCACATGCTGAAGGCGAAGGAAGAGAACAACGCGCCGCTGATCGTGTGCGACCCGCGCTTTACGCGCACGGCCGCCCACGCCGACGAGTACGTGCGTTTACGCCCCGGCACCGATGTGGCGCTGATCTGGGGCCTTCTCTGGCACATCTTCGAGAACGGCTGGGAGGACAAGGAATTCATCCGCCAGCGCGTCTGGGGCATGGACCAGATTCGGGCCGAGGTCGCCAAATGGACGCCCGAGGAGACCGAACGCGTGACCGGCGCGCCGGGCTCGCAGCTCAGGCGCGTGGCGCGGACGATGGCCAACAACCGTCCGGGCACCGTGATCTGGTGCATGGGCGGCACCCAGCACACCACCGGCAACAACAACACTCGGGCGTACTGCGTCCTTCAGCTCGCGCTCGGCAACATGGGCGTTTCGGGCGGCGGCACCAACATTTACCGCGGCCACGACAACGTCCAGGGCGCCACCGACATGTGCGTGCTGTCGCATTCGCTGCCGGGCTATTACGGCCTCTCGGTGGGGGCGTGGAAGCACTGGTCGCGAGTCTGGGACGTCGATTTCGATTACATGCTCGGGCGGTTTGCCTCCAAGAAGCTGATGACCTCGAAAGGCATCCCGGTGTCGCGCTGGATCGACGGCGTGCTCGAAGCCAAGGAGAACATCGACCAGCCCGACAACGTTCGCGGCATGGTGTTCTGGGGGCATGCGCCGAATTCGCAGTCGCGCGGCATCGATCAAAAGCGGGCGATGGAGAAACTCGATCTCCTCGTCGTCATCGATCCGTATCCGACGGCGACGGCGGCGATGCAGGATCGCACCGACGGCGTTTATCTGCTGCCGGCGGCGACCCAGTTCGAGACTTACGGTTCGGTGACCGCGTCGAACCGCTCGTTGCAGTGGCGCGAGAAGGTGTTCGAGCCGGCGTTCGAGGCCAAGCCCGACCAGGACATCATGTACCTGTTCGCCAAGAAGCTCGGCTACGCCGACGAGATGTTCAAGCACATTCAGGTGAACGGCGAAGCGCCGCTGGTCGAGGACATCACCCGCGAATACAATCGCGGCATGTGGACGATCGGCTATACCGGCCAGTCGCCCGAGCGTCTGCGCCTGCACATGGCCAACATGCAGACGTTCAACAAGACCACTCTCCAGGCCGTGGGCGGGCCGGCCGACGGCGAGTACTTCGGTCTGCCGTGGCCGTGTTGGGGAACGGCGGAGCTCGGCCATCCAGGAACGCCGGTCCTTTACGACACCTCCAAACCGGTGGCCGAAGGCGGGTTGTGCTTCCGCGCCCGTTTCGGCGTCGAGCGCAACGGCGAGAACCTGCTTGCCGAGGGCTCGTACCCAGTCGATTCGGAGATCAAGGACGGCTATCCCCAGTTCACTTACGGCATGCTCAGGAAACTGGGCTGGGACGGCGATCTCAACGCCGACGAACTGGCGACGATCAGGAAGATCGGCGGCGACAATGCCGACAAGGTCAACTGGAAGATCGACCTTTCGGGCGGCATTCAGCGGGTGGCCATCAAGCACGGCTGCGCCCCGTTCGGCAATGCCAAGGCGCGGACCGTGGTCTGGACCTTCCCGGATCCGGTGCCGCTCCATCGCGAACCGCTGTATACGCCGCGGCGGGATCTGGTGGCGGATTATCCGACCTACGCCGACACCAAGAAGTATCGTCTGCCGACGCTTTACAAGAGCATCCAGGATCAGGATTTCTCGGGCGATTTCCCGACCATCATGACCACTGGACGCCTGGTCGAATACCAGGGCGGCGGCGACGAGACTCGGTCCAATCCGTGGCTCGCTGAGTTGCAGCAGCACATGTTCTGCGAGATCAACGCTTTCGACGCCAACAACGCGGGTATCCGCGACGGCGCCGACATGTGGGTGGCAACTCCGGAGGGCGCCCGAGTCAAGGTCAAGGCGCTGGTCACCGAACGCGTCGCCCGGGGCGTCGTCTTCCTGCCGTTCCACTTCGCCGGCCATTGGCAGGGGGAGGACAGGCGGCACAAGTATCCGGAGGGCGCCGATCCCTATGTCCTTGGTGAGGCGGCCAACACCGCCACAACCTACGGCTACGACTCGGTGACGCAGATGCAGGAGACCAAGGTCACTCTCTGCCGCGTTACACCGGCGTAAGGAGGCTTGAAATGGCAAGAATGAAATTCCTCTGCGACGCCGAACGTTGCATCGAGTGCAACGCCTGCGTCGTCGCCTGCAAGAACGAGAACGAGGTGCCCTGGGGGATCAATCGCCGGCGGGTCGTCACTCTCAACGACGGCAAGCCCGGCGAGCGCTCCATCTCGATCGCTTGCATGCACTGCTCCGATGCGCCGTGCATCGCCGTCTGCCCGGTCGATTGCATTTATCAGACCGAGGAAGGCATCGTGCTGCACTCGAAGGATCTCTGCATCGGTTGCGGCTACTGCTTCTACGCCTGTCCTTTCGGCGCGCCGCAGTATCCGCAGTCGGGCAACTACGGCAGCCGCGGCAAGATGGACAAGTGCACGTTCTGCGCCGGCGGACCCGAGGAAAACGGCTCGGAGGCGGAGTTCCAGAAATACGGACGCAACCGTATCGCCGAGGGCAAGCTGCCGCTGTGCGCGGAGATGTGCGCCACCAAGGCCCTGCTGGGCGGCGACGGCGATGTCGTTGCCGACATCTACCGGCAACGCGTCACGGCGCGCGGTTTCGGCTCGGGCGCCTGGGGCTGGGGCACCGCGTATCAGCTCAAGGCCGGCTCTTAAAGTCGGTCGCGGGTATCGGTCGTGGACGGGGGCGGCAGGAAGCCGCTCCCATTCGCACGCCGTTTGCGGTGGCCGTGCCGTAAGACGGATGATTGTGCGTCTGGCGGACGCGTAGCGTAGCCAGTTCGCCCGACGGGAGTGAGATTTCTATTCATGCTCAAGTGGCAGGTCATTGCCGCCGCGATCGCTGTGGTGTTGATCGGCGTGGTCGTGATCGACGCGGCGCGCGACCGCGGCGGAGGGCGCGTGTTGCTCTATGACAAAGGCGTCTACCTCGGTCAGCCGGATACCGCCATCGACGATTCGACGCTCGAACGCATTCGCCAGCGCGG
>JBHHZM010000200.1:0-3826 GCA_046758065.1 Alphaproteobacteria bacterium | reverse complement strand
GCGGCGTAATCCTCCATCATCGCCCGCGTGATCGAGCCGACCTGGAAGTTGTAGGGGCCGATCTCGCGGATCGGCGTCACCTCGGCGGCGGTGCCGGTGAGAAAGGCCTCGTCGACCGCGGCGAGATCCTCGGGCATGATGACGCGCTCGACCACGGCGATGCCGCGCTTGCGGGCGAGCTCGATCACCGTGCGCCGGGTGATGCCGTCGAGGAAGCAGTCGGGCGTCGGGGTGTGCAAGTCGCCGCCCTTGACGAAGAAGACGTTGGCGCCGGTCGCCTCGGCGACCCGGCCGCGCCAGTCGAGCATCAGCGCGTCGTCGCAGCCCTCGGCCTCGGCCTGGTGGCGCGACAGCGTGCAGATCATGTAGAGCCCCGCCGCCTTGCTGGCGGTCGGCGCGGTCTCGGGCGAGGGCCGGCGATACTTGCCGAAGGCGAGCTTGATGCCGCGCAGCCGCGCCTCGTCGCCGAAATAGGCCGGCCACTGCCAGGCGGCGATGGCGAGGTGGATTTTGGTCTGCTGCGCCGAGACCCCCATCATCTCGCTGCCGCGCCAGGCGACCGGGCGGACGTAGCCGTCGTCGATGCCGTTGGCCGCCACCACTTCGCGGGTCGCCGCGTCGATTTCCCCGGTGGTGCACGGCAGGGTGAAGTCCATCAGCGCCGCCGAAGCGCCGAGCCGTTCGCTGTGCTCGGTCAGCTTGAACACCCGGCCGCCGTAGACCCGCTCGCCCTCGAACACCGCGCTGGCGTAATGCAGGGCGTGACTGAGGACGTGGAGCGTGACCTCGCGCCAGGGAACGAGAGCGCCGTCGTACCAGATGACGCCATCGCGATCGTCGAACGGAATGAGGCTCATGATGGAAAGATTTCCGGTTTGTTGTGGTGTAAAGCTTCTTGCGTTCCGTATCACCCTGCGCCATATCAGTCAACATGACTGACTTATCATCCTCCGCGAACCCGCTGTTCCTGCGCGACGATGAGCTCCGCCGGGGCATCGAACTCCTGTTCTACGCCTATCGCGACTTCACCGCCGAGCCCGACGCCATCCTCGCCGAGTACGGTTTCGGGCGCGCCCATCACCGGGTGATCTATTTCGTCGGGCGCAATCCCGGCATCACGGTGAGCGCGCTGCTCGGCATCCTGCGCATCACCAAGCAGTCGCTCGCCCGGGTGCTGCGCCAGCTCGTGCGCGAAGGCTTCATCGACCAGCGCCATGGGCGTCGCGACCGCCGCCAGCGGCTGCTTTACCTCACCGACAAGGGCGTCGAGCTCGAACGCCGGCTGACCGCCACCCAGCGCGCGCGCTTCGCCCACGCCTACCGCGCGGCCGGCGCCCAGGCGGTCGAGGGTTTCCGTCAGGTGCTGACCGGCCTGCTCGACGAACCGGCGCGCGAGGCCCGCGCCGGCGGCGGTTGAGATGTCCGATGGCGGACGCGCAGCCGCATATCCTCGTCGTCGATGACGACCGCCGCCTGCGCGAGCTGCTGCGCAAGTATCTGTCGGAGAACGGCTACCGCGTCACCACCGCGGAGGATTCCGCCGACGCCCGCGCGCGGCTGGTCGGTCTCGCCTTCGATCTGCTGGTGCTCGACGTCATGATGCCGGGAGAGAGCGGGCTCGAGCTCACCGCGGCGCTGCGCCGCGACAGCCGCGTGCCCATCCTGCTGCTCACCGCCATGGGCGAAGTGGAAGACCGCATCACCGGGCTCGAGCACGGCGCCGACGACTACCTGCCCAAGCCGTTCGAGCCGCGCGAGCTGCTGCTGCGCATCAACAGCATCCTGCGGCGTGCCGGCCCCCGCGAAGCGCCGGTGGAGACCGTACACTTCGGCGCGTTCGTCTTCGACATCGGTCGCGCCGAGCTGAGGCGGGAAGACCAGCCGGTGCGCCTGACCTCGGGCGAGGCGGCGCTGTTCACGGTCTTCGCGCTTCACCCCGGCGAGACGCTGAGCCGCGAGCGCCTCGGACGCGAAAGCCGGCTGGGCGGCAGCGAGCGCACGATCGACGTGCAGATCGCCCGGCTTCGGCGTAAGATCGAGCCCGACCCCAAGGAGCCGCGCTACCTCCAGACGGTATGGGGCGCCGGCTACGTGTTCCGCGACTAACTTAGAGACGATCGAGCACCGCGGAGAAGACCATGAGCCGCTTCCAGCGTTTCATCCCGCGCACCCTGTTCGGGCGTTCGCTGCTGATTTTCGTCACGCCGCTCGTGCTCCTGCAGCTGGTCGCGGGTTACGTCTTCTTCGCCCACCACTGGGAAACGGTGAGTCGACGGCTCGCCGGCGCGCTCGCCGGCGAAATCGGCAGCATGATCGACCTCAGGCGCGAGCTCGCCAACCCGGACGATTTCGTCCTCGTGCTCGCCCAGTTTCGCATGCGACTGATAATCGACACCCGTTTCGAGCCCGACATCCGGTTGCGCAATTCGACCGATTTCCCCGCGCCCGGCATTTTCGAGCGCACCCTCTACAGGGCGCTCGCCGAACAGCTCCGCCGGCCGTTCCGCGTCGATAGCGTGAGCGATCCCAAGAACATCACCATCAGCGTCGAGCTCGCCGACGGGGTGATGCATTTCACCACCCAGCGCAAGCGTCTGTTCACCCGCACCACCTACCTGGTGGTGGCGTGGATGGTCGGCACCTCGATTCTGCTGCTCGCCGTCGCCGTGTTTTTCCTGCGCAAGCAGATTCGCCCCATCCGAAGACTGGCCAAGGCGGCCGAGGGCTTCGGCAAGGGACGCGATTTCCCCAACTTCAAGCCCGAGGGCGCGAGCGAGGTGCGCCAGGCGGCGGCGGCCTTCATCGAGATGCGCGAGCGCATCCGCCGCCAGATTTCGCAGCGCACCGACATGCTGGCGGGCGTCAGCCACGACCTGCGCACCCCGCTTACCCGGGTCAAGTTGCAGCTCGCCATGCTCGGCGAGAGCGAGGAAATCGGCAACCTCAAGTCCGACGTCGCCGAAATGGAGAAGATGATCGACGGCTATCTCGCCTTCGCGCGCGGCGAGGGAGACGAGGCGCCGGCCCCCACCGAACTCGGCGCGCTGCTGGCCGAAGTGGTCGCCAGCGGGCGCCGCAAGGGCGGGACCATCGCCTTCGAAAGCGACGGCGAGATGACGCTCGCGGTCCGGCGCAGCGCGCTCAAGCGCTGTTTCACCAACCTGGTCGAAAACGCGCTGCGTCACGGCGAGCACGTGGTCGTCGCCGTGGCGCGCCACAACGATACCGTCGAGGTTGCGATCGAGGACGACGGTCCGGGCATCCCCGACGACAAGCGCGACGAGGTGTTCAGGGCGTTCTATCGGCTCGACGCCTCGCGCAATCCGGAGACCGGCGGCGTCGGCCTCGGCCTCACCATCGCCCGCGACGTGGTGCGCGGTCACGGCGGCGACATCGTGCTCGCGGGTTCGTCGATGGGTGGACTGCGCGCCCTCGTGCGTCTGCCGGTATGATCGACTTCCGGCAGCCGGGAAAGGCGTCTTACCATCGTCTCAGAACATGCGTCCGCCGTCGGGCACCGGCGGATCGACGGTGATCAGGCTGACCTCTCGGTCGGCGCTTTCGAAACCGAGCACCAGCACCTCGGAGATGACCGGACCGATCTGCTTGGGCGGAAAATTGACCACCGCGGCGACTTGGCGGCCGACGAGATCGTCGGCGCGGTAAAGCGCGGTAACCTGGGCCGAGCTCTTCCTGACGCCGATTTCCGGCCCGAAATCGATGCGCAGCTTGTAGGCGGGTTGGCGCGCCTCGGGGAACGCTTCGCAGGCGACGACGGTGCCGACCCGCACGTCGACCTTGAGAAAGTCGTCGTAAGTGATCGTCG
>JBHHZM010000199.1:0-3859 GCA_046758065.1 Alphaproteobacteria bacterium | reverse complement strand
GCCGCCTGACCGAGAGCTGCGAGCGGCTCGGCCTTGCCGTGACCGAAACGATGCTCACGATCGGCCGGCTGCAAGGCGTGCCGCACGGCGAGCAGATTGACGATCGACGCCATGACGTCGATCACTGAATCGACGAGCGACGAGAGTACGCTGACCGAATCGGTCAACAGCCAGGCGAACACCTTGACGACGATGAGCACGCTCGCCACCGCCACCGACGCGGCGGTCGCGAGCCGCATCAGGCGGGCGCCTTCGGCCGGTGCGACGCGGGGTCCGGAGACCGTACCCCCCGCCGAATCGGCTCGTAACCAGCGGCGGATCACATGCGTCATCGCCATCGAGTCTACGGGTAGAGCCGCTGGCGCGTCCAGCCATTGGTCGTCCGGCTGAAAACCAGGCGATCATGCAGACGGAATGCGCCCTCGCGCCAGAATTCGATACGCTCGGGGCGGACGCGAAAGCCCGTCCAGAAAGGCGGCCGTGGCACCTTGCCGACACCGAACTTGAGACCGAATTGCGCGACCTGCTTCTCGAGTGCGAAGCGACCCTCGAGCGGATGCGACTGGTGCGATGCCCAAGCGCCGATCTGGGCCTGCCGGGGGCGCGTCGCGAAGTAGGCGTCGGCCTCGTCGTCGCTCACCTGCTCGACGGCGCCTTCCACCCGCACCTGACGGTCGAGCGGCGGCCAGTAGAAACAGAGCGCCGCGCTGGCGTTGGCGCGCAGGTCCTCGCCCTTGCGGCTCCCGGTGTTGGTATAGAAGACGAAGCCCCGTTCGTCGAAGCCCTTGAGCAGCACCATGCGCGCCGAGGGACGGCCGCGCGCGTCGGCCGTCGCGAGTGCCGCCGCCGTCGGATTCTTGAGCCCGCAGTTCAGGGCCTCCCCGTACCATTCGGCGAACAGGGCGACGGGATCGTCGGTGTCGGATATGCTCATCCCTCCTCCCCCGGGCAATCGATCGCGGATTCCCGGCATAGGCCGCGGCGAAATCATCGGCGAGCCGCTCTTTGGCGTCAATCCGACGGGAGGCCATCGCGTCAAGTTGAAGTCGCGCAAGCGCGGCCCGTGGCAATCCGGCCCTGTAAAGTCGTAAGGTATCTGTTATATAATAGTGATAGCAAGGCAAGCCGGGGGCGAAACCGTTTCGCCTCCAGTCGTTAATCGAAAACCTTCTCGAGGTAATTGGCAGATGAAAACCAGTCGCATCGCCATCGCCTTCGCCGCAGCGCTTTCGGTTGCGGCTTGCGCGAACGCCGGCGGACCGAAGGAATCGGCCGGAACCCTCATCGGCGCCGGCCTTGGCGGTCTGGCCGGAAGCCAGATCGGCTCGGGCACGGGCCAGCTTGCCGCCGTCGGCGCCGGCGTGCTGCTCGGCGGGCTGCTTGGCCGCGAAGTGGGCAAGTCGCTCGATAAGGCCGATCAACTTTACGCCGAACGCGCTGCGCAGCAGTCTCTCGAATCGTCGCGCACGGGCTCGACCACGAACTGGTCGAACCCCGACAGCGGACACTCGGGAACATTCACGCCCACCAAGACGTACGAAACGGCGGAAGGCCAACCCTGCCGCGAGTACGAAAACACGGTTACCATCGACGGCAAGACCGAGATCGTGCGCGGTACCGCCTGCCGGGAGCCCGACGGTCGCTGGACGGTCGTCAACTAAGCGTTCGACGTTGCTGTAACGGTTGCCCGAAGGCGCCTCGCGCGACAACGGAGGCGTCGATGGTGAGGTTTACCCACCGTTCCGGACCGCGGAAGGGGGCCTTGTTTAATGCGATCCGGCATTCGTGTATGGTGCCGTGGGTTGCGTTCGCGGCGGATAAGGTCGCGCAAACAGGTAGCGAGGTAAAAAAAGGCGATGACCGCTCCGAGCCCCCTGATGGCAGGCAAGAAAGGCCTAATCATGGGCGTCGCCAACGATCGTTCGATCGCCTGGGGAATCGCCCGCGCCGTCGCCGAGCACGGCGCCGAACTCGCTTTCACCTATCAGGGCGATGCGTTGGGAAAGCGGGTCCGCCCGCTTGCCGAGAACATGGGGTCCTCGCTCGTCATGCCCTGCGACGTCACCGATGCGGCGAGCATGGACGCGGTTTTCGCGACGCTCGGCAAGCGTTGGGAGGCGCTCGATTTCCTGGTTCACGCCATCGCCTACTCCGACAAGGACGAACTCAAGGGCCGGTATATCGACACCACCATCGAGAACTTCGCCCGCACCATGGCGATCTCCTGTTATTCGTTCACCGCGACCTGCCAGCGTGCGGTGCCGCTGATGGCGAACGGCGGCAGCCTGCTTACCCTCACCTACGCCGGCGCCGAACGCGTCATGCCGCACTACAACGTGATGGGCGTGGCCAAGGCGGCGCTCGAGGCGAGCGTGCGCTACATGGCGGTCGACCTGGGGCGCGAGAACATTCGTGTCAACGCCATCTCCGCCGGACCGATAAAAACGCTCGCCGCCTCGGGTATCGGAGACTTCCGTTACATTCTCAAGTGGAACGAGTACAACTCGCCGCTCAAGCGGAACGTCACGACCGACGAGGTCGGCGGCGCCGCGCTCTATCTCCTGAGCGACCTTGCGGCGGGCGTGACCGGAGAGGTGCATCATGTCGACTGCGGTTATCACGTGGTCGGCATGAAGGCGGTCGACGCCCCCGACATCTCGGTCGTCTAGCCCGCCCGAAGGCGGCGCCGGACCGTGTCCCACAACAGCTTCGGCCGGCTTTTCCGGGTCACGACCTGGGGCGAAAGCCACGGCCCCGAGATCGGCTGCGTCGTCGACGGCGCGCCGCCGCGTCTGCCGCTGAGCGAAGCCGACATCCAGCCCTGGCTCGACCGCCGGCGGCCGGGTCAGTCGCGCTTCACCACCCAGCGGCGCGAAGCCGACCGCGTGCGCATCGTCTCGGGCGTCTTCGAGGGTGTCACCACCGGCGCGCCGATCGCGCTGATCGTCGCCAACGAGGACGTCCGGCCGAAGGACTACGACGCCATCAAGGACCGGTTCCGCCCCGGCCACGCCGACTACACCTACCACGTCAAGTACGGGGTGCGCGATTACCGCGGCGGTGGCCGTTCGAGCGCCCGCGAGACGGCAATGCGCGTCGCCGCCGGCGCCGTCGCGCGCAAGATTCTCGGACCCGACGTCGCCATCCGCGGCGCCGTGGTGCAGATCGGCCCGCACGCCATAGACCGGGCGCGCTGGGACTGGAACGAGGTTGAACGCAACCCGTTCTGGGCGCCCGACCCCGGGATCGTGCCGGTCTGGGAAGGCTTCCTCGACGAGACGCGCAAGGCGGGGTCGTCGGCCGGCGCGGTGATCGAGGTGGCGGCGTCGGGCGTGCCCGCCGGGCTCGGCGCCCCGGTCTACGGCAAGCTCGACGCCGACATCGCCGGCGCGCTGATGAGCATCAACGCCGTCAAGGGCGTCGAAATCGGCGCCGGCTTCGCCGCCGCGGCGATGCGCGGCGAGGACTCGGGCGACGAGATGCGCATGACGGACGGCGAGATAACGTTCCTCGGCAACAACGCCGGCGGCGTGCTCGGCGGTATTTCGACCGGCCAGGACGTGATCGCCCGTTTCGCCGTCAAGCCGACGAGTTCGATCCGTATCCCGCGCCGCAGCGTCGACATCCACGGCAACGAGGTCGAGGTCTCGACCAAAGGCCGCCACGACCCCTGCGTCGGCATTCGCGCGACGCCCGTCGGCGAAGCGATGCTCGCCTGCGTGCTCGCCGACCACTTCATGCGCCACCGCGCGCAGTGCGGGTGATACGGGCTGTTTCGCCGACGAGAGCGGTTCCCGGTTATCGCTTTAGACTTTTCGGAACACCGCAACGAGTTCGACGTGCGGCGACCATGGGAACT
>JBHHZM010000198.1:0-3913 GCA_046758065.1 Alphaproteobacteria bacterium | reverse complement strand
GCCCGACGCCTTCGCCGGCGTCTGATCGCATCCGTTCGGGACATCTTCGCGGCGCTTGCCGCGTCGCGGCCTTCGCCTATACTGCGCGCCGTTCGCGAGATTTCGGGGATTGCCGATGCCGGGCGACGTGAAAAAAGTGGTGCTCGCCTATTCGGGCGGGCTCGACACCTCGGTCATTCTCAAATGGCTGCAGACGACCTACGGCTGCGAGGTGGTGACCTTCACCGCCGACCTCGGTCAGGGCGAGGAGCTCGAACCGGCGCGGCGCAAGGCCGAAATGTTCGGCGTCCGCGAAATCTTCGTCGAGGACCTGCGCGAGGAATTCGTCCGCGACTTCGTGTTTCCGATGTTCCGCGCCAACGCGCTCTACGAGGGCGTCTACCTGCTCGGCACCTCGATCGCGCGCCCGCTGATCGCCAAGCGCCAGATCGAGATCGCCCATGAGACCGGCGCCGATGCGGTCGCCCACGGCGCCACCGGCAAGGGCAACGACCAGGTGCGCTTCGAGCTCGGCTACTACGCGCTCGACCCCGATATCCGGGTGATCGCGCCGTGGCGCGAGTGGGACCTCGATTCGCGCTCCCGGCTGATCGAGTTCGCCGAGCGCCACCAGATTCCCATCGCCCGCGACAAGCGTGGCGCGGCGCCGTTCTCGGTCGACGCCAACCTGCTGCACGTCTCGGCTGAGGGCAAGGCGCTCGAAGACCCCTGGGCCGAGCCCGGCGAGCACGTCTACAGCCGCAGCGTCGCGCCCGAGGCGGCGCCCGACGAGGCGAGCTATGTCGAGATCGCGTTCGAGAAAGGCGACGCGGTGGCGCTCGACGGCGAAGCGCTGTCGCCCGCGGCGCTGCTCGCACGTCTCAACGCGGTCGCCGGCGCCAACGGGATCGGGCGCGTCGATCTGGTCGAGAACCGCTTCGTCGGCATGAAGTCGCGCGGCGTCTACGAGACCCCGGGCGGCACCGTGCTCCACGCCGCCCACCGCGCGATCGAAAGTCTCACCCTCGACCGCGGCGCCGCCCATCTCAAGGACGAGCTCATGCCGCGCTACGCCGAGATCGTCTACAACGGCTTCTGGTTCTCGCCCGAACGCGAGATGCTGCAGGCGGCGATCGACGCCAGCCAGGCCCGCGTCAACGGCGTCGTGCGGCTCAAGCTCTACAAGGGCGGGGTGCACGTGGTCGGGCGCAAGTCACCCGACAGCCTCTACAGCCGCGAGCACGTCACCTTCGAGGCCGACGAGGTCTACGACCAGCGCGACGCCGCCGGCTTCATCAAGCTCAACGCGCTCCGGCTGCGGCTCCTGAAGCAGCGCCGCGGTTAGGGCGGATTCAGCGCCCCGATGCACCTACGTCTCGTGAGTAATCCGGCCTAATTCGGCAGGGCGGGGACCCCGACCAGCCAGCCGTGGCCGAACAGGAGCGCGGCGTAGAGGACGAGCCCGCCGGCGAGCCGCCAGACCCCGATCTCGGCGACGTCGAGGCGGGCGCGGCGGGACAGCAGCGCGGCGAAGGGCAGCACCGAGGTGGTCAGCGCGATCGGTCCCCAGGCGGCGCCGAGCGCGGCGGCGCGGCGGCGGTCGATATGCCCCATGCCGGCGAAGGCAAGCCCGGCGAAGCTCGCGAACAGCGCCAGCGAGGCGACGTCGCCGTTGGGCGGAATGTGGACGAGCGCCCAGAGCGCGACACCCCAGAGAAAGGGGTGGCGCGTGACCTTGAGGATCCCCGGCGCCGGCGCCGGCCCGCCGGCGAACGCCTCGCCGCCTATCGCGGTGACGCTGCGCGTCGTCAGTCCGCAGACCACGAGGATCGCGGCGAACGGCATCACGACCAGCGGCAGGATGCGCGCCGCCGCGCTGTCGGGCCACAGCACGATCCGCGGCGCGCTGGCGTAGGCCGCGATCAGCCAGACCAGCGTGACCAGCGCGATCGTCGCATAAAGCGCGCGGAACCCGCCCTCGCCGAGATGTGCGATCAGTACCGGGCGCAGCGGTCGGCTCGACAGCACGAGGTGGCCGGCGACGAACAGGACCGCCGCGGCGAGCATGCCCGCGAGCGTGCCGGTCATGATCGGCGCGCCCTCAGGCGGCCTCCGGCACGGCGACGCCGCGCCGGCGGCAGGCGGCGGTGAGCGTATTGTGGAGCAGACAGGCGATGGTCATCGGCCCGACCCCGCCCGGCACCGGCGTGATTGCGCCGGCCACCGCGCGCGCCTCGTCGAAGGCGACGTCGCCGACCAGCCGCGTCTTGCCGTCGCGCTCGATGCGATTGATGCCGACGTCGATCACCGTCGCCCCCGGCTTGATCCAGTCGCCGCGCACCATCCCGGGCCGGCCGACGGCGGCGACCAGGATGTCGGCGCGGCGGCAGACCGCGGGCAGGTCGCGGGTGCGCGAATGCGCCACCGTCACCGTGCAGTGCTCGGCGAGCAGAAGCTGCGCCATCGGCTTGCCGACGATGTTCGAGCGTCCGACCACCACCGCTTCCTTGCCCTTGAGTTCACCGAGCCGGTCGCGCAGCATCATCAGGCAGCCGAGCGGCGTGCACGGCACCAGCGCTTCCTGCCCGGCCGACAGCCGGCCGACGTTGATGACGTGAAAACCGTCGACGTCCTTGGCGGGCTCGACGGCGTTGATCACCGCGTTGGTGTCGACCTGATCGGGCAGCGGCAACTGCACCAGGATGCCATCGACCGCGGGATCGGCGTTGAGTTCGGCGACCCGGGCGAGCACCGCGTCTTGCGAAACGTCCGTCGGCATCCGGTGTTCCCAGCTGTTCATGCCGGCCTCGACGGTCATCTTGTTCTTGTTGCGCACGTAGACCTGACTCGCCGGATCTTCCCCGACCAGCACCACCGCGAGACCCGGAGTGACGCCGTCGCGCTGCTTGAGCCGCGCGACCCGTCCGGCGACGTCGGCGCGCAGGTTGCGGGCGAAGGC
Source organism: Alphaproteobacteria bacterium (assembly GCA_046758065.1). GTDB lineage: Bacteria > Pseudomonadota > Alphaproteobacteria > JAAXGF01 > JAAXGF01 > JBHHZM01. The sequence goes on along the minus strand of JBHHZM010000198.1, from coordinate 975 downwards.
CTTTCCGTCGATGAGAGCGGCTTCAGGCATTGTCTTGGGTCTCGATCCAGCGGCTGAGTTGAGCAATAAGCGCGGACGGATCGCCCGCGACGTGAACGGTCTTGCGCCGGTCCTTGGCGCCGGCGGCGATGCTGAGGCGCGACGGCGGCAGCCCCCACAGCTTGGCCAGCAGCTTGATCGCCGCGGCGTTGGCCTTGCCGCCTTCGGCCGGCGCGTTAACGCGTAGTTTTAGGAACGCCCGCCCGGCCGCGTCAACCCCCGTTCCGGCGTAGCCCGCGCGCGCCGCCCGCGGTGTCACCCGGACCGCGACGCGCGCGCCGTCGGGCGCCGCACTGAAAGGCGGGGGCGCGCCGGACAAAACGGCCGTCAGAGGAGGTATTCGAACAGCAGGTTGCGCACGAACCAGAGCCCGATGATGAGCACCACCGGCGAAATATCGACGCCGCCGAGGCTCGGCAGCACCCGGCGGATCGGCCCCAGCGCCGGCTCGGTGACGCGGTAGAGGAAATCACCGATCAAGTAGACCACGCGGTTGCGCGTGTTGACCACGTTGAAGGCGACCAGCCAGCTCATGACGACCTGGAATATGAGCAACCAGATATAGATGTCGATGACCGTGTCGATCAGGATAAGCAGGGATTGCATCGGTTCGGACCGTCGGTTCGCGGGCATGACCGTGAGGGGGCGGGAAACGGCGCCCCGGCGCGGCGGGCGCGAGTATATCGTATGTGATTGTGCTCGGGCACCCCATATACCGCGCGACCTGTTCGCTTGACAGCGACGAGCCCGCGCCCACATTATCGCCGCGCCCGCCGGAGCAACCGGCGAAGGCGCCGCCGGGGCCGTAGCTCAGTTGGGAGAGCGCGACGTTCGCAATGTCGAGGTCAGGGGTTCGATTCCCCTCGGCTCCACCACCCGCTTTCCAGCACACCGGGCTCCATGAAGCGGTGCGGCGGAAACGCCGCGTTTGCGGGA
>JBHHZM010000197.1:0-4030 GCA_046758065.1 Alphaproteobacteria bacterium | reverse complement strand
AAGCGGTCCATCACGCCGCGAATGCCGAAGTCGGGCGAGCACGACGACCAGATCGCGCCGATCGAGGCGGTCGCCAGCATGGCGATCGCGGTCTCGGGCATATTGGGCATGAAACCGACGACGCGGTCGCCGGCCTCGACCCCGTCGGCGCGGAGCGCGCGCGCACAGCGCGCCACCCGGTCGTAAAGCCCGGCGTGGGAGAGCCGGCGGTTCACCCCCGATTCGCCGCGGAAGACGAGCGCGTCGCCGTCGTCGCGGCGGCGCAGGAGGTTCTCGGCGAAATTGAGGCGCGCGCCGGGGAACCAGCGCGCGCCGGGCATGCGGTCGCCGTCGACCAGCGCGGCGTCCCATTCGCGTGAAGCGATGACGCCGCAGAAGCGCCACAGGCTCGACCAGAACTTTTCGATATTCTCGACCGACCAGCGGTAGAGCGCGCCGTAATCGGAAAGCGCCACCTTCCACTCGGCCTCGACGGCCTTGCGGAAACCGGTCACGTTGGCGGTCTCGACCCGTGCCGGCGACGGAGTCCAGAGCGGCATGTCCATGACGTCTTCTCCTCGATCCGGCGCGGCCATCAGACGGCGCGGCGGAAGGGCGTCACGTCGATCCGCCGCCACACGCCGCCGGTAACGTAAGGATCGCGCGCCAGCCAGGCGTCGAGCGCCGCGCGGTCGGCGAACTCGACCACGCAGGCCGAGCCGATCATCTCGCCGTCGTCGTCGAGCAGCGCGCCGCCCAGGACCATCTCGCCCTTTTCGCCCATCTCGCGCGCCCCGGCGATATGGGTGTCGCGCACGGCCTGACGGCGCATCGGCGCCGCCGAATCGGTTCCGTCCCAGGCAACCACGAGATACTGCACGGCTCTCCTCCCTCCGGCGATTGGCAGGTCATTATCGCGCGGGTTCGCGCGCTTGCCCAGCGTAGCGCGCAACCCGGCCCTGCGCGAAGGACGCTGGTGAGCGCGGCGCCGGTTTCCTATGCTGGACGGAATGGAAGCCACCGGGACCATCGCCGCTCCCGCCGGTCCCGTGCGCGCCGCGCTCTGGATGGTCGGCAGTTGCGCCTGCTTCACGGTGCTGACCGCGCTCATCCGCTACCTCTCGGCGACGATCGATCCGCTGGAGATCGTGTTCTTCCGCAACCTGTTCGGCATGGCGGTGATGCTGCCCTGGCTGTTCCATCGCGGCCTGGGCGCGCTGACCACGACGCGGCTGCCGCTGCACGCGCTGCGGGCGTTGGTCGGGCTGGTCGCCATGATCGCCTGGTTCACCGCGGTCTCGCGCATGAACCTGGCCGACGCCGTGGCGCTGAGCTTCACTTCGCCGCTGTTCGCCACCGTGGCCGCGATCTTCCTGCTTTCCGAGGTCGTGCGCCTGCGTCGCTGGCTCGCCATCGGCGCCGGTTTCCTCGGCGCCATGATCATCTTACGGCCGGGATTCGCCGAGATCCCCCCGGCGGCGCTTCTGGTGCTGCTTTCGTCGATGGCGATGGGCTTCGCCGTCAGTCTGGTCAAGATTCTCACGCGTCACGACGCGAGCGAGCCGATCGTCTTTTACATGGTGCTGTTCTTGACGCCGGCGTCGCTGGTGCCGGCGCTGTTCGTCTGGCAGACGCCGACGCTTGACGAGCTCGGCCTGCTGGTCGCGCTCGGCGGCATGGCGACGCTCGGCCATCTCTGCCTGGTGCGCGCTTTTGCCTCGGCCGACGCCACCGCCGTGCTGCCGTTCGATTTCGTGCGGCTGCCGCTGATCGCGCTGGCCGGTTACCTGGTTTTCGACGAAACGCTCGACGTATGGACCGGGCTGGGCGCGGCGATCATCCTGTCGTCTTCGGTCTACATCGCGCATCGCGAGGCAACGCACCGCCGCGTCGTCGCCGTGCCGACGCCGCGCCTCGACGCCGCGATTCCGGTGCGCGCCCGCTCCGAACGCCGCGACGCCGCCGAATAGGGCGTTAGCCGTCCTTACGGTCTTCGGCTTTGCCGAGAAAAGCGCGCGCCTTGTCGAAATGCCGTTCGCGCAGGCTCGAACGCACGGCGGCGAGCGCCGCGGCGAGAACCGCGGCGTCGTCGGTGTAGCCGAGCCCGACGATGAAGTCGGGGATCACGTCCGAAGGCACGATGAAGTAGGCGAGCGCGCCCATCAGCACCGCCTTGACGTAAAGCGGCGTCGCCCGGTCGGCGGCGCAGTAGTAAGCGGCGAGCGCGTCCTCGACGAACGGCACGCGCCCGAGGGTGGCGCGCAGCTTGTCCCAGAAGTCACGGGCAACCAGCTTCTCGTCGTCGGCGAGCTTGGCGGCGTCGAAGTCGTGGTCGTCGCGACGGTCGGACATACCGACAATATGAGGCACGCCGCGCACGGTCGCAATGCGCCGCACGATCTGCTATGAGGCGGCGAACGGCATTCGAAGGAGGACGACCATGGATGCAAGCGGTCAGGCGGCGCTGGTCACCGGCGGAGCTTCGGGCCTCGGCAAGGCGACCGCAAAGGCGCTGATCGAGGCGGGCGCGCGGGTTGCGCTGCTCGACATCGACGAGGCGAAGACGGCCGCGGCGGCGGCCGAGATCGGCGCGTTCGCCGCGCCCTGCGACGTCACCGACGCGGCGAGCGGGGAGAGCGCCGTCGCGGCGGCGCGCGCGGCGCACGGTCCGGCGCGCATCCTCGTCAACTGCGCCGGCGTCGGTCCCGCCAAGCGTATCGTCGGGCGCGACGGCCCGCTTGCGCTCGACTGGTTCGCGCGCGTCGTCGCCGTCAACCTCATCGGCACGTTCAACATCCTGCGCCTCGCCGCCGCCGACATGACCGGCCTCGATCCGCTGGCGGGCGACGAGCGCGGTGTCATCATCAACACCGCCTCGGTGGCGGCGACCGAAGGCCAGATCGGCCAGGCGGCGTATTCGGCGTCGAAGGGCGGCGTCGCGGCGATGACCTTGCCGGCGGCGCGCGAGCTCGCCCGCTTCGGCGTGCGCGTCAACGCCATCTCGCCCGGACTGTTCGCGACGCCGATGATGTTCGCGCTGCCCGCGGAGGTGCAGGAGAGCCTGGGCGCGAGCGTGCCCTTCCCCAACCGGCTGGGGCGCGCCGAAGAATACGCGGCGCTGGCGCTGCACATCGTCGCCAACCCGATGATCAACGGCGAGGTGATCCGCCTCGACGGGGCGCTGCGCATGGCGCCGAAGTAGGGCGCGCGCCCGGGGGACGGCGGCGTGCCCGGAAAACGCGGTTCGCGGCGGCGTGGCGGCAAGGCCCCCAGCGCCGCCGATATCGAGAGAATCGCGCGGGACGCGCTCGACGGCATACCCGAGCGGCTGCGCCACCATCTCCGTGGCGTCGCGATCCTGGTCGAAGAATTCCCCGACGAAGAGACCGAGCGCGAAATGGGCCTCGAAAGCCCATTCGACCTGCTCGGCCTTTATCAGGGCGTCTCGCTCGACCGCAAGAGCACGGGCGACGTGGCCGACGACCTCGACCGCATCTTCCTCTACCGCCGACCGCTGCTCGACTACTGGTGCGAATCGGACGAGACCCTCGAAGCGATCGTGCGCAATACGCTAATCCACGAGATCGGCCACCACTTCGGTTTCTCCGACGACGACATGGAACGCCTCGAAGCCGGCGGCGACGATGCCTGAGACGCGGCCGGCGCGCCGCTCGGCGCTGCTGCCGGTCGCCGGCCTGCTGCTGCTCGGGACCATGTGGGGCGGCAACTTCTCGCTCGCCAAGATCGCGACCACCGCGGGTGTTCATCCCTTCGGGCTGTTGCTCTGGCAGGCTTCGGGCGGTGCGCTTATCGTCGTCGCGTTCTGTGCCGCGCGCGGGCGGTTGCGCTTTCTGCGCCGGCGGTATATCGGCTATTACGCGGGCTGCGGAGCGCTCGGCGTCGTCGCGCCGTCTTCGGCGATTTACTGGTCGGCAGCGCACGTGCCGGCGGGCGTGCTGGCGCTGCTGGCAACCACGGTGCCGTTCGTCACTTACGGTCTGGCGCTCGCCGTCGGGATCGAGCGCTTCCGCTGGCTGCGCGTCGCCGGCAT
>JBHHZM010000196.1:0-4040 GCA_046758065.1 Alphaproteobacteria bacterium | reverse complement strand
TTCGGCCGGTTCGCCGTCGCGCGGCGCTTCCTCGGCCGCCTCGGCCTCGACCGACGTCCGGTCCTTGACCGCCTTGAAGGTGCTTTTCACGGCTTTGCCGACCGTTTCACGGAACGCGGCGGCAAAATCTTCGTCGTAGTCGTCGAGGCCGTCGAGGTGACCGAACAGCGAATCGCTGCGCCACAGCTTGCGCATCGCCCTGCGGGCGAGGTGTTTGGGAACGCCCTTGCGCAGGAAAGGCGTATAGTCCGAATCGCGGTCGAGGCTTTCGACGTCGGGCAGTTCGGCGGGCGGGTCTTCGGGTGGTGCCGGCGGCGTATCGGGCGGCGCGGTCTCGTTCGGCAACGGCGCGACGTAGACGGTTGCGGGCGCGGCTTGGTCTTCCGCCGCGCCGTGTTCGATTACCGGTGCCGCGTCGCGCTCGATCACCGGCGCCGCGCCGCCGGCGCGCTTGCGCCGCGACCAGCGGGTGAGGAACGACTCGTCGCGTTCAGCCATGACGCTGACGGGTGGAACCACGGGGCTGTCGCTCAGAGTGGGGTTCGCCGCGTTTCCAGTTCTTGCGTTTGCGCTTCTTGAAGGCTTCGTCGACGTGCCAGGCGGCGACGTAGTCCGCCAGCCAGGCCCGAACCGCCTCGGGCATGGCCGTCATCTCGACCGACTCGTCGACGCCGCCGCCGTCGAGGTAATCCTGCGCCTCATACGGGCAGACCGTCGCGAGGTCGGCGCGCGGCATCTCGTCGGCCTCGTCGTCGGTGCGCAGGATAACGTAGACTGCGGGCGTCTCGTTCGCGAGATTGCGCTTATAGCCTTCGGTCTCGCGGCGATGGAGTTCCAGTGTCAGCGTCGCGGCGTGGTATTGCGTCCAGCCCGGGCCCTCGCGCAGCATGATGGGTGCCGGGATCTCGGGCGCCCCGGGAATCGTAGCGACGACGCGCCAGACGTGCGACTGCCAGGGATTGTCGATCGCGCACCGCTCGAGCACGATGCCGATGCGCATGGTTTCGGGAATCGCCGACACGCTGCGTTCTCTCCCTTCCGAGATTGCGTTCTCCCTTGCCATCAAATATGGCAGTCCGACGGTCCGGCAGGCAAGCGATGCGCTCTCAGCCCTGTGATTCCGCCTCCCGAGCCAGCATCGCCTCCGCTTCCTGAAGGTCCTCGGGACGGTTGACGTTGAAGAACGGATCGCAGGGCTCGACCGCGAAATCGGCGATCGCCAGGCGGTAGCGCGCCGTCCAGACGTCGACCTTGCGCACGCCTTCGTCGATCAGCGCGCGGCGCAGGTCGTCCCTCAACCGCAACGGCCAGAGGGCGAACACCGGGTGGCGCCGGCCGCCGCTCGCCGCGCAGGCCATGTCGGCGCCGTCGCCTTCGACCGCAGCGATCAGGCGGGCGACGAGATCGTCGGGCACGAACGGCGCGTCGGTGGCGAAGCTCGCCAGCCAGGCGCAGCCGGGGGCGTTGGCGGCGGCCCACATCATACCGGTCAGCACGCCGGCGAGCGGACCGGCGTAGCCTTCGACCGCGTCGGCGATGACCGGCAGATCGTGGCCGGCGAACCGCGCCGGATCGCCGTTGGCGTTGAGCGCGAGCGCGCGCACCTGCGGGGATACGCGGGCGATGGCGCGCGCCAGCAGCGTCGCGCCGCCGAGTTCGAGCAGCGCCTTGTCGCCGCCCCCCATGCGCCGCGAGAGGCCGCCGGCGAGCAGCACTCCGGCGACGGGGAGAGACCGCGGCGTTGCGGTGGATGTCGACGGCCCGGCCACGCGCTCAGACGGCGTCGCCGGCGCGGCCCGCCTTGCGCTGCACCGTTGCGGGTTCCTCCCAGGCGGCGTCCCTGTCGGCGTCGTAGACGATACGCGTCTCGCCCGAAAGCGCGATGAAGCGCTTGCCCCTGGCGCGACCGACCAGCGTGAGACCCGCCTGACGCGCGAGCGCGACGCCCCAGGCGGTGAAGCCCGAGCGCGAGATCAGGATGGGGATCTCCATCTGCACCGTCTTGATGACCATCTCGCTGGTCAGCCGCCCGGTGGTGTAGAACAGCTTGCCCTCGGGCGTGACACCGTTGAGAAACATGTAGCCGGCGATCTTGTCGATGGCGTTGTGGCGCCCAACGTCCTCCATGTAGAGCAGCGGTCGGTCGGCCTCGCACAGCACGCAGCCGTGGATCGCGCCGGCGGCGAGGTAGAGGCTCTCGGTGGTGTTGATTTTCCTGGTCAGCGCGTAGAGCCACGAAGTGCGCAACACCGCGGTCCGGTCGAGCGCGATGTCGTCGAACCGCTCCATCACGTCGCCGAACACGGTGCCCTGGGCGCAGCCCGAGGTCAGCGTCTTCTTGCGCAGCTTCTTCTCGTAGTCGGTGCGGCGTTCGGTGCGGACGACGACGGTGTCGATCTCGGCGTCGAAGTCGACGCCGGCGATCTTGTCGTCGCGCCTCAGCATGTTCTGGTTCAGCAGATAGCCGACCGCGAGGTAGGCGGGATGATCGCCGATCGTCATCATGGTGACGATCTCCTGACCGTTGAGGTAAAGCGTCAACGGCCGTTCGACCACCACCGAGGTCTCGACCCGGTTGCCCTCGTGATCGAGACCCTCGACCCGCTCGGTAAGCCGCGGATCGGCCGGGTCGGGCTTGAGAATGTATGTCTCCATACCGACAATATGGCCCGGAAGGGCACCGCCGCCAAGCGCCACGGGTGCGGCGCCCGGGACGCGGTCGGCGCGCGGTCCAACATGAACGGTGGATGAACGCGCCGTTCAGGGTGGCTTCAACTGCATGGTGTTAGGGTGCCTCCACCATCGGAACGCCCGGTCCCGGAACGAGGAGACTCGCCATGAAAACGCTCTCGCTCACCATCGCCGTCGCAGCCCTCGCGCTCGGCCTCTCGGCGCCCGCAAAGGCGGGCGGGTTGAGCGTGGCCCTGGGATACGCCGACGGCGGTTTCGGTTACCGCGCCCATTCCGGATACGGCGCGCATTACGGTCACCGGAAGCACCGCGGCTACGGGCATTTCTACGGTCACCGGCGCCATTACGGTCATAACTACGGGTACCGCCAGCGGCGCCCTTACGGCCACGGCTATGGGTACGGTCACGACCGGCGCCGCGATTACGCCTACCGGAGACATTATCGTCCCTATCCCTTCTACGGCTACCGCCGCCATGATCATTACGGTTCGTACACCGCGCTGCGGATCGCGATTCCCGTCTCCCGCCCCCATGAGACTCACGACGTCGCCCGGCGCCTTTCCGCCGCGGACGTCGCCCACTCGGTCAACCGCAGCCACGGCGTGATCGTCAGCGCCGTCAAATTCGGCGACGGCCTGTACAGCGTCTGGGGCCAGGACCGCGAGGGCCGGGCGGTGAAGCTGGTCGTCGATCCGGCGGGCGGCAACGTCCTCGAACTCTATTACCTGGGCTGACGAAACCCCCGTCGGCCCCGTCCCGAGCGTTTGCGTCTTCCCTCCCAGCGCAAACGCCCACTTCCCTCCCCTCCCAGCCTCCGGCGGCCTTCGGGTCGCCGCTTTTTTTGTCCGTCCCATCGTTGCCCCCCGATGCGTTTGAAATCGTATATTGTCGTTTTTTTCGAGAAATAGGAATAAACTGGTATTAGAAACAGTTTAATGCGGTTTGCGGTACGGGGAGGACTCCAGTGAGTGAGATCGCGTCGGCGCTGGTGACGGCGTTCACGCTGATTGGCGGGTTCGATCGCGACCTCGTCGAGATCGTCGGCCTGAGCTTGCGCGTCAGCCTGACCGCGGTGGCGTTCGCGGTGGTGATCGGTCTGCCGCTGGGCGCGGCGCTGGCGCTGTGGCGCTTTCCCGGACGCGGCGTGGTCGCGGCGCTGATCAACGCGCTGATGGGTCTGCCGCCGGTCGTCGTCGGGCTGATCGTCTATCTGATGCTGTCGCGCTCCGGGCCGTTCGGGGTGTTGGGCCTGCTGTTCACCCCGGCGGCGATGATCATCGCCCAATGCCTGCTGGTGATTCCGATCGTCGCCGCGCTCACCCGCCAGGTCGTCGAGGACCTGTGGGAGG
>JBHHZM010000195.1:0-4064 GCA_046758065.1 Alphaproteobacteria bacterium | reverse complement strand
CCGCACGAGTTCTCGGGCGGCCAGCGCCAGCGCGTCGCCATCGCCCGGGCGCTGGCGCTCAAGCCGCGTTTCATGGTGCTCGACGAGCCGACTTCGGCGCTCGACATGTCGGTCCAGGCACAGATCGTCGAACTGCTGCGCGAACTCCAGCGCCGCCACCGCCTCGCCTACCTGTTCATCAGCCACGACCTCAAGGTGGTGCGCGCCATGAGCCACCACATCGTCGTCCTGCACAACGGCCGGGTGGTCGAGCAGGGACCGGCCGAGACGATCTTCGAACGGCCGCGGGACCCCTACACCCGGGCGCTGCTCGCCGCCGCCTTCGAGATCGAGGCCGACGAGAGCGGCGCGGTGAGCATGTAAACCAAGGAGGGGGTGGGGATGGCGATGGTGCTGATCGGCGCGTCGCAGGACGCCGGCGAATGGCGGGCGCTCATGGGCCGGCTGCTGCCCGGCGTCGACTTCCGCGTCTGGCCCGAGGTCGGCGATCCCGCCGACATCGAGATGGCGATCGCGTGGAAAGCGCCGCTCGGCGCGCTCAAGAGCCTGCCCAACCTGCGGCTGGTCTGCTCGCTCGGCCAGGGCGTCGATCACCTGTTCGCCCACGGCGACCTGCCCGCCGGCGTGGCGGTCGTCCGCCTGGTCGACGAATCGATGCGCCGGCAGATGACCGCCTACGTGCTCGCCGCGGTGCTCGGGCGGCTCTGCCGCATGGAAGACTATGCACGGCTTCAGGCCGGGCGCCGCTGGCGGGCGCTCGAACCCCACGATCCGGCAGCGACCCGGGTCGGCGTCATGGGGCTCGGCGCGCTCGGCGGCGACGTCGCGGAAAAGCTCGTCGCCCTGGGCTTTCGGGTCTCGGGCTGGAGCCGCTGCCTGAAGCGGATCGACGGGGTCGACGGCTTCGCCGGACGCGAAACCCTGGCCGAATTCCTCGGCCCCTGCGACATCGTCTGCTGCCTGCTGCCGCTCACCGCCGAGACCCGCGACGTGCTCGACGCCCGCGCCTTCGCGGCGATGAAGCCCGGCGCCTACCTGATCAACGCGGCGCGCGGCCATCACGTCGTCGAGACCGACCTGATCGCCGCGCTCGACGACGGCCGGCTCGCGGGCGCGACGCTCGACGTCTTCCGCACCGAGCCGCTGCCGGCCGACAGCCCGCTCTGGACCCACCCCAAGGTGACGGTGACGCCGCACGCCTCGTCGGTCACGCTGGCGCGCTCCTGCGCCGGGCAGATCGCCGAGAACTACCGCCGCCTCCACGACGGCCGGCCGCTGCTCAACCCCGTCGATCCGGCGCGGCAGTATTAGAGCAAAAAGGGGTCAGACCCCATTAATTGTTGATCTCCGCCTCGGGCGGCCTCGCCTGGCCGGTTCAAGAGATCGTGTCAGTCGCGCCGCGATCGCGCCCCTGAAGCGCGCCCCGGCGAGCGCGCGCTCCTGGTTCAACGCCGCGCGCACCCGGCCCAGCATGGCCTCGTCCATCGGGCTGCGGAAGAGCGCGCGGTAAGCCGCCCGCCGCTCCTCGGGCACCGCGCCGAGCGCCCGGTAGAGCGGGTGCTGGACGATGAAGCCGCTCGGCTCGCCGATTCCGTTGTGGCGGAAACTCGACCACGGGTAGCCGGCCGGCCGTCGCACGATCCCGGCGCGCACCGGATTCGACTCGATGTAGCGGTAACAGGTCAGCAGATAGCGCTCGGATTCGACGATGCAGGCCTTGTAGCGCCCGTCCCACAGGGTTCCGCTGCGCCCATGGGCGGCGTTGACGTATTGCACGTAGCGTCCGCTCAGCGACTGCATGAGCCCGGAGACGGCGTCGGGGGCGAGCGGCGTCACCAGCAGATGGATGTGATTCGGCATCAGCGCGAAGGCGTGCACCGCACAGCAATGCGCCGGCGCCGCGGCTGCGAGATAGTCGAGATAGCGTCGGTAATCGGCGTCGCCGAAGAACGTCGGCTGACGGTTGTTGCCGCGCTGGACAACGTGCTGGGGGACATCGGCAAGGTTGAAGCGCGGTTGGCGTGGCATCGCGGTTTCCTGCTGCGTCCGGTCGGGTGCGGGTGCAGGCGTCGATCCTGCGGCCTCGCCCGGAACGGAATTCGAAACCGAAAGCGGGTTCCACCCCCTACCCGAAAAGGGGTCTGACCCCATTAACAATCGAAAAATGGGGTCAGACCCCTTTTTAAGTTTTTAAGCGACTTCCGCGGGTCCGGCGGGCGCGGGTTCAGTCGCCGAAGCGCTCGCGGATGACGGCGAGGATGGCGCGCCGGCCTCGCCGCCGACCGGACGGCCCCGGACGAGCCTAATGTGCCTTCGCCCAGACCTTGCGTTTCGAGGCGTAGAACAGAACGGTGAGGATGAGCAGGAAGAGCAGCGTCTTGACGCCGATGCGCTTGCGCGCATCGAGGTTGGGTTCGGCCGCCCACATCAGGAACTGGGTGACGTCGGACGCCATCTGCTCCTTGGTCGCCTTGGTGCCGTCGGTGTACTCGACCGCGTCGTCGTCCAAGGGCTGGGGCATGGCGATCTGATGCCCGGGAAAATAGCGGTTGTAGCTCATGTCCTCGGCGACCTCGACGTCGTCGGGCGCCTCGCCGTAGCCGGTGAGAAGGGCGTAGACGTAGTCGGGGCCGCCCTTGCGCGCCTTGGTGATGAGCGAAAGATCGGGCGGCAGCGCGCCGTTGTTCGCCGCCCGCGCCGCCTGCGGGTTGGGATAGGGACGCGGCAGCGGGTCCGACGGCAGCGCCGGACGCGTGAACATTTCGCCTTCGTCGTCGGGGCCGTCCTCGACCTCGTATTCGGCGGCGATCGCCTTGATGTCGGCGGCGCTCAGGCCGATGCCGCCGAGGTTCCGGAAGGCCAGGTACTTGACGCCGTGGCAGCCCGAACAGACCTCGGAATAGACCTGGTAGCCGCGCTGCAGCGCGGCCTGGTCGAACGCCCCGAACAGGCCGTCGAACGACCACTCGCGCGCCGGCGGTTGCTCGCCCTCGGCGGCCCCGGCCGCGCCCGCGAGCGCGCCTGTGAGCGCCATGGCGAAGACGGCGGCGAGGCCGGCGGCGAGGATTCTGCGCATCACGCCTTCTCCATCTTCTGGGCGGTCGCTTCGGCGGTCGCCCCGGCGCCACCTCCTTTCAGCACCGAACCGGCGATGCTGTCGGGCAACGGCCGCGGCCGCTCCAGCTTGCCCACCAGCGGCATGATCACCAGCAGGTGCAGGAAGTAGTACGCCGTCGCCAGCCGGCCGATCAGGATGAACTTGCCTTCCGGCGGGTTCGCGCCGACCCAGCCCAGCACGACGGTGTCGATCAGGAAGAGCCAGAAGATCTGCTTGTAGATCGGCCGGAAGGTCGCCGAGCGCACCCGCGAGGTGTCGAGCCAGGGCAGCAGAAAGAGGACGAGGATCGAGCCGAACATCGCCACCACGCCGCCCAGCTTGTCGGGGATCGCCCGCAGGATGGCGTAGTACGGCAGGAAATACCACTCGGGCACGATATGGGTCGGCGTCACCAGCGTATTGGCCGGGATGTAGTTGTCGGCCTCGCCCAGGTAATTGGGCTGGAAGAACACGAAGAACGCGAGCACCAGCAGGAAGACGCCGAGCCCGACCAGATCCTTGGCCGTGTAGTAGGGATGGAAGGGCAGCGTGTCCTGCGGCCCCTTGGTGTCGATCCCCAGCGGATTGTTCGACTTGTGCACGTGCAGCGCCCACAGATGCACGAAGACGATGCCGACGATCACGAACGGCAGCAGATAATGCAGGCTGTAGAACCGCTTGAGCGTCGGATCTCCGACCACGAAGCCGCCCCACAGCCACTGCGTGATCGATTCGCCGATCCACGGGATCGCCGAGAACAGGTTGGTGATCACGGTCGCCGCCCAGTAGCTCATCTGTCCCCAGACCAGCACGTAGCCCATGAAGGCGGTGGCCATCATCGCCAGCAGAATGAACAGGCCCATCCACCACAGGACCTCGCGCGGGCTCTTGTACGAACCGTAATAGAGCCCGCGGAAGATATGGATGTAGACCACGAGGAAGAACATCGAGCCGCCGTTGGCGTGGA
>JBHHZM010000194.1:0-4174 GCA_046758065.1 Alphaproteobacteria bacterium | reverse complement strand
CGTGCCGGGTCTCGTCGCCATGGTGCAGTCGTCGAACGGCTCGGTCGAGAACGTCAAGAAGATCGGCGCCGGGACTTTCGAAATGGCGCTCTCTCAGGCCGATATCGCCTACTGGGCCTACCACGGCACCGGACTGTTCGCCGACAAGGGCGCGATCGCCAACCTGCGCGCGATCGCCAACCTCTACCCCGAAAGCCTTCATATTGTCGTTCGCCGCGACGCCGGCATCACCGGCGTCCGCGACCTTGCGGGCAAGCGCGTCTCGCTCGGCGAGACCGGCTCGGGGACGCTGGTCGAAGCCAAGGCGGTGCTCACCGCCTACGGCCTCGACGAAACCGATATCGAGCCCCAGTACCTCAAGCCCGGCGCGGCGAGTCTGCTGATAGCCGAAGACCGGCTCGACGCCTTCATCTTCGTCGCCGGCTACCCGGTGACGGCGATCGCCGAGCTGGCGCGCAACGTCGAGATCGACCTGCTGCCGGTCGACGGACCCGAAGCCGACACCATGGTCGCCTTCTACCCCTTCTTCACCCGCAGCGTCATACCGGCGGGCGTCTACAACGGCATCGGCGAGACGCCGACCATCAGCATCGGCGCACAGCTTCTGGTTTCGGCCGACATCGACGCCGATACGGTCTACGCGATCACGCGCTCGCTGTGGCACGAGAATACGCGACAGCTTCTCGATCGCGGTCACGCCAAGGGCCGCGACATCCGTTTCGAGACCGCGCTCGACGGCATCGCCATCCCGCTGCATCCGGGCGCCGAGCGCTACTACCGGGAAGCCGGCGCGAAGGTTCCGTAACCGGACCGCCGGAAGCGCATCATGCGGACCCGTTCTTGTCCGGGTTCGGGCGCGCGCCGAATATGTCGGCCCCGCCGCCGAGAACGCCGTACTGATTCTCTCCGAGCCGCTCGACGAGGATACCGGGGACTGGACCGAGGTGCCCGACGGCCATATGCTCGTCGCCCGCGACGGCGAGATCGCGCTCTCGCCGCTCTCGCCGCCGGCATGACCGCGCGCGTTTCCCGCTCCCCTGCCTTCCGGTGCCCCCCGACGTGCTCGACCACCTGATTGCCGAACCCGAAACCGAGACCGCCGAGATTCTCGCCGTGACGGCCGACCAACTCGGTGACTGGCTCGGCGGCCAGCCGCCCGCAACCGCCGCCTGGGTCGCCGCCACCGGCTTCACCGCCGAGCCCGGCTGCCACTGCCTGCTGCCGGCGCCCGACGGCCGGCTCGCCCGCGTCCTGCTGGGCGTCGCGGCCGAACGCGACATCTGGGCCTACGCCGGACTTCCCCAGGCGCTGCCCGAGGGCGACTATCGCCTGGCCGACGCTTCGGCGGGCGAGACGGCGGACGACGCCGCGCTTGGCTGGGCGCTCGGCGCGTATCGCTTCACGCGCTACCGCAAGCCGAAGAAACCTTTGGCGCGCCTGGTCTGGCCGGAGACCTGCGACCGCGCCCGGGTCGAGACCCTGGCGGCGGCGATCGGGCTGACGCGCGATTTGATCAACACCCCAGCCGAGGACATGGGGCCCGGCGAGCTCGCCGCGGCGGCCGGCGACCTTGCCCGCGCCTTCGGCGGCGAATGCGCGGTCATCGTCGGCGACGATCTGCTGGCGGCGAACTATCCGGCGATCCACGCGGTGGGTCGCGCCGCCGCCCGGGCGCCCCGGCTGATCGACCTCACCTGGGGCGAGGCCGACGCCCCCAAGCTCACCCTCGTCGGCAAGGGGGTGTGCTTCGATTCGGGCGGGCTCGATCTCAAGCCGGCGGGCGGCATGAAGCTGATGAAGAAGGACATGGGCGGGGCGGCGCATGTCCTCGGGCTGGCGCGCGCCATCATGGGGGAAGGGCTCGGGCTGCGCCTGCGGGTGCTGGCGCCGGCGGTCGAGAACGCGGTCGCGGGCAACGCGTATCGCCCGCTCGACGTGGTGCCGACGCGCAAGGGCCTCACGGTCGAGATCGGCAACACCGACGCCGAAGGCCGCGTCGTGCTGTGCGACGCCCTCGCCGAAGCCGACGCGGAAAAGCCGGAACTGCTGATCGACTGCGCGACGTTGACCGGCGCGGCCCGCGTCGCGCTCGGTCCCGATCTTCCGGCGCTGTTCACCCCCGACGACGCGCTCGCCGCCGATCTGCTGCGTCACGCCGGGCTCGAACAGGACCCGCTGTGGCGCCTGCCGCTCTGGACGCCGTATCGCGAGCGGCTCGACAGCACCGTCGCCGATATCAACAACATCGCCGACGGGCCTTACGCCGGGGCGGTGACCGCGGCGCTGTTCCTCAACGAGTTCGTTTCGGAAACGTCGGCGTGGGCGCACCTCGACGTCATGGCGTGGAACCTGAAGGCCCGCCCGGGCCGTCCGGTCGGCGGCGAAGCCATGGGCCTGCGCACCATCCTCGCCGTCATCCGCGAGCGCTTCGGCGACTGAGCCGGCGCTCGCTAGACCCGCGAAAGCCCCTAAAAGGGGTCAGACCCTATTGTCGCATCGGGACTCGCGATCATTGCGAATGAGTCTGGATTATTAATTGGGGTCTGACCCCTTTTTGAGGGGCGTGGCCAGCTATCGGGTCCGAATTCCGTTTCGGGCGAGGCCGCAGGATGAGGTTGGCGCGGTCGCGCCGCCGTCATTTTGCCGGCAGGACGTCGACGTTGATCAGGACGACCGGCCCGGCCCCGCGATTCTCGGACCAGTGGGCGACGTCCGCGCCCTCGACCCATTGTTCGCCGGGCTTGTGCACGATCGCCGCCCGACCGTCGCGATGCTCGGTATACTCCCCGCTCAGCAGGTAGGCCGCCACCGGGCGCCTGGCATGGCTGTGATAGCCGACCACCGCGCCGGGCTCGAGCACGATCGTCCGCAAGCGGAGCGCGTAGCCTTTGAGCGCCGGTATCTGCGCCCCGAGCGGCAGCGTGCTGTTCGAACCGACGGAAACCCCGCTGGTCTTTTGCGGCTTGGCGTCCTGGGCCGCCACCGACGGCGCGACGGCCAGCGCTAGGAGGCTGAACGTCAGCAACGTCCCCTGTCGAATACCGCGTAACGCTCCGGTCATGGTCGGCCCCTTTCCAAACCCGTGGAGGACGGATTCGATCACCTCGCCGAATCGCCGCGATCATAGGCCAAACGCCGATCCCGGTCGATCGACCCGGTCGCGCGAGAGCGCCGGCGAATGCGCAGATCGGGTTGTGGCCATTCCCGGGCGCAACCGCCATGAGGGACCGGCGGCAGCTTAGGGTCGGTCCACCGACATTCTGCTATGCCTGAGGCACCGTGCCTCGAACCGCCCAGGCCTGCGCCGGCAGCGTGAAGGACCTGTCCGGTCCCGACCTCATTATCTTGTGGCGAAGGCGGTCTTTCAGGGCCGCCCGTTCGGCTTCGCTCAACCTCGCGGCATAGCCGGAAGTTGGTGTCACACCGCTTAGGAAGGGCTTCCAGTAGGCCTCGAAGGAGGCGAACTCCATCGCGATCTCATGGCCTTGGGTTTCCACCTCGACGAGCCCCGTCGCTTGCCACAGGCGCCGCAACGCATCCTCGTCCGGGTAGTCTACGACCATGCAATCCGTGGCCGCTTCGCGCGCCGAGTCGGTGGCGACAATCTCGATGACGGCGTCCCAGAACAGGGCAAGCATCGGCATGCCAGCCTCGAAGTTCCATTGGCTGGCGGCGACGCATCCCCCGGCGCGGGTCACGCGGCGCATCTCCCGCACCGCCTTGGGCGCATCCGAAAGCTCCTGCAGGATGAGAAGGGCCAGGGTTGCGTCGAAGCTGTCGTCCTCGAAGGGTATGGCCACGGCATCGCCCTGCTCGAACCTCAGCCGTTCGTCGCGCAACCGCTCCCGGCTGTACGCCACGTAGGGCTCGGCCGGTTCGAGGCCGATGATCGTGCCATCCTCGACGCCCTCCAAAAGCGCCGCGGCGAGCGCACCGGTCCCGCTGCCCACGTCGAGGAAGCGTCCGCCCTTGGGGAGACCGGCGAAGCTCACGAACGCCGGGGCGAGACGGGCGCTCCATCGCCCCATCCAAAGCTCGTACCCCTCGGGATTCGAGAATTCGACCATTGCGGCATCACGCCCGATTTATCGGCTCATTCGATCCATACTATACGAGAAAGCGGACGGCCGAAATCGGCCGCCGCTCGGCAGGACGGCGGCAAGCGGCCGGCATT
>JBHHZM010000193.1:0-4202 GCA_046758065.1 Alphaproteobacteria bacterium | reverse complement strand
GCGAGAAAGCCGACGACCCGATCGCCATGTACCTGAACGACGTGTTCACCGTGCCCGCGAGCCTCGCCGGACTGCCGGCGGTCTCGCTGCCGGCCGGGCTCTCCGGGGACGGCCTGCCGCTGGGGCTGCATCTCATCGGCCGTCCCTTCGACGAGGAGACGGTGCTGCGCGCGGCCGGCGCACTGGAGGCGGTAGCCGCCTTCGCCGCCCGACCGGGAGGGGCGGAGTAATGGCCGACAGCCCGCTGATCCAGGGTCGGACCGGCGACTGGGAGGTCGTCATCGGTTGCGAGGTCCATGCCCAGGCGACCTCGAAGGCCAAGCTGTTCTCGGGCGCGAG
This sequence comes from Alphaproteobacteria bacterium, assembly GCA_046758065.1. Taxonomy (GTDB): domain Bacteria; phylum Pseudomonadota; class Alphaproteobacteria; order JAAXGF01; family JAAXGF01; genus JBHHZM01. The sequence goes on along the minus strand of JBHHZM010000193.1, from coordinate 3,863 downwards.
CACCGCCTTCGGCGCCGAACCCAACGCCCAGGTCAGCCTGGTCGACGCCGCCATGCCCGGCATGCTGCCGGTGATCAACGAGCGCTGCGTCGAGCAGGCGGTGCGCACCGGGCTCGCGCTGAAGGCCCAGATCAACCTGTTCTCGGTGTTCGATCGCAAGAACTATTTCTATCCCGACCTGCCGGCGGGCTACCAGATCTCGCAGTACACGCAGCCGGTCGTCGGGCACGGCAAGGTCATCGTCGATCTGCCCGACGGGCGTACGCGCGAGGTCGGCATCACGCGGCTGCATCTCGAGCAGGACGCCGGCAAGAGCATTCACGACCGCGATCCGAACGTGACCCACGTCGATCTCAACCGCGCCGGAGTGGCGCTGATGGAGATCGTCTCCGAGCCCGACCTGCGCTCGGCCGAGGAGGCCGGGGCCTACATGCGCAAGCTGCGCTCGATCCTGCGCTACGTCGGGACCTGCGACGGCAACATGGAAGAAGGCAGCCTGCGTTGCGATGTCAACGTTTCGGTGCGTCGCCCGGGCGAGGATTACGGTACCCGCACCGAGACCAAGAACGTCAACTCGGTCCGCTTCGTCATGCGCGCCATCGAGTACGAAGCCGCGCGTCAGATCGCGCTCATCGAGGACGGCGGCGTCGTCACCCAGGAGACCCGCCTGTTCGACGCCGGCCGCGGCGAGACCCGGCCGATGCGGACCAAGGAGGAGGCGCACGACTACCGCTATTTCCCCGATCCCGATCTCCTGCCGCTCGTCCTCGATCAGGCCTGGGTCGACGAGATCGCCGCCGGCCTTCCGGAACTTCCCGACGAGAAGAAGGCGCGCTTCATGGCGGACTACGGGCTTTCGGCCTACGACGCCGGGGTGCTGGTGGCCGAAAAAGAAAATGCCGATTTCTACGAGGCGGTCGCCAAGGATCGGGGCGGTAAGCTCGCCCCCAGCTGGGTGACGGTCGAGCTGTTCGGCCGCCTCAACAAGGCCCGCCTCGACGTTACACGTTCGCCGGTCTCGGCGACGGCGCTTAGCGAGCTCATCGGCCTCTTTGAATCCCAGGCCATTTCGGGACGCACCGCCAAGGACGTTCTCGACGAGATGTTCGAGACCGGCAGGGAGGCCGCCGCGATCGTCGAGGAGAAGGGCCTCAAACAGCTAAGCGATTCCGGCGCGATCGAGGCGATCGCCGATCAAATCATCGCCGACAACCCCGGACAGGTCGCGCAGTACGCCAAGAACCCCAAGGTCATCGGCTGGTTCGTCGGCCAGGTGATGAAGGCGACCAAGGGCCAGGCCAACCCCGGCGTCGTCAACGCGGTGCTGAAGAAGAAGCTCGGGGAATAGGGCGCGCCGCCAACGGGCGAGACGGAGAAACGGAGGGCACCATGATCGATCTCTACACCTGCGCCACGCCCAACGGGCAGAAGATCCATATCATGCTCGAGGAGACCGGGCTCGACTACACCGAGCACTGGATCGACATCGACAAGGGCGACCAGTTCACGCCCGAGTTCCTGGCCATCAGCCCGAACAACAAGATCCCGGCGATCGTCGACCGGGACGGACCCGGCGGCGAGCCCATGTCGCTGTTCGAATCGGGCGCCATCCTGCTCTACCTCGCCAGGAAGACCGGCAAGTTCCTGCCCGAAGAGCCGCGCAAGCACTGGGACGTCATGCAGTGGCTGTTCTGGCAGGTGGGCGGCTTCGGGCCGATGCTGGGCCAGGCCCACCACTTCAACGCCTACGCGCCCATGAACCCCGGCGGTGCGGTGGTGCTGCCCTATGCCCAGGCGCGCTACACCAACGAGGCCGGGCGGCTCTACGGCGTACTCGACCGTCAACTCTCAGGCCACGAGTACGTCGCTGCCGACGAGTACACCATCGCCGATATGGCGATCTTTCCGTGGTGCCGCCTGTATGAGCGCCAGGAGCAGGACATCGACGCGTTCCCCAACGTCAAGCGCTGGTTCGCCATGATCTCCCGGCGCCCCGCCGTCGAGCGCGACCTGGACAAACTCGAGGACATCGTCGAGGGTTTCGACCCGGAGAGCTGGGAGATAGCCTTCGGCGGCGAGCAGTACAAACGGCGGTAGTGCCCAGGTTCGGACACGTTAATTCCACCCGGCACTCGCGATTGCCGAAGGCTTGGAGCGTCGAGCGGCCGGCGCGATGCGGCGCGAGACAGTCAACATAAAACGGGAGGCAACCGATGACCGACGCACCGGACTTCAAGCCCGAGACGCTCGCCGCCCAGGGTATGGGCTGGACGGAGGAAGCGCACAAGGGGCTTGTCCCGGGGATCTATCCCGCAACCACCTTCGTCAAGGAGCCGGATGCCCAGGGACGCGTCGGGCGCATGTACACCCGCGACGCCAACCCGACCTACGACCAGGCCGAGGCGTTGCTCGCGGCGCTCGAAGGGGGTGTCCATTGCCGGCTGTTCGCTTCCGGAATGGCGGCGGCGGCGACCCTGTTCCAGGCGCTCGACCCCGGCGATCACGTGGTGCTGCCCGCGGTCACCTATCACGGCGTCAGAAGCTGGGCGAAGGCGCACGGCGCGCGCTGGGGCCTCGCAGTCGATTTCGTCGCCAACGGCGATCTCGAAGCGCTCGAACGGACGGTGCGGCCGGGGGCGACGAAGCTGGTCTGGGTCGAAACCCCGAGCAACCCGATGTGGGAGGTCGCCGATATCGCCGCGAGCGCCCGCATCGCGCACGCCGGCGGCGCCCGTCTGGTGGTCGATTCGACGGTCGCGACGCCGGTGCTGACCCGGCCCATCGCGCACGGCGCCGATATCGTCATGCACGCCGGCACCAAGTATCTCAACGGCCATTCGGACGTGCTCGCCGGCGCGCTGGTCGCGGCGCGCGACGACGACTACTGGCGGCGCGTCTGCGACTTGCGCCACGGCGCCGGCGCGGTGCTCGGACCGTTCGAGGCCTGGCTTCTGCTGCGCGGCATGCGCACCCTTTTCCTGCGCGTGCGCGCCGCCTCGGCGACGGCGCAACGCATCGCCGAGCATTTCGACGACCATCCCAGGGTGGCGCGGGTGCTCTATCCCGGGCTCGCGGGCCACCCGGGCCACGAGATCGCGGCGCGACAGATGGAAGGCGGCTTCGGCGGCATGCTGTCGCTGCGCATCGCGGGTGGCGCCGCGGCCGCGCTGGCGGTCTCGGGCGCGGTGCGCGTGTTCAAGCGGGCGACGTCGCTGGGCGGCGTCGAAAGCCTGGTCGAGCACCGCGCCAGCATCGAACCGCCCGACAGCCCGGTGCCGGACGACCTGTTGCGCCTGTCCGTCGGCATCGAGGACGCCGACGATCTCGTCGCCGATCTCGAACGGGCGCTCGCGGCGGTTTGAGCCGCTTTCGGCGGGGGCGAGCGCTGTGCGCAACGGCTTTTGGATTGGTCCCGGGGCCTTTTGCCGCCAGGGATCGGCGCTTGCGGAAACGGGACTTCGATCCTATATTAACCATCGTGGCAGGCGCCGCCGGGTGCGGGCGCCGTAGAGCCGTGATTGCAGTTGACACGACGCACCCGCGAGCCTATTAAGGCGCGGTCTTTACGAGCGGTTTGGGCGGAAGCGCCCGGATCGCGGAGTGCAGCTCGCTCTTTGACAAGTGAATCGGAAGGGATGCGTGGGCGGCGGCGGTAGCCGTACGCCGACGCACGCGGCGTCTTGCGCCTTTCGCAAGGTGAGAGGCATGGGCGTCGCGGTCTCGTGCGTGCGAGCCATTCCCTGCGGAATCGGGAGTTCGATCGACGGTCTACGGGCCGTTGCATCGAGCGTTCGATCTTTCGTGGGGGAGTCAACTTGAGAGTTTGATCCTGGCTCAGAACGAACGCTGGCGGCATGCCTAAC
>JBHHZM010000192.1:0-4221 GCA_046758065.1 Alphaproteobacteria bacterium | reverse complement strand
GGCGCCGACGTGGACGAAGAGCGGCTCGCACGCCTGCTCGCACTGTTCCGTCTCGAATTCGCCGATTGCAGCCTGATGCGGCCCGAGATCGCCGGCCGGCCGGTCTACCTCGCGCTGGCGATGCGCCCGGACGGGACGCTTCGGCTCAAACCCCAGAACCTGCTGGCCAACCTGCCGTTCGCCGCGCGCGCCTGACGGGTCCGCCGGGTGGGAGAAACCGCGGCGGCGGCGCGCCGGATTCCGCCCCGCCGTAATTTCGGTTCACCCACAGTATCTTGTGTCATACTGAAATTTGACCGCAAAATGTTGTTGCACTCTGCCAGAAATTGTGGTCTCTTGCTCTTTCGGCGCGAGATGTTGGGGGTGTTTTCCAGAGTTCCCGGCGCGCCTGTCATACACTACAAATTCTAAGCTTTTTCAGGGAGTTGAGTATGCGGGTCGAGCGCGGCTTTACGACCGAAGGACGGTCGCCGTACGAGGGCATAGAGTTTCGCACGACGACGAGCGAAATCCGCAACCCCGACGGCTCTCTCGTGTTCCGGCTCGAGAACATCGAGGTGCCCGCCGCGTGGTCGCAGGTGGCGTGCGACATTCTTGCCCAGAAGTACCTCCGCAAGGCCGGAGTGGCCGCACGCTTCAAGGCCGTCGCCGAGCCGAGCGTGCCCGAGTGGCTGTGGCGCCACGTGCCCGACGCCGAAGCGCTCGCCGAACTGCCCGAGGATGCGCGCTACGGCGCCGAACGTTCGGCCAAGCAGGTGTTCGACCGCCTCGCCGGCACCTGGACCTACTGGGGCTGGAAGGCGGGCTATTTCGACAGCGACGCCGACGCCCGCGCGTTCCACGACGAACTGCGGCACATGCTGTGCGTTCAGAAAGGCGCGCCCAACTCGCCGCAGTGGTTCAACACCGGCATTCACTGGGCCTACGGCATCGACGGCCCGCCGCAGGGACATTTTTACGTCGACCGCGAACGCGGCACGCTGACCCGCTCGAACTCGGCCTACGAGCACCCGCAGCCGCACGCCTGCTTCATCCAGAGCGTCGAGGACGATCTCGTCAACGAGAACGGGATCATGGACCTCTGGGTCCGCGAAGCGCGCCTGTTCAAATACGGTTCCGGAACCGGGAGCAACTTTTCGAAGCTGCGCGCCGGGGGCGAGGCGCTTTCCGGCGGCGGCAAGTCGTCGGGGCTGATGAGCTTTCTCAAGGTCGGCGACCGCGCCGCCGGCGCCATCAAATCGGGCGGCACCACGCGCCGCGCCGCCAAGATGGTGGTGGTCGACGTCGATCACCCCGACATCGAGGATTTCGTCAACTGGAAGGTGGTCGAAGAGCAGAAGGTGGCCGCCATGGTCGCCGGCTCGAGGCTTGCCGCGAAACATCTCAACGCCGTCATGGCCGCCTGTCAGACCGGCAGCGGCGACGAACGTTTCGAGCCCCGCGAGAACCCGCTGCTCGCCAAGGCGGTGCGCGAGGCGCGCCGCTCGATGATCGCGGAGAACATGATCCGCAAGGTCATTCAGTACGCGCGCCAGGGCTACACCTCGATCGCCTTCCCGGTCTTCGACGCCGACTGGGATTCGGACGCCTATCTCACCGTCTCGGGACAGAATTCGAACAACTCGGTGCGGGTCAGCGACGCGTTCATGCGCAAGGCGACCACAGGCGGGGACTGGGAGCTGATCCGCCGCACCGACGGCAAGGTCCACAAGACCCTGCCCGCCGCCGACCTGTGGGAACAGATCGCCTACGCCGCCTGGGCATGCGCCGATCCCGGCGTCCAGTACGACACCACGATCAACGACTGGCACACCTGCCCCGCCTCGGGCCGGATCAACGCCTCCAATCCGTGCTCGGAGTACATGTTCCTCGACGACACGGCGTGCAATCTGGCATCGCTCAACCTGCAGGCGTTCCGTCGCGCCGACGGCGGCTTCGATTCGCCGGCCTTCGCCCACGCGGTCCGGCTGTGGACGATCGTGCTCGAGATCTCGGTCGTCATGGCGCAGTTCCCGTCGGCGCCGATTGCGCAGCGGTCCTACGACTTCCGCACCCTCGGTCTCGGCTTCGCCAACATCGGCGGTCTGCTGATGGCGCTCGGCTATGGCTATGACAGCGCCGAAGGGCGCGCGCTCTGCGCCGCGATCAGCGCGCTGATGAGCGGCGTCGCCTACCGCACCTCGGCGGAGATGGCGCGCGAGCTCGGGGCCTTCCCCAGGTTCGCCGAGAACGCCGAAGCGATGCTCAGGGTGATCCGCAACCATCGTCGCGCGGCGTACGGCCGGGCGGAAGGTTATGAACGCCTGGCGATCGCTCCGGTGCCGCTCAACGCCGACGACTGCCCCGATCGGGCGCTGGTCTCGGCGGCGCGCAGCGCCTGGGACGAGGCGCTGGCGTTGGGCGAGAATCACGGCTACCGCAACGCCCAGGTCACGGTCATCGCCCCCACCGGCACGATCGGCCTGGTGATGGACTGCGACACCACCGGAATCGAACCCGATTTCGCTCTCGTCAAGTTCAAGAAGCTCGCCGGCGGCGGTTACTTCAAGATCATCAACCGGACCGTCCCCGGCGCGCTGCGCGCGCTCGGCTACGATGAACGACAGATCGAGGAAATCGTGCGTTACGCGGTCGGCCGCGGCACCCTGGCTGGCGCGCCCGGCGTCAATCACGACGCGCTGCGCGCGCGGGGCTTCAACGTCGGCACCATCGACAAGCTCGAGGCCGCGCTCGCCGGCGCGTTCGACATCAAGTTCGCCTTCAACAAATGGACGCTGGGGGAGGAGTTCTGCATTCGCGGCCTCGGATTCGACGCCGCCCGGCTCGACGACCCCGGGTTCGATATGCTGGCCGCGCTCGGTTTCAGCCGCGACGAGATCGACGCCGCCAACGTTTACTGCTGCGGCGCCATGACGCTCGAAGGCGCGCCGCACATCCGCGACGAGCATCTGCCGGTATTCGACTGCGCCAGTCCCTGCGGCCGCATCGGCAGGCGCTGCCTGTCGACCGAAAGCCATATCCGCATGATGGCGGCGGCGCAGCCGTTCATCTCGGGCGCCATCTCGAAAACGATCAACATGCCGGACGCGGCGACGGTCGAATCGTGCAAGGACGCCTACCGGCTGGCGTGGCGACTCGGCCTCAAGGCAATCGCGCTCTACCGCGACGGCTCCAAGCTGTCGCAGCCCTTGAGCGCGCTGACTCTCGGCGACGAGGTCGAGGACGACGACGAGGATGCGACGCCCGAGGCCCAGCCCGAGCGCATCGTCCGCCTGGTCGAGAAGCAGGTCGAGCGTGAAATGGGCGCGCGCCGCCGGCTGCCCCAGCGCCGCCGGGGCTACACCCAGAAGGCGATCGTCGGCGGGCACAAGGTCTACCTGCGGACCGGCGAGTACGACAGCGGCAAACTCGGCGAGATCTTCATCGACATGCACAAGGAAGGTGCCGCCTTCCGCAGCCTGATGAACAACTTCGCCATCGCCATCTCGATCGGGCTTCAGTACGGCGTGCCGCTCGAAGAGTTCGTCGAGGCGTTCACCTTCACCCGTTTCGAGCCCTCGGGCATGGTCGAGGGCAACGACGCCATCAAGATGTCGACCTCGATCCTCGACTACATGTTCCGCGAACTCGCGATCTCGTATCTCGGACGCAGCGACCTCGCCCACGTCGAGCCCGGCGATCTGATGCCCGACAGCGTCGGCGGCGGCGAACGTCAGGCGGAACTGGACGGGAACGGAACGCCCGGCGGCGACGAGGCGGCGAATTTCGAGGCATTGATGAGGGTCGCCAGCAACGGTTATGTGCGCTCGGGCCTGCATGTGGTCCAGGGCGGCGCGAACGGCGACGGCACGACGGCTTCGGCTGCGGCCGGGATCGAGCCGTTCGGCGCGCCCGCCGCGGCGATGGGCGCCGTCGCGGTCGCCGAGGCGTCGGTCGCACCGGGGCTTGCGCAGCGCCAGGCGGCAAGGATGAAAGGATACGAGGGAGACCCGTGCGGAGAGTGCGGGAATCTCACGATGGTTCGCAACGGGACGTGCCTGAAGTGCGACACCTGCGGCGCAACGAGCGGTTGCTCGTGACCGCCGTGGTGTCGCCGCTTCCCTGCTGCACCGTCCCTTGCGAAGGCTGCGGCGCGACGATGGATTAGTCGCTCCCGCAGATCACATGGTGTGTCCTCCCTGACTAGCGGGGCGCGCGCCCGGAGCGCCCCTCTTTTTTTTC
>JBHHZM010000191.1:0-4314 GCA_046758065.1 Alphaproteobacteria bacterium | reverse complement strand
CGCCGACCTTGCCCTCGCCAGGCGTCGTCCTGCCGTTACCCGGCAAACCGCCCGCGAACAATCTCGAGAACACGCTGGGCGGCAACAGCGATTCCGACATCTGGCGTAACATCCGGCGCGGCACCCGGGGTTACGTCTCGCTGCCCAATCGCGCCGCCGGCGTGATGATCCAGTCGGAGGGCGAGAACTGGCGCTCGATCCGCAACGGACCGGTCGCCAGATATGGCTGGTGGCTGCTCGCCGCGGTGATTGCTCTCTTGGGGCTGTTCTTCGCCTTCCGGGGCCGTATCCGCATCGACGCCGGGCCTTCGGGGCGCACCATCGAGCGTTTCAACGCGTTCGAGCGCTTCGTCCACTGGATGACCGCGGGCAGCTTCGTCGTGCTGGCGCTGACCGGGCTCAACATGCTCTACGGGCGGTATCTGTTCGCCATGGACCCCGCCGGCGACGTGGGAAACTTCGGCGCTCTGCACACGGCCTTCGCTGCGATCACCTACTACGGCAAGCTCGTCCATAACTTCATCGGATTTTCCTTCGCCGTCGGCGTCGTCCTGATGATCGTCATCTGGATTCGCCACAACCTTCCCGACAAATACGATCTCGCCTGGATCGCCAAGGGCGGCGGACTGTTCTCGTCCGGCGTCCACCCGCCGTCGGGCAAGTTCAACGCCGGCCAGAAGCTGGTCTTCTGGATCGTCGTACTGGCGGGCGGCTCGGCCGTCTGGTCGGGCATCGCGCTGATGTTCCCTTATCAGATCACGCCGTTTGCCGAAACGTTCTCGGTTCTGAACACGTTGGGCTTCGACTTGCCGACGGACCTCACGCCGCTTCTGGAGATGCAATTGGCGCAGGTGTGGCATACCATCATCGCGCTCGTCTTCATCGCGGTGATCATCGGCCATATCTATATCGGCACGCTCGGAATGGAAGGCGCGTTCGATGCCATGGGCACCGGGCATGTCGACGAGAACTGGGCGCGCGAGCACCACAACATGTGGGTCGCCGAAGTCAAGGGAGAGGCGCCGCCCGACGGCGGCCCCGGCCCGGCCGGACAACCCGCCGAATAAGGGAGAGGAACGGCGCAATGCGTTTCGGTATCCGGTTGGCGACGGCGGTGGTCGCAATTGTGCTCGCCGCGCCTGTGCATGCCGCGATGACCGCCGACGAGGTCGCCAAGGCGATCCGCGACACCTTCGACATCAAGGTGCTCAAGGTGACGCCGTTCGTCGAAGACGGCCGCGCCGCCTATCTCGTTACCGTGATGAACCCGGGGGGCAATTCCAACAGCGCCTTTCAGGTCGGCCGCATCGCCGTCGACGCCGAGACCGGCGCGCTGATCTCGCAGTTCCGCCATCTGCCGAGCGGTTACGTATTGTCCGGCGCGCCGCGCTACGGCAGCGGCCCGGGTCGTCCCGACGCCGCCGAGAACGGCATCGTCTGGCGTTAGGCGCGGTGGCTGCACGGGGCTCCGCTCGCTCGCACCGGGATCGGCGCCGAGGCGCAGGTTCCGGGCGTCGGTGGGCGGGAGCGTTCGCTCTTGCCGTCGTCCTCGCCGCCGGTCACGGCCCGCAGTCGCGGGCGGAATTCTACGGCCACGGCGGCATGGTGCGCGCGGTCGCGGTCTCGCCCGACGGCAGCCGGGTGCTCACCGGCAGCTTCGACTACAGCGCGCGATTGTGGGACTTTGTCGACCAGACCGAGATCGTCTCGCTTGACGGTCACGACGGACCGGTCAATTCGGTCGTCTTCCTGCCCGACGGCGATCGTGCGCTTACCGCCGGCGACGACGGCGTCGTCCTGCTCTGGAATCTCGCGACCGGCGCGCCGGTCCGGCGTTTCGAAGGCCATACCGCGAAGGTCATGGCGGTGGCGGTGTCGCGCGATGGCGCGCTCGCGGCGAGTGGCGGTTGGGACAAGAGCGTCCGGATCTGGGACATCGCGAGCGGCGCGCTGCGCCTTACGATCGAACAGCCGAGCAATGTCAACGCCGTCGCTTTCGCCGCCGACGGCCGAACGGTGCTCGCCGGGGCGCACGACGGCGCGATAAGGATCTGGAACGTCGAAACCGGCGCCCTGGCCGGAACGCTGACGGGACACGGCTGGGGCGTTACCCAGATCGCCGTCTCGCCCGACGGCCGCCGGGCGCTGTCGTCGAGCACCGATGCGACGATCCGGCTGTGGGATCTCGCCGCGCGCCGCGAGCTGCGCAAAATGACCGGACACGACGGGCCGATCTTCGGCGTGTCGTTTACGCCCGACGGCCGGCGGGCGCTCTCGGCCGGTCGCGACGGCTTCATCATCTATTGGGATCTTGCCGCCGGCGCCGTCATCCGTTCGATCAAGGCGCACGACGCGCCGGTCTGGGCGGTCGCCGTCACCCCCGACGGCCGCTTCGCAGTCTCGGCGGGCTCGGACGAGCGCGCGCGCGTCTGGCATCTTGGGACCGGTGATCAGATCGGCATTCTCAATGAAGGCGCGGACGAACCCAAACCGTGGCTCGACAGCGACGATCCGGGCGCCAAACTGTTCCGTAAATGCGCCCGCTGCCACTCGCTGACCGTCGACGGCCCGCGGCGCTCGGGTCCGCATTTCGCCGGGTTGTTCGGCCGCCGCGTCGGCACGGTGCCGGGCTACCACTACTCGCTGGCGCTCAAGAACCGCGATTTCGTGTGGAACGAGGACACGCTGCGGTCTCTGTTCCACGACGGTCCCGACGTTTTCCTGCCCGGAACCAAGATGCCGCTCCAGCGCATTCCCGACGATGCCCAACTCGGCGAACTGATCGATTACCTCAAGGAAATCACCGCTCCCGGTGGCTGAGCGGATGCCCGGTAACGGCTTGCGCGCTTGCTTTCCTCCGCCCGCCGCCGAAACGTAAAGTTAGAGCCGGACGTCCGCGGCCGCGGCCTCGCGTTCGGCGGTTCCCGGGTTCACGCTGGTCATGACCACGCCGACGGCGATGGCGATGACGATGGCGGCGGCAAATCCGAGGAACATGGCTTTCATGCAACGCTCTCCTGTCGCTGACGAACGGGCCGGCCGGGGACTTCCGTGCAGCCGGACGAAGCTTCGCCGATTTTAACCCCTCGCGGCGGCGACGTGAAGCCAGTCGATGCGGACCCGACTCGTCCGCTTGTTTTCACCTGTCCTAATCGTCACCCGCGGCCGTCCCCTTCTCGACGCGGGCGGCGCAGAACTTGTACTCGGGGATCTTGCCGAACGGGTCGAGCGCCGGGTTGGTGAGGGTGTTGGCGGCGGCGTCGGCGTAGCAGAAGGGGATGAAGATCATGCCTGCGGGTACCCGCCGGTCGCGCCGCACCTTGGTTTCGATCACGCCGCGCCGCGTGGCGACGCGGATGCGGTCGCCGGGTTCGATGCCGAGGCGTTCGAGGTCGGCGGGGGCGAGGCAGGCCACCGCCTCGGGCTCGAGCGCGTCGAGCACGCGCGCGCGGCGGGTGATCGCGCCGGTATGCCAGTGTTCGAGCTGCCGCCCGGTGGTGAGGATCATCGGGTAGGTGTCGTCGGGTTGCTCGTCGGGCGGAATGATGTCGGCGGGAACCATCTTGCCGCGCCTGGTCAGCGTCGGGAAGCCGTCGCCGAACATCACCTCGTGGCCGGGCTCGTCCTCCGAATCGCAGGGGTAGGTTACCGAATCCTCGGCCACCAGCCGGTCCCAGCTTATGCCCTTGATCGAGGGCATGCAGGCGCGCATCTCGGCGTAGACGTCGCGCGGATGGGCGTAGTTCCAGTCGAGCCCGATACGGTGCGCGATCTCCTGGACGATCCACCAGTCCTGGCGCGCCTCGCCCGGCAGGTCCAGCGCCTTGCGGCCGATCTGCACCTGCCGGTTCGAATTGGTCACCGTGCCGTCCTTTTCGGGCCAGGCCGAGGCCGGCAGGATCACGTCGGCGTGAAACGCGGTCTCGGTGAGGAAGATGTCCTGCACCACCAGATGCTCGAGCTTGGCGAGCGCGCTGCGGGCGTGATTGGTGTCGGGGTCGGACATCGCCGGGTTCTCGCCCATGATATAGATGCCCTTGATCTCGCCGGCGTGGACCGCGTCCATGATCTCGACCACGGTGAGGCCGCGTTCGGGATCGAGCTCGACGCCCCAGAACCTCTCGAACTCGGCCTTGATCGCGGGGTCTTCGACCGATTTGTAGTCGGGATAAACGATCGGGATGAGGCCGACGTCCGAGGCGCCCTGCACGTTGTTCTGGCCGCGTAGCGGGTGGAGCCCCGTCCCCGGCCGGCCGATGTGGCCGGTCATCAGCGCCAGCGCGATCAGGCAGCGCGCGTTGTCGGTGCCGTGGA
>JBHHZM010000190.1:0-4379 GCA_046758065.1 Alphaproteobacteria bacterium | reverse complement strand
CGCCATCGAACTCGACGCGCTTCTCGGAGTCGTCCAGGAGATAGCGCGCATCGTCGACGTCGAAACCCCCTATATCGACACGGTTCTTTCGCTGACGAAACAGATGGGCCGAGTCGCTGGGGTGTACCCGGTCTTTCCCGAGCCCGAGGGGGACGGCGAAGAACTGGCGGTGGATTAGCCGATTGCGGCGGCGCCCCGACCGCTGCGGTCGAGGCCGCTCAGTCCCGGTACGACGGGTCGTCGCGGTCGAGCTGGCGGAGAAGCGCCCGCCACGCCGGCTTTTCGACGTTGGCGCCGGCGTCGAACTGGCGCGCGGTATGCTCGCAAACCTCTTCGGACGGCATCGCGACCAGCGAGCCGGTCGCCTGCGCGTCGATCTGGATCTTGCACGCCTGCTCGAGGTTGAACATCAAGAGAAAGGCCTCTCCGACGCTGCGGCCCACGGTCAGGAGTCCGTGGTTGCGCAGGACCATGGCGTTGCAGTCGCCGAGGTCGGCGACGAGACGACGGCGCTCGTCGAGGTCGCAGGCGATGCCCTCGTAGTCGTGATAGGCGATGCGGTTGTAGAACTGGAGCGCGTGCTGGCTGATCGGCAGGAGCCCGCATTCGAGCGTCGAGACCGCGATGCCGGCGCGCGTATGGGTGTGCAGGACGCAGTTCACGTCCTTCCGGCCATCGAGAACGGCGCTGTGAATGACGAAGCCTGCCGGGTTGACCGGCCAGTCGTCGTCGCCGACCGCGTTGCCCTCGCCGTCGACCTCGATCAGATTCGACGCCGTGATCTCGTCGAACATCAGGCCGTAGGGGTTGAGCAGGAAATGGCCTTCGCGGCCGGGCAGCCGCGCCGAAACGTGGGTGTAGATCAGGTCGGTCATGGCGTAGCGGTGCAGCAGCCGGTAACAGGCGGCGAGCTGCACCCGGATCTCGCGCTCGCCGGCGTCGTCGCTCGCGGGGCCGACACGGGCCGCAGACAAGGCGCTTGCACTCATTTCACGCTCCAATCCGTTGACGGAGGCCAGCATGACGCGGCGCGCGCATCCGGTCAATGCCGCGCGAGGCCGCTTGAAGCGGCGATGGCGCGAACCCAGATTCCACGGTAGAGCGATACAGGTTCTTCCGGAACGAAACGTGTATGTATCCAAGGCACCCGCGCCCCGCGCCGATCATACGATCGATCAGGACTGGGAGCGCTACGGCGACGAGGAGCATGCGATCTGGCGCGAGCTGTTCGCCCGTCAGGAGCGCATTCTGAGGGACCGCGCCGCGCCCGAATTTCTCGCCGGACTGGAGGGTCTCGGCATCGCCGCCGACGGCATTCCCGACTTCGACCGGCTGAGCGCGGTTCTCCGGCGCGCCACCGGCTGGCGCATCGTCGCCGTCCCCGGACTCGTGCCCGACGATATCTTCTTCGCCCATCTCGCCAACCGGCGCTTCCCCGCGACCCGCTGGATCCGCGGCCGCGACCGGATGGATTACCTCCAGGAGCCCGACGTCTTCCACGACATCTACGGTCACATCCCGTTGCTCTTCAACCCGGTGTTCGCCGATTACCTGCAGGCCTACGGCCGCGGCGGACTCAAGGCGCTCGGGCTCGGCGCGCTCCGCTACCTTGCGCGGCTTTACTGGTACACGGTCGAGTTCGGCCTGATCCGCACGCCCGGGGGCCTGCGCATCTATGGCTCGGGCATTGTCTCGTCGAAGGGGGAATCGGTGCACTGCCTCGAGGATCCCGCGCCCCGGCGCATCGCCTTCGATCTGATGCGCGTCATGCGCAGCGAGTACCGCATCGACGACTACCAGGAATGTTATTTCGTGATCGACGGTTACGATCAGCTCTTCGAGGCGACGCGGCCCGATTTCACCCCCTACTACGCCGAACTCGAAACCCTTGGCGATATCCCGCCCGGGACCGTTCTGCCGGAAGACCGGCTCGTCCCCCCCAACCCGCCACGCGGCTGAGCGGGAAAGGTTTCGGCTATAACCGCTCGCGGTCGATGGCTTTGAGGTTGGCGACGAGATCGCGGACCCGCTCGATCTGCAGTGCGGGGTATTCGAAGCGCGCGCGCCGCGCCGCCTCGATATCGATCTCTCCGAGGTAAAGATCCTCGGCCGAGTCGTCGCCCCGGAGCGCGACTTCGCCGAAAGGGGTGACGAGCTGCGAACCGCCCCAATAGTCCCGTTCGCCCACGACGCCGACGCGGTTGACGCAGACCACCCAGGAGGTGAGCCTGAGCGCGTTGGAGCGGTTGCTCACCTCCCAAAGCGCGGCGCTCTCGCCGACGGCGAAAACCCCGGCGGCGGCGCTGGCAATGGGCGTAAGGATAACCGTCGCCCCGTCGAGCGCCGCGCACAGCATGTAGCCGTAATGCCAGGCGTCCTCGCAGATCGCGATCGCCATGCGCCCGAAGCGGCTGTCGAAGGCGCGCACCTCGCGTGCCGGACCGCAGAGTTTGCCCTCGTCGTAGCTGCCGTGACTGACGACGTGGATCTTGCGCTGGACGTGCGCCAGCCGACCGTTCTCGAGATAGGCCGCCGCGATGAAATGGCGGAAATCGGCGGTTCGCTCGATGAAGCCGACGCAGAGCGAAACCTCGCGGCTCAGCGCGGCGAGCCGATCGAAGGCTGGATCGTCGAGTGCGAGCGCTGTCCCGACGGCCCGGTTCATGTCGCTGCCGGACAGCATCATCTCGGGAAAAACCACGAGGTCGGCGCCGCGCGCGCGGGCCTCCCCGGCAATCCGTTCGACGAGGTCGAGGTTCGCCGCCAGATCGCCCGACACCGGGCTGCATTGGGCCAATCCGACGCTGAACTTCACGACCCCTCCGTCGTCGCCCGTTGACCGGAGCGGCACGGTGCGCCCCCGAGACGCCCAACCGCCCCGGCCGGCCCGGGGGCTGGAATTATGACCGTCGCTTCCGGGATCGGCAACCTTTTGAAACCATGGAAGACCAAGAGAATAGCCGGCACCGTATGGTTAAGATCACTCGCCACGATTGCCGGAAAGTCCACGTTCAGGCATAGTATCGGCTATAATAATGCCTCCAAACGTTAGGAGGGTCCGACCTTTGATTCGGTCCGCATCAGCCAGGGTACGAGCGCGGGCTTGGATCGCAGACGGATATGCCGGTCCGTCCGTGCGACGGCCGGCGTGGCTGTCTGCGTTGGCAGTTCTGCTCATCCTCATATCGCAGGCTGCCGTCGGCGGACCGCTCGTGCCGAATCAGCTGGGCGCGTTCTCGGCGGGGCGCCCTGCCGTGTCCGCCGATTCGAGCGACGGTCCGGTTCTCGACGGCGAGACGTTCAGCGGAAGCTCGCCACTGCTCAACCTGGGCGCTATCGACGTCCCGGACTTCTCGCTCCTCGACACCGAGATCGGCGCCGCCGAGTCGTATCAGAGCCGCTATCGCGTCGACGAACCAGTGAGAAGCGACTTCAGCGCGCCTTTCGCCGGGACAAGCGCTTACTACGGCGCCCTCGACGGCGCGCCTTTCGCAACCGGGATACGCACGAACGCCCCGCCGGGCCTCACATTGCGCGGGCTTCTGAAGCTTTACGCCAACACCGTCGCCGACCGGTCACCGACCAGACCCGCGAATGCCCCCGCGGGCGCCGAGAACCGTCGCTCAAGGCGCCAGGGGCCGGATTCGTCCGGCTTCACCGCCATCCTCGACCTGCCCGTGAATGAGGCCGTCTTCGGAATAATCAGCACGATCCTCCGTCCGACGATCAGCGTCGAAGGCCTGGTAAGCTTCTCGATCATAGGGTTGGGAAACTTCGCCATCATGGTGACGGAAAACCGCCGCGAGCTGAGCGTCGTCGATCTCAAATCGGGGAAACAGGTACGGGTGAAACACGATGAAAACTCTTATCAACGGGACTACGACTTCGACCCGCTGTTGGACACCGCGTCCGGCACGCAAAAGGCGCGTCCCGATACCGGCGCCGTCAGCGAATTGAGAGCGCGCATCCGCAAGATCGTGGGGTACGTTTACGACACCATCACCGACCCGCTGAAAATGAGCTTCTTCTTCCTGCTGGTGATCATGTGGACGCTGTGGCGGTTTGCCGGCCGCAATGCGTGAGCGGCGTGTCCAACGGAAGCAGCGCCTTCGTCAGGTCGGTCAGAACTTGCCCAGAATTCGGTTCAGTCTGACCGCGTTTTTGATGGCGTAACCGTTCTCGTCGTTGCAGAAATAGAAATAGACGTCGCGGCCCTCGTCCCGCCAGCGGCGCGACCATCCGGCCCAGGTTCGGATCGTCGACTCGCTATAGTTGCCGCGATAGGGCCCCGCGGAACCGTACAGACGCACGTAGACGAAGTCGGCGGGGGTCGGGCGCATGCTGCGAAACCGGGCAATCTGGTACATGCAGAATGCCGC
>JBHHZM010000189.1:0-4391 GCA_046758065.1 Alphaproteobacteria bacterium | reverse complement strand
GTGCTGACCTTGTTCCTGCCCAAGGCCGCGCCGGCCAAGGCAAAGAAGATCAAAGTTCGAGCAGCGTAAAGGAAAGGAGGTATGGTGCAATGCAGATCAAGGACCTGATCCCGTGGAATCGCAAATCCGGCGATATCTCGCGGCATGGCAACGACGACAACCCGATCTTCGCGCTTCATCGCGATATCAACCGGGTTTTCGAGAACTTCTGGAGCCGCTTCGAAAACGGCTTCGGCATGGCCAATCGCTCACTCGGGTTTGGCGCGCCGAGCGTTGACGTCGCGGAGACGGAAAAAGCCGTCGAGATCGCGGCGGAGCTGCCCGGCATGGACGAGAAGGACATCGAAATCTCGCTGACTGAAGATGTTCTGACCATCAAGGGTGAGAAGAAGGCCGAGCGCGAGGAGAACAAGAAAGGCTATTACCTCTCGGAACGCTCCTATGGCTCCTTCTACCGGGCCATTCCGCTCCCTCCCGGAATCGCGACGGACAAGGTGAAGGCGGAATTCAAGAAAGGCGTCCTGACCGTCACCTTGCCGAAAACGGCGGAAGCCCAGGCGAAAGTGAAGAAAGTGGAGGTCAAGGCGGCGTGAACGGAAGGCGGCGGGCTTCGGCCCGCCGCCGTTCCTCGTTTTCCGGTGAGCGGTTCAGCCCGGTCTTCCGCCGGGCTGATCTCGCAGGATGTCGAACACGGGCGCGTCCGGTTCCGGGCGCTTCAGGGGTTCGGAAACATCAGACGCTATAATAAAGCTTGAACTCGGCGGGGTGCGGCGTCATGTCGACCGTCTTCGCTTCCTCCCATTTGAGCGCCAGATAACCGTCGATCAGGTCGTCGGAGAAAACGTCGCCTTTCTTGAGAAAATCGCGGTCGGCATCGAGCACTTCGAGGGCTTGATTGAGACTGCTGCAGACGGTGGGCACGTCCTTGAGTTCCTCGGGCGGCAGGTCGTAGAGGTTCTTGTCCATCGGGTCGCCCGGATGGATCTTGTTCTCGATGCCGTCGAGCCCCGCCATCAGCATCGCCGCGAAGGAAAGATAGGGATTCGCCGCCGGGTCGGGGAACCGCACCTCGACGCGCTTGCCCTTGGGCGACGCGCTGTGCGGGATGCGGCAGGAAGCCGAACGGTTGCGCGCCGAATAGGCCAGAAGAACCGGCGCCTCGAAGCCGGGGACGAGGCGTTTATAGCTGTTCGTCGTCGGGTTGGAGAACGCGTTGATGGTGCGGGCGTGCTTGATGATGCCGCCGATGTAGTAGAACGCCGCGTCCGACAGGTCGGCGTAGCCGCCGCCGGCGAACAGCGGTTTGCCCTCCTTCCACAACGACTGATGGACATGCATGCCCGAGCCGTTGTCCTCGTAAACCGGCTTGGGCATGAAAGTCGCCGTCTTGCCGTAGGAATGGGCGACGTTGTGGACGACGTATTTGTAAATCTGCACCTGATCGGCGATGCGGAGCAGGGTGTTGCTTTCGATGCCGAGTTCGTTCTGCGACGGCGCCACCTCGTGGTGGTGCTTTTCGGTGCCGAGTCCCATCTCGCCCATCACGGTTAGCATTTCGGCGCGCAGGTCGGCGAGCGAATCGACCGGCGGCACCGGGAAATAGCCGCCCTTGGCGGGCGGCCGGTGGCCGATGTTGCCTTCGACGAACTCGCGGCCGCTGACGTAGGGACCTTCCTCCGAATCGAGGTAGTAGAAGGTGTGATTCATGCCGACCTCGAATCGCACGTCGTCGAAGACGAAGAACTCGAGCTCGGGGCCGAAATACGCGGTGTCGCCGATGCCGGTATATTTGAGGTAGGCCTCGGCGCGTTTCGCCGTCGAGCGCGGATCGCGCGAATAGCCCTCGCCGGTGCTCGGCTCGACGACGTCGCAGGTGATGATGAGCGATGACTGCGCGGCGAAGGGATCGATCGTCGCGGTCGCCGGATCGGGCATCAGCGTCATGTCGGACTCG
Source organism: Alphaproteobacteria bacterium (assembly GCA_046758065.1). Taxonomy (GTDB): domain Bacteria; phylum Pseudomonadota; class Alphaproteobacteria; order JAAXGF01; family JAAXGF01; genus JBHHZM01. Next base: position 2,437 of record JBHHZM010000189.1, on the reverse strand, counting down.
TGGATTTCCTTCCAGCCGGCGATCGACGAGCCGTCGAACATGACCCCTTCCTCGAAGATCGCCTCGTCGACGGTGGCGACCGGTTGCGCGATGTGCTGCCATTTGCCTCGCGGATCGGTGAAGCGGAAGTCGACATATTTGATGTCGTTTTCCTTGATCGTCTCGAGGACCGATTTGACGTCGGACATTGGCTGGGTTTCCTCTTTTCGAATGGGTCGCTTTGCGGTGCGGAGAACGCGTGTGGCGACGCCGCGTTCAGATGGCGTCCGCGCCCTTTTCGCCGGTGCGGATGCGGATGACTTCCTCGACGGACGTGACGAAGATCTTGCCGTCGCCGATGCGTCCGGTGCGCGCCGCCTGAACGATCGCCTCGACGGCGCGTTCGACGAGATTGTCTTCGATCACCACCTCGATCTTCACCTTGGGCAGAAAGTCGACGACGTATTCGGCACCGCGGTAAAGCTCGGTGTGACCTTTCTGCCGGCCGAAGCCCTTGGCCTCGACGACGGTGAGGCCCTGAAGACCGATCTCGTGCAGCGCCTCCTTGACCTCGTCGAGCTTGAAGGGCTTGATGATCGCTTCGATCTTCTTCATCTCTGCCTCTCGCGTTTCCTGGCGGCGCCGAACACCGAGAACCGTCGCCCGGACGATGTTGCCCACGGCAACGGCTTGTGCTCGCCCTTTATCCAAAGCACACGCTGTGCCATTCGCGACGCGGCAGTGACAAGCGCGGGAATCGGCCGATTCTGCCGGATGAGCTCTTGGGGTTAAGGGCTCATCCTGCCCACTTTCTGGGCAATCTGCCTAGAGGTTGGGCATAAACGCGCGGGGCGGACCGGTGGGGGGTCAGGTCGCGCGGGCGAGACAGTCGCGGATACGGCGCATGGCCTCGCGGATATTGTCGATCGAACTGGCGTAGGAAAATCGCAGATACCCTTCGCCCATCGCCCCGAAACTCGTACCCGAGACGGCAGCGACCCCGGCTTCGTTCAATAGCTTGTCTTGCAGGGCGCGGGAATTGAATCCGGCGCCGCTGATGTTGGGGAAGGCGTAGAAGGCGCCCAAGGGGCGGGTGCAACGGAAGCCCGGGATGGCGTTGATCTCGGCGACGATCGCCTCGCGGCGTTCATCGAAGGCGGCGACCATGCGCTCGACCGCGTCCTGCGGCCCGGTGAGCGCCTCGATCGCGGCGAATTGGGCGGCCGCGTTGACGCAGGAGTGATCGTTGATGCACAACCGGGTCGCCGCTTCGACCAGCGCCTCGGGCCAGACGGCGTAGCCGATGCGCCAGCCGGTCATGGCGTAGGTCTTCGACCAGCCATCGAGCAGGATCAGGCGGTCGCGGATCGATTCATAGGCCAGCAGGCTGGCGTGCTCGAGGCCGTCGTAGACCATGCGGGCGTAGATCTCGTCCGACAGCAGCGCGACCCGGGGGTGCGCTTCGAGGCCTGCGACCAGCCGGTCGAGCTCGGCCTTCGCCACCACGCCGCCGGTCGGATTCGCCGGGCTGTTGACGATGATGAGTCGCGTCCGCGGCGTGATCTTGGCGAGCACTTCCTCGGCGCTGAACGAAAAGCCGCTCTCTTCATAGAGCGGGATCGGAACCGGCGTCGCGCCCGAAAAGGCGATCGCCGATTCGTAGATCGGAAATCCCGGGTTGGGATACATGATCTCGGCCCCGGCCTCGCCGAATATCAGACAGGCGAAGAACATCGTCGGCTTGCCGCCGGGTACGACGACGATGCGGTCGGGATGCAGTTCGACGCCGCGGCGCTTCAAGATATCGGCGGCGACCGCCTCGCGCAGCGCGGGGATTCCGTTGGCGGGGGTGTAGCCGTGATGGCCGTCGGCGAGCGCTTTTCGCCCGGCTTCGACGACATTCTCCGGCGTCGGAAAATCGGGCTGGCCGATGCCGAGATTGATAATGTCGCGCCCCTCAGCCGCGAGCGCCCCGGCCCGCGCCAGGACCTCGAAGGCACTCTCGGTTCCCAACCGCGCCATGCGTCCGGCAAGCTGCATGGCGGCTTTATGCCATCGAACGCCGGCGCCGGCAAATCGCGCGCTTCTGCTTCTGCAAGAAGGACGCGGTGCTCGACGAGGCGGCGGACCGCCTGGCGAGGCATTTCGGCGGCGACTGACGCCGCGGACGCGGGCCGGCATGAAGGCCCTCTCCCGGGCTTGTAAACCGAGCGTAGCGCGCTTGACGTTCGGCCGCCAAAATGACTACATCACTCCCGGTGGCGGGTGTAGCTCAGTAGGTTAGAGCGCCAGATTGTGGATCTGGAGGTCGGGGGTTCGAGACCCCTCACTCGCCCCAATTTTTTCAAGGCATTCCACGTACATCGCACCGCCCGACGTCCGCTCGCGGCCGTCGGGCCTGCGCCGTCTCCAGAGCGAGATGTGACGAGATCGGATCGATTCTGTTTCCCGGGCGGCG
>JBHHZM010000188.1:0-4477 GCA_046758065.1 Alphaproteobacteria bacterium | reverse complement strand
GACAGCAGCGAGCCGTAGATGCCGCCGTTGGTGATGGTGAAGGTGCCGCCGGTCAGATCATCGAGCGCAAGCTTGCCGTCGCGCGCCCTACCCGCCAGATCGGCGATCGTCTTCTCGATCTCGGCGAATCCCAAGCGGTCGGCGTCGCGCACCACCGGCACCACCAACCCCTGGGGCGAACCGACCGCGACGCCGATGTGATAGTAGTTCTTGTAGACGATATCCTCGCCGTCGATCTCGGCGTTGACCGCCGGCAGCTCCTTGAGCGCGACGATCGCCGCCTTGATGAACAGCGACATGAAGCCGAGGCGGACGCCGTGCTTTTTCTCGAACGTCTCGCGGTATTGCTTGCGCAGCGCCATGACCGCCGTCATGTCCACCTCGTTGAAGGTGGTGAGGATCGCGGCGGTGTTCTGCGCCTCCTTGAGCCGTTCGGCGATACGCTGGCGCAGACGCGTCATGCGCACCCGCTCTTCGCGCGCGGCTTCGGGTCGGGGTCCCGAAGGCGTCGCCGGGCGCGCCGCGGGTCGGGGTGCTGGCGCGACGGCTGGCGTTGGCGCGGCGGCCGGCGGCGATGCGGCCGGCGCCCCGATCGCCTTGAGCACGTCGCCCTTGGTCAGCCGTCCGCCCTTGCCTGTCGCCGGGATCGCGGCGGGATCGAGGCCGTTTTCCTCGATCAGCTTGCGCACCGCCGGCGAGAATGTCGCCGGCGCGGCGGCGGTTTCGGTTTTCGCCTCGGCCGTCGCTTGCGGCGCCGCCGCGGGCGCCGGCCCGGCTGTGGGAGACCCGGCAGCGGTCTCGTCGATCAGGCCGAGGATAGCGCCGACCTCGACGTTCTCACCACTGTCGACGCGGATTTCGCTGAGCAGCCCGCCGGCAGGCGCGGGCACTTCGAGCGTCACCTTGTCGGTTTCGAGTTCGACCAGCGGTTCGTCGGCCGAAACCGCTTCGCCGGCCGTCTTGAACCACTGCGCCACGGTTGCTTCGACAATCGATTCCCCCAGGGTGGGGACCTTGATTTCTACACTCATCGTCTTCTCGACCGCCTTGGGTCAATGATCACGCGCGCCACGGCGCGGGCGGTGGTTTACGTGGCGAGCGCCTGGTCGACGAGCGCCGCCTGTTCGCGCAAATGCGCCCTCAGGAAACCGGCGGCGGGCGACGCGGCCTCGGGCCGGCCGACATAGCGTGGCCGCTTGCAGGCGCCGTCCAGTCCGCCCAAAAGCGTTTCGACGCGCGGCGCGACGTAGGTCCAGGCACCCATGTTCTGCGGCTCCTCCTGGCACCAGACGACGTCGGCCTGGGGAAAACGCAGGAGCTGTTCCTCGAGCGCCTTGTCGGGGAACGGCGCGATCTGCTCGAGCCGCAGCATGGTGACGTTCGCAATGCCGCGCTTGTCGCGCTCGGCTTCGAGATCGTAGAACACCTTGCCCGAACACAGAATCACGCGGCGGATTTCATTGTCCGGCGCCGGCGCCACGTTTTCGTAAAGCACCCGGTGGAACGCCGTTCCCGGCCCCATGTCGTCGAGGCGCGAGACGCAGCGCCGGTGGCGCAGCAGCGACTTCGGCGTCATCACCACGAGCGGTTTGCGGAACTTGCGGTGCAACTGTCGGCGCAGCACGTGGAAGTACGAAGCGGGCGTGGTGCAGTTGACCACCTGCATGTTGTCCTCGGCGCAGAGCTGCAGGTAACGCTCGAGCCGGGCCGAACTGTGCTCGGGCCCTTGACCCTCGAAGCCGTGGGGCAGCAGCATTACCAGGCCCGACATGCGCAGCCACTTGTACTCGCCCGAGGAGACGAACTGATCGATGATCACCTGGGCACCGTTGGAGAAGTCGCCGAATTGCGCTTCCCACAACACCAGCGTGTCGGGGTCGGAGAGCGTATAACCGTACTCGTAGCCGAGCACGGCGGCCTCCGACAGCATGCTGTCGACGACTTCGTAGGTCGCCTGGCCTTCGCGGATGTGATTGAGCGGCACGTAGCGTTCTTCGGAGACCTGGTCGACGAGCACCGAGTGACGCTGGCTGAAGGTGCCGCGGCCGCTGTCCTGACCGACGAGCCGCACCCCGCGGCCCTCGCACAGCAGCGTGCCGAAGGCGAGCGCCTCGGCGGTCGCCCAGTCGATCCCTTCGCCGCTCTCGGTCATGCGGCGGCGGTTGTCGAGAACCCGTTCGAGCTTGCGGTGGATCTTGAGGTCTTCGGGCGCCGCCGAGATCGCCAATCCGACCTCCTTGAGCCGCTCGATCGGCACCGCCGTCTTGCCGCGCCGCGGGCCGCCCGCCTCGGCCTTTTCGAAATGCGACCAGGCGCCTTCGAGCCAGTCGGCCTTGTTCGGCTTGTAGCTTTTCGACGCTTCGAGCGCCGCCTCGAGGCCGGCGTTGAATTCTTTGATCAGCGTCTCGGCTTCCTTCGGCGTGAGCACGCCCTCGGCGATCAGCTTCTCGGTGTAGAGCTGCCGGACCGTCGGGTGTTGCGCGATCTTGCGGTACATCAACGGCTGGGTAAAGGCCGGCTCGTCACCCTCGTTGTGGCCGTGGCGACGGTAGCAGAACATGTCGATGACCACGTCGCGATTGAAGCGCTGACGGAACTCGGCAGCGAAACGGGCGACGTGCACCACCGCCTCGGGATCGTCGCCGTTGACGTGAAGGATGGGGGCCTGGACCATCTTGGCGACGTCCGAAGGATAGGGCGACGAGCGTGAGTACTTCGGGCTGGTGGTGAAACCGATCTGGTTGTTGACGATGACATGGATCGTGCCACCGGTCTGGTGGCCCCGTAGCTGGGATAGGCCCAGCGTCTCGGCCACCAGCCCCTGGCCGGCAAAGGCGGCGTCGCCGTGCATGAGAAGGCTCATCACCTTCTTGCGCTCGGTATCACCGCGCTGGGTCTGCTTGGCTCGGGTCTTGCCTTCGACCACCGGATCGACCGCCTCGAGATGCGACGGATTGGCCGCCAGGCTGAGGTGGATCCGCCTGCCGTCGCCGAGATCGCGATCGCAGGATGTGCCGAGGTGGTACTTGACGTCGCCCGAACCCTGCACGTCCTCGGGGTTGGCGGGTTCGCCCTGGAACTCCGAGAACACGGCGGCGTAGGACTTGGCCATTACCGTGGTCAGCACGTTGAGGCGACCGCGATGCGGCATGCCGAGTACGACCTCCTCGACGCCGAGCGCGCCCGCCGTCTTGATGATCGTCTCGAGCAACGGGATCAGGCTTTCCGCGCCCTCGAGCGAGAACCGCTTGGTGCCCGTGTACTTGATGTGCAGAAAGCGTTCGAATCCCTCGGAGGCGTAAAGCTGGCGCAGGATGTCCGTGCGTTCGTCGGCGCTCAGTTCGGTGGCGTTGCGGCTGCTTTCGGCGCGCTGCTGAATCCACGACTTCTGGTCCGGGTACTGGATGTGCATGAACTCGACGCCGACCTTCTGGCAGTACGTCTTCTTGACCACCGTCAGCACTTTGCGCAGGGTGGCGGTCTCGAGACCGAGCACGCCGTCGACGAAGAACTCGCGGTCGTAATCCTCCTCGGTAAAGCCGTAGGTCGCCGGATCGAGTTCGGGATGGTGCCGCTCGCCGTCGAGGCCCAGCGGATCGAGATTGGCGATGAGATGGCCGCGCACACGGTAGGCGCGGATCAGCATGAGGACGCGAATGCTGTCCTGGGTCGCCTTGCGGATCGTCGCGGCGTCGGTGGCGGGGGGCGGCGCAAGCGGCGCGATCGTGACCAGCTCGCCGTTGACGTCGTCGCCCGGCGCTTCCCCGACCGGCGCCGCCGGTTGGCGGGGCGCCCAAGGGGCGCCGCGCGCCTCGTCGAGAACCGCCCGCATGTCGTCGCCGAGCTCGGCGAAGAAGCTCTGCCAGCTCGCATCGACCGTGCCGGGATCGCGCAGGTAACGGGCGTAGAGTTCCTCTATGAAGCTCGAATTCGGGCCATAGAGAAAGGACGTTTCTTCAAGCCGTTGTCCCATGGCGTGGTGCCGCCCCCGGTTGCGCGTCTCCCAAACGTCGCGCTGCATTCATTGAGACTGCCTAACCTTTCAATACCTTTAACATGGTGCTGCCGAGACTTGCCGGCGAATCGGCGACGGCGATTCCGGCGCCGCGCAGCGCTTCGATCTTGTCCTCGGCGCCGCCCTTGCCGCCCGAGATGATGGCGCCGGCGTGGCCCATGCGGCGCCCGGGCGGCGCGGTGCGCCCGGCAATGAAACCGACCACGGGCTTCTTGCGTTGCTCGGCGCGGAGGAACTCCGCCGCATCTTCCTCGGCGCTGCCGCCGATCTCGCCGATCATGATGACGCCCTGGGTCTCGTCGTCGGCGAGGAACAGCTCGAGGCAGTCGATGAAGCTGGTGCCGGCGATGGGGTCGCCGCCGATGCCGATGCAGGTCGACTGGCCGAGCCCGGCGGCGGTAGTCTGGGCGACGCCTTCGTAGGTCAGCGTGCCCGAGCGCGAGACGATGCCGATCGCGCCCC
>JBHHZM010000187.1:0-4491 GCA_046758065.1 Alphaproteobacteria bacterium | reverse complement strand
GGCGCGGAGTCCTGCGTTCCTTCCGACTTCCGGTTTCCCCAGCGGGTTCCGGCGAGGACGGCGAGACCGGCCGCGACGAGCAGAAACACCGCCGCCAGCACGAATACCAGCCGGGGCGCGCCCAGGTCGATCACCCAGCCGAACAGCAGCGGCGAGACCGCGCCGCCGACGTTGAGGCCGGTGCAAACGAAACCGAAGACCCGGCCGCTGGCCCCTTCGGGAGTCAGCGCCCGCACCATCATGTCGCGCGACGGCCGCGCCATGCCCTGCACCAGCCCGGCGAAACCGAACACGCCGACCAGCAACATGGGTCCGAGCGAGGTCGTCGCCACCACGACGGCGCCGAGCGCGGCACCGGCGAAACCGAGCCCGGCGGCGAGACCGTGACGACGGATACGGTCGGCGACGACGCCGCCGAGCAGAATGCCGAGCGCGCTGGCGACGAGAAACCCGCTGAGCGCCGCGTTGGCGGCGGCGAGCGGCGCGTCGTAGATCGACACCAGCGCCGAAACCGAAAAAGTCTGGAGCCCCCCGGACCCCATCGAGGTGGCGACGTAGAACAGAAAACAGACCAGCACGGGCGGGCTGAACAGCAGGCCGATTCCCCCGTTCCGTCGCTGCGCCCCGGCGTCGCCTGCCGGGCGCTCGCGACGCGCGTCGTTGTCGAGCAGGTCGCGGGAAAACAGCATGACGAGGGCGACCGCCAGGCCGACGCCGCCGGCGATCACCAAGCCGGCGCGCCAGCTCCAGATGCCGGTCAGCAGGATCATCGTCCCCGGCGCGACCGCGAAACCGACGTAGCCAGCGAAGGTGTGCAGGCTGAAGGCGCGTCCCAGCCGGCTGCGTCTCACCGAGGCGTTGAGGATCGCGTAGTCCGAGGGGTGAAACACGCTGTCGGCGAGACCGGCGACGAAGAGCAGCGCGAGCAGCGCACCGAACGAAGAGCTCAGGCCGATGAACGCGACCGCCGCCGCTTCGACCGCGAGCCCGAGGGTCAGCACGGTTCGCGCGCCGATGCGGTCGACGAGGAAGCCGACCGGCGCCTGCGCCATGCCCGCCGCGAGGTTATAGAGCGTCAGGGCGGCGCCGAGCGCCGCGTAGCCGACGCCGAACTCCTCCTTGAGGAGCGGAAACAGCGGCGGCAGCGCGAGAATATAGAAGTGGCTCAAGAAATGACCGGCGCCGACCAGTCCGATGACCCGGGCGTCGCGGCCCGGAACCGCGGCGGCGACATCGGCCGCCACGCCTCAGCCCCCGCGCGTCGCCGCGCCCGACAGTCCCGGCGCGCGGCGGAAGGGAAGCGCGGAAAGGTCGAGACAGGCGGGCCCCGGCGCGTCGATCTCGATCAGCTCGCGGCAGAGGTCGCCAAAGGCGGCGCGGAAGTGGTTCTTGGCCTTGACGCAGAGCAGCCGGGTTGCGGCGAGATCGACGCCGTGCAGTGCGAAATAGGCGGGATCGTTGGGCGCGACGCAGCGCGAACTGACGATGACCCGGATACCCGCCACGTCGAGCACGCAACTCGGACCGAGATCGACCGCGAGATTGGTCTCCATCGGCCCGCGGTTGACGAAGCGCCCGTCGGTCAGGCGCGTGACGACGGCCGCGACTTCGACCGGCGGGCCGTAGCGCTCGCTCACCCGTCCGCCGAGCGCGCAGTCGAGGCGCGCGCCGAGACCGGCCGCCTGCGCTTGCTCGACCACTCCGGGATCGTGGAAAAAGGCGAAGACCGCGGGCGCGGCGGGTCGCGCCGCGCACAGGGCGCGGAACAGCGCCGGGGTATCGCCGATGCCGCCCGAGAGCGGGTTGTCGGCGGCGTCGATCACGGCGACCGGCCCAAAAGGCGCGGCGAGCGCGCGGGCGAGACCCTGTTCGGGCGCCGGCAAACTGACGAGGAAGCGCCGCCGCCGGCCGGCGAGCGCCGCCGCCACGGCGCTGGTCGCCTCGCGCGCCGCGTCGAGGTCGCCGTCGGCGAAGGCCATCGCCGAGGCGCCGCCGTAAGACACGTCGCCATAGGCGAAGCCGCCGAACGCGCTGACGTCGAGCAGGCCGTCGCGCGCCTCGATCTGACGCGCCAGCGCCACGACCTCGGCCATCGGGCCTTCCGCCGTGCGCATGTTGAAGCTGGGCAGCACGACGTCCACCTTGGCGAGCGCCCCGACCGGGGAAATCGCGCCGGCGGCGGTCGCGGCGAGCAGTTCGAGTGCCTTCATGCCGGCATCGTACATGTCGGTATGGGGGTAGGTCTTGTAGCCGACGGCGACGTCGACGAGGTCGATCACCGCCGGGTCGAGGTTGGCGTGGAGGTCGAAACTCGCGGCCAGCGGCGTCTTTCCGATCGTCCCGCGCACCGCCTCGAGCAGCGCGATGTCGGGGCTGGCGACGCCTTCGGCGAGCAGCGCGCCGTGGAGCGAGAGATAGACCGCATCCCACGTCGCGCCCTTGAGACCGGCGACGATCCCGTCGCGGATCGTCCCGAACAGACCGGCCGCCAGCGGCCCCGAGGGCATCGCGGCGGCGCAGCGCAGGAATTCGGCCCGCCAATCGGACCGCGCCGCGAGGAAATCGACCGCCGCGCCGAGTTCGGTCGCGGTGCCGCGATAGAACGCCGACGCCGCCTCGCCTGCGACCCACTCGCGCGCACGGAAATCGTCGGCGTGGGCGAGCGCCGGGGAGAACGAGTTGCCCTCGTGCCACAGCCGGGCGATCGCGAGCCGCTTCATCGTCATTCACCCCGAGGGGGAGTGCGTTTCATCGACGGTGCGCCATTCGAGGCATCGGCCGGTTTCCTGTTAACGAGCGGTCGCGTTCATGCCAGCAGATCGTCCTCGAAGGGGAAGGTGGACAGGACCTGAACGCCGTCGTCGGTGATCAGCACCTGATCCTCGAGCTTGACGCCTTCGGCGCCCTCCTCGGCGCCGACATAGCTTTCGATACAGATCGTCATGTTGGGCTCGAACACACCGTCGTAGCCGCCCTTGCGGTCCCAGTCCTGCAGGAAGGCGATCGCCGGCCACTCGTCGCACATGCCCACCCCGTGGGCCAGCGTCGAATAACGCTGGGCAACGTAGGCATCGGGAATCCGCCAGCTCTTCTCGCTGAACTCGCGGAAACTCATGCCGGGCTCGAGCAGCGCGATATTGGCCTGGATCTGCTCGTAGGCGGTGCGGTAGAGGTTGCGCTGTTCGTCGCTCGGCTTGCCGGGACCGCAGAAGTAGGTGCGCGAAATGTCGGCGCAGTAGCCGAACGGCCCGATCAGGTCGGTGTCGTAGCCAACGAGTTCGCCGGGGCGGATGACGCGTTCGCCGCATTCCTGGAACCACGGGTTGGTGCGCCCGCCCGAGGACAGGAGACGGGTTTCGATCCATTCGCCGCCCATGGCGATGTTGGTCTCGTGCAGGATCGACCACAGCTCGTTCTCGGTTATGCCGGGCGCGAGCGCCTCGCGCATGCGCGCCATGCCGGCCTCGCACACGCTGATGGCGACGTTCATGCAGGCGATTTCGTCGGCCGACTTGATGGCGCGGGCGCGTTCCATCGGCTCCTGTCCCTCGACGATCTCGATGCCGAGCGCCTCGAGCGCGCGGGTGCCCGGGAAGTTGCCGTGGTCGAGCGCGAGCCGCTGGTTGCCGCCGCACTGCTCCTTGACGAGATCGGCGATTTCCGTGGCCCATGATATGGCCCGCTCGTCGAGGAACCGGCCGGCGGAGAAATAATACCAGGTGGTCGCCGGGCGGACCTCGCCGATCGTCTCGAGGCCGCGGGCGAGGTGCTCGCAGCGCGGGAACTCGAACAGCACCGCCTTGCCCTCGGCCGGGACGAAGGCGTAGCGCGCGGCATTGTGCAGCGTCCACACCGTCATGTTGCGGCTACCCGTGGCGTAGCGGATGTTGATCGGGTCGAACAGCACGCAGGCGCCATAGTCGCGCTTCTTCAGCTCCTCCTGCACCCGCCCCAGACGGTAGACGCGCAGGCGCACCATGTTCACCTGGTCCTCGGTGTCGGTCATGCCGATGCCGGGGGTCTTGCGGGCGAGATAGGTCGGATCGGATTGGTTCATTTCTGATCTCCGGTCAAAAGTGGGTGCCTAGGGGCCGGCGGATCGAGGACGCCCTCGGCGACAAGATATTCGTAGATCTCGCGGGCCGCCACCTCGGGCGAGGGATCGACGATCAGCCGGCCGCGGCCGGCCCGAACTTCGGCGAGCGAGCGGAGTCGGTTGGCGGCGCTGGCCCCGGCAACGGTCGGGCGCAGCCGGCGCGGGCGACGGCGCGCCGGGCGCGTCTCCCATTCCGCGCGCGCGTCGTCGACGACAACCTCGGCGGCGATGGTCGTGATCGTACCGCGCCGCGCCCGGGCAAAGGCGAAGGAGCGCGGCGCAGGCGCCGCCGGGTCGATCGTCGCGACCAGCGGCAGCGGTGCCGCGATCGCCCGGCGCTGGCCGCGCGGCAGCGCCTGCGACACCCGGACGCCGGAATCGCCGGCCGCGACGAT
>JBHHZM010000186.1:0-4492 GCA_046758065.1 Alphaproteobacteria bacterium | reverse complement strand
GGCCGTGCGGGTCGTCGACCGGCGCGCCGCCGCGGCCGCCGCCGAGGATGCGCGGGCGCAGATGCAGCCGGCGACAGCGGCGAAAGGCGGGCGCGAGCGCCGGCAGCAGCGTCTCGATGAGCCGGGACTTGCCGCTGCCGTCGGGGCCGAGTACGGCGATCATCAGACCGGTGGGACGGAGGATGCGACCGAACCGGCGCGCCGCTTCGCGCCAGCGCGCGCCCGGCGGGCGGCGGAGAGCGGCGTCGAGCGCGCGCGCCAGTTCGGGAAGCGCCTGGCGGACCTCGCGCCAGTCGCCGCTCGCGGCGGCGCGGACGAGGATTTCGGCGTCGGCGCCCGACCAGAAACGCGCGATCCGGGCGCGCGCCGCGGCGGGATCCGCGCGCCAGGCGTCGCCGAGCCAGCCGGCCTGTCGTTGGTTGAGCGCGCCCTTGGCGATCTTCTTGACCAGGTAATAGATGAAGGCGTCGGGCGGCGCCGGCACCGGATAGCCGAGCGGCCGTCCGTCGGCGTCGCGGCCCGCCCGTCGTCCGCCGACGATTTCGTCGGCGGCGAGGATCGGGCGCCCGGCGCGCAGGTAGTCGCCGCAGACGTCGGCGTGGAGATAGCGCGGCATGCCGTCGTCGCCCGGCCAGGCAAAGACGAAAAACCACGCCGACCACTCGTGTCGCAGGATCTGCGCCAGTTCGACGTCGTTCGCCCGGGCGAAACGCCGCATGACGCGGGCGAGCGCCGCGCCGCCGAGACCCGTGACCACGATGTCGATGTCGCCATCGCCCTCGGCGCCGTTCGCGCCGACGACGCACCAGGAGAGGCCCTCGGCGTCGAGAAAGCGCCAGAGCCGGCCGGCGACATCGCGCGGCGTCGGGGCGGAGCCGCCCTCAGACGACGCGGTGACCGCCAGCGCCGGGGTGGCCGGAACCGCGAAACCCGGGGCGCCCACGGATCACCCGTCCGACCGCTTCAGCGCCCCGCGCAGGCCCCACCACAGGATGATCTGCATCAAGGCGTACATGGTGAACATTCCGTAAAGAGCGCCAAATAGACCAAAGACCTTTACAAACCCGTAACAGCCGAGCGCCGCGAAGGCGAACGAACACAGGTTGGCGACGAAGATCGGCCGGGTGTTCTCGAGCGTATTGAGGCCGGCGCGCAGCGGCAGGGTCAGCGCCATTACGAGGTAGATCAGCGCGTACCAGCGCAGCACGTCACCATAGACCACGAAGGCGTCGCCGTAGACCAGCCCCAGCCAGAAGCCGGGCGCGAGCGCGGCGGCGACCGCCACCACCGCGGTCGCCATCAGCATGCCGCCGGCGACGTCGCGCAGATAGACGGCGAGCGCCGCGGCACCGCCGGCCTTGAGGCGCTGCGCGGCCTGGCGCAGCACGACGTTCTCGAGTCCCTGGAAGACGATGTGCATCACCGCCATCAGGTTCTGCGCCGCCCGCAGCGCGCCGACCGCCGGTGCGCCGAGCAGCGCGCCGGCCACGAGCGCGAACAGGTTGCCCGAAAGCCAGTGCATCACCGCCGAGGCGCCGAGCCAGCGGGCGAAGCGCCAGTGCCGCGCGGCGATCGCGGCGAAGTCGCCGGCGCGCCAGGCGAGATCGCGCAGGCCGGCGAAACCGATGCCGGCGGCGGCGGCGGCGCAGCCGGCGATCGTCCAGAGGGCGGCGCGGCTGTCGAGACCGACGGTGACGGCGAGGCTGACGAGTACGGCAAGCTGGGCGAGGTAGCGCAGGGCGTCGTTGAGGACGGCCGCACCGGGCCGGCCGCGGGTGAAGAAGCAGCGCCTGAGGTAGTCCTGCATCTGGAAAGCGAGCGCGGCGCAGGCGAGCGGCAGGGCGAGGCCGCCCGCGCGCCAGTCCGGAAACAGCGCCGCCGCCGCCGCCGCGCCGACCCACAGCAGGCCGAACGAAAGCCCGGCGAAGGCGGTCTGCTGGACCAGCGTCGCGCCGTAGTAGCCGGGCGCCGCATCCGCCGGCTGCTTGGGACCGATCGACATCATCGGCGCGCTGACCAGGGCGAACTGAATACTGTTCATGAACTGTACGGCCATCCAGGCGAGCGTGAAGCGCCCGAACTCCTCGATGCCGAGGAAGCGGGCGAGCAGGATGCCCGTGAGGAAGTTGGCGCCGCTGACCAGCGCCTGGTCGGCGAGGGCCCAGTTGACCTGGCTGTATCGGGCGATGAGGTCGCGTGTCGCCTGGATCATGCGCGCACACTATAGCGATGCCGGGGCGCGCCCGGCAATTCACCGCGTCGGAGCGTGAATTGCCAGCCCCGGCACCAGCCTGTATGAAGATGCGGCAGGCGGGAGCGCGAGCCGATGGATACCGACGAGCTTCTCAGCCACGAATTCGACGAGCACGGACGCGTCGCCAGCGAGACGGTCGCGGCGGTGCGCGCCCCGTTCGCCCGCCTCGTCGCGCTCTCGGTGCGCGCGCTCGGCGCGGGCAACAAGCTGCTGTTCTTCGGCAACGGCGGCAGCGCCGCCGACGCCCAGCACCTCGCCGCCGAGCTCACGGTGCGCCTCGGCCGCGACCGCCTGCCGATCGCGGCGCTCTCGCTCGCCGCCGACAGCGCGGCGCTGACGGCGATCGGCAACGACCTCGGCTTCGAGCGTCTGTTCGCGCGCCAGGTCGAGGCGCTGGGACGCGCCGGCGACGTCGCCATCGGCCTCAGCACCTCGGGGCGCAGCGCCAACGTGGTGTGCGGGCTTCAGGCGGCGCGCCAGCGGGGTCTCGCCGCCACCGCCTTCGCCGGCCACGACGGCGGCGATCTGCCGGGGCTCGCCGAGCCCCTGCTGATCGTCCCTTCGACCGTCACCGCGCGCATCCAGGAAATGCACATCACCATCGGCCACGCGTTCTGCGCCGCGCTGGAACGCGCGCTCGGTCTGGTTTGAATCGCGCCGGCGCTCAGCCCGCTTCCCGCGGCGCCGACGCCACCATCGACGGGCGCTTCGAGAAGCGCTCGCACCAGGCGGCGAGCCGCGGCCGTCCGGCGCGCCAGTCGTCGTCCGAAAAGCGGAAGTCGAGGTAGCCGAGGGCGCAGCCGACCGTGATCGTGGCGATGGTGGCGTCGTCGCCGAGATTCGCGGCCTCCGCTTCGAGCGCGTCGACGGCGGCGGCGACCTTTCCCTTCTGCTTTTCGATCCAGGCGGGCGAGCGCTCGGCTTCGGACCGGCGTCCCTCGAGCATGGCGAGTATGGCGGCGTCGAGGATGCCGTCGGCGAGCGCCTGCCGGCGCAACGCGGTCCAGCGCGCCGGGCCCGGCGGCGGGAACAGCCTGGCGCCGTCGTGCAGGCTGTCGAGATACTCGCAGATCACCGGGCTGTCGTAGAGCGTCTCGCCGGAATCGAGGACCAGCGCCGGCACCTTGCCGAGCGGGTTGTCTCTCGCAAGACCGCTTTTCGGATCCTTCGTGTCGGTCGGGATCAGCTCGATGCGATCGCTCAGGCCGGTCTCGGCGGCGCTCACCACCACCTTGCGGACGTAGGGTGAGGTGGGCGAATAGCGCAGTTTCATGACCGTCGTTCCTGCTCTCGGATGCGATCCGGCGGCTCGCTCGCCGGCTTCGGGCGTAGCATAGCACCGCGCTTCGTTGGCGTCATTGCCCGCCGCCGGCGCCCGCGCTGTGGTACCATCCGCCGGCCATGTGGCAGGATGTCGTCGACCTCAACGCCTTCTACGCGAGCCCCGCCGGCCAAGTGGCGCGCCGCATGATCCGTCGCCGCGTTCGCGCCATATGGCCCGACACGCGCGGGCTGCGCGTTCTCGGGCTGGGCTTCGCGACGCCTTATCTCCGGCCCTTCCGCGACGAGGCCGAGCGCGTGATCGCGCTGATGCCAGCCTCGCAGGGCGTGATGCCCTGGCCGGCGGACGAGCGCCGGCTGGTCGCGCTGACCGACGAGGCGGAGCTGCCCTTTCCCGAAAATGTCTTCGACCGCGTGCTGATCGTGCATGCGGTCGAGTGCAGCGAACAGCTCAGGCCGATGCTGCGTGAGATCTGGCGCGTGCTGGCGGGAAACGGCCGGATTCTCGTGGTGACGCCCAACCGGCGCAGCATCTGGGCGCGGCTCGAACGCACGCCGTTTGGCCAGGGCCAGCCGTTCAGTCGGCGTCAGCTCACGCGCCTTTTACGCGAGAACCTGTTCTCGCCGCTGCAGTCGGCTTCGGCGCTCTACGTGCCGCCCGGACGCACGCGGCTGATGCTGCGTTTCGCCGGCACCTGGGAGAATCTGGGCGAGCGCTGGGGCTTGCCCTTCGCCGGCGCGCTTTTGATCGAGGCGGGCAAGCGGGTCTACGCCGCCAACCCCGAGCGTCTCGCCCGGCGGGCGCCGCAGCGCGGTTACCCGGAGCTGGCGGGACACCCGGCGCCTTCGCCGCGCGATGCGACACGTTCCTGTCGGGAACCGCTCTAGAGCGGTTCCCGGTTGATAGGACCCATTTGACCGGGATGATTTTGCGCGTTGGCTAGGCGCCCGTCGCAT
>JBHHZM010000185.1:0-4523 GCA_046758065.1 Alphaproteobacteria bacterium | reverse complement strand
AAGTGTTACCCATGTCTCCAGTATAATCTGTAACCTATGTCTCCGGAACGGACCCGGAACGATTGGTCGGAGCGAGTGGATTCGAACCACCGACCCCCAGTCCCCCAGACTGGTGCGCTACCAGACTGCGCTACGCTCCGACCCTTCGCATGCGGCGGCCTTCCGCCAGCGACATCGTACTATAGCGACCCGCTCCCGGAGAAACAACGCGTCACGGCCGGCGCTTCAGGAGATCGCGCACCGCGACGAGTTCGCCGAGCACCGCTTCGACCTGGGCCCGGCGCTCGGGGGGCAGGTTCTCGCCGCCGGACCGCGCCGCAGTCTCGGCCGCAGCGGCAGCGCCGTCTCCCCTTCCCTCCTTGCCGCCGCCTTCGCGCAACAGCTTCTGTACGCCCTTGATCGTATAGCCGTCGCTGTACAGCAGCGACTTGATGCGGCGCAGGAGTGCAATGTCCTCGGGACGGTAATAGCGCCGCCCGCCGCCGCGCTTCAAGGGCTTGATCTGTGAGAACTTGGTCTCCCAGAATCGCAGCACGTGCTGGGGGATGTCGAGTTCGCCGGCCACTTCACTGATCGTTCTAAAGGCGGCCGCCGACTTGCCGCCGCGGCGCGCAGTCCCGGGCGACGATAGTGTCTCCGCCATGATCAGCCGTCCCCGCCGATCGATTTGTTGATCCGGTCCTTGAGTACGTGAGAAGCGCGGAACACGAGGACCCGCCGGGGCAGGATCGGTACTTCTTCTCCTGTCTTCGGGTTTCGACCGATGCGTTGCGCCTTGTCGCGTACCGAGAACGTGCCGAACGACGAAACCTTCACCGGCTCCCCGCGTGCCAAGGTGCTGGAAATCTCCTCAAGCACCGATTCGACGAGCTGCGCCGATTCATTACGCGACAGCCCGACCTCCTGATAGACGGCTTCCGTAAGATCCGCGCGTGTAACAGTTTTCCCGACCATGTCTCCACATCCTCCCAGACGCTTGAGGAGACCGTAACGTCGGAAAGAAAGTCCGTCAATATCAAAGGGATGCGTTCGATCGTTCGAGCGGCGCGCTGCGCCGCCACTCACCCTACCAACGAACCATCGCGGAGCCCCAGGCGAAGCCGCCGCCCATGCCCTCAAGCAAAACCAGTTGGCCCGGACGGATGCGGCCATCGCCGGCGGCTTCGGCGAGCACGAGAGGAATCGACGCGGCCGAAGTATTGGCGTGATGATCGAGCGTATAGATCATTTTGTTTTCCGGCAGACTTAGCTTGCGCGCCGTTGCATCGAGAATCCGCTTGTTCGCCTGATGCGGAACAAGCCAATCGAGGTCCGTCGCGGTAAGACCATTCGCGGCAAGTGCCTCATCGACGGCCTGCGCCAGAATGTCCACCGCGAAACGGAAAACGTCGCGGCCCGCCATGCGCAGGTGGCCGACCGTACGGGTGCGCGACGGCCCGCCGTCCACGTAGAGCAGGTCGCGGCGGCGCCCATCGCTGTGCAGGTGGGTCGACAGGACGCCGCGGGCATTATCGTCCGCGCATTCGACCGCCCGCAGCAGCAACGCGCCGGCCCCGTCGCCGAACAGCACGCAGGTCGACCGGTCCTCCCAGTCGAGAATGCGTGAAAAGGTCTCGGCGCCGATGACCAGAGCGCTATCGAACTGCCCCGCCCGCAGAAAGTTGTCGGCCACCGCAAGGGCGTAGATGAAGCCGGCGCAGACCGCCTGCACGTCGAAAGCGGCGCCGCAGATAATACCGAGATCCGCCTGCACCTTGGTCGCCGTGGACGGAAAGGTATTGTCGGGGGTCGTGGTCGCCAGCACGATCAGGTCGACCTCGCCGGCGCCGACGCCGGCGGACTCCAGCGCCGCGCGGCTGGCCAGGAGAGCCAGGTCCGAGGTGTACTCTCCCTCGGCGGCGATATGGCGCTGGCGAATTCCGGTGCGTTCGACGATCCAGTCGTCGGAGGTATCGATCATCCGCGCCAGATCGTGGTTGGTCAGAATGCGTTCGGGCAGGTAGCCGCCCCACCCGACGACTTGCGATCGCCGCATGATCACACCGCGGTCGCCTTCGTCTCCCCCACCAGATTGGCGTGAAGCTGGTTGAGCTCGGCGATGACCGTGTCGTTAAAACCCTGCGCCACCATGTCGTAAGCGAAACCGATGGCGTTGGCGAATCCGAATACGTCGGTCGCGCCGTGGCTCTTCACGGCAATTCCGTTGAGTCCGAGAAACATTCCGCCGTTGTAGCGCCGTGGATCGACCCGGTCGCGCAAAGTCGCGAGCGAACGGCGCGCCAGCATGTAGCCGAGCCGTGAGAACAGCGTCTGCCTGAACGCGGCGCGCAGGAAGGTACTGTACATGCGGGCCGTTCCCTCGGCAGTCTTGATCGCGACGTTGCCGGTGAACCCTTCGGTGACGACGACGTCGACGGTGCCGGCGGTAATGTCGTCACCTTCAATGAAACCGTGAAACTCGATCGGCAAACGGCCCGTCTGGAGTTGCTTCGCGGCGGCCCGCACCGTTTCGTTGCCCTTGATCTCCTCAATGCCGATGTTGACGATTCCAACGGTCGGCTTGACCACGCCCAATACCGTGCGAGAGAACACTTCGCCCATCACGGCAAACTGCACCAGGTTGTCGGCGGTGCCTTCGACGTTGGCGCCGAGGTCGAGCATCACGGTTTCCCCACGCATCGTCGGCACGATCGAGGCGATTGCCGGGCGATGGATGCCGGGCAAGGTCTTGAGCACCGTCTTGGCCATGGCCATCAGCGCGCCGGTGTTGCCCGCCGAAACGATGCCGTCGGCCTCGCCGGCGCGCACCGCATCGATCGCCATACGCATGCTCGAGTGACGTCCCTGACGCAGCGCAACGGAGGGGCGATCATCGGCGCCAACGACGTCTTCGCTATGGCGCATCGTACTGACCCCGGCAAGTCTGGAGTAGTGTCCGAGGAGCGCCTTGAGGCGATCCTCGTCGCCGAACAACAGGAAGCGCACGCCCGGGTGACGCACGCAGGCGACATTAGCGCCGCGCACCACGACCTCGGGGGCATGATCGCCGCCCATCGCGTCGAGCGCAACCGTCACCCTCTGGGTCACGAGCGGATCTCTGACGCCGCCGCAGTCAATCTACGCTGCGCCGCCGCCCTCGAGGACTTCGCGGTCCTTGTAGTGGCCGCATGCCGGGCAGATGTGATGCGGCATTTTGAGTTCACCGCAGTTACTGCATTCGACCAGATTTTGCGCCGAGAGCGCATGATGCGAGCGTCGCATGTTGCGTCGCGACTTCGAGGTTTTCCTTTTCGGTACTGCCATGATCTTCGTCTCGATACGATGTGGGGCCGCAGGCGTGGGCGCCGCAGCTTTAGCAAGTTATGTCAACGAGAGCAAGCGATGCCATGTGCGCTTCAGCCCCCGGGACTCAATTTGCGGATCGCCGCGAAAGGCGACCCGGCACGATCCGGATCGTCGCCCTCGGCGCCTGTCCCGGATCCCGTGAAAACCGCGCCGGCACGGCGCGGATAGGGGTCGAGAGCGAGCCCGAAATGCTCGGCAATGACTTCGCCAAGGTCGATCGAATCGTCGGCCAGCGGCTCGGGAACGTCGTCGTTTGCGGTCGAGATCACGATTTCGTCATCGAGAAGCGCCGCCTCGGGCGCAAACAGAACCTCGAAATCGTCGTCGATCCGGCTGGCCACCGGTTCGAGGGTGACGACGCAGGCCTGAGTCACTTCGGCCACGAAATGAGCCCGCAACCTGACCGCCCCCCCGTTCTCGCGCTTCAGGCGAACCGTCGCCGTCAGCGCCTCGAGCGCCGCCACGCCGAAACGGCGGGCAAGCGCAACCCGCTCGTTGCTATCGGCGACAAGCGTCACAACGGCCTCGCCTTCTCCCAGGTCCGCAAGCGCGAACATCCGCGAAAACTCTTTCTCAGGTTTCTTTTTGGCCATCTTTTTTCTCCGCTGGATCGTGCGCCGTCGCCCGGCTGAAGCAGACCCCGCCGGCGAGAAGTTCGCTCGCCGGCCAAGTATCGAGCGCCGCCGCCTCGCCGCGAACGTAGCCGACGAGTGCGGCGAGTTGCTCGGGACGCGGCCCAACCGTGCCAAATACATTGCGCCGCAGCGCCTCACCCAAGGCATCGTCGTCGCTTTCGATCGCCATGTCGTAGGCCGCGGCGCGACCGTAGAAGGCCTGTGCCATCGCCTTGACGCGTCGGCCCACGGAAAGGTCGCCAACGCCCATTTCGCGCAGCGAGCGGTCCATATCGTCGATCATAACCTCGAAAACCACCTGCCCCAATGCACTGCCCTCTTTGCCTTCGCGCCGCAAGCGCCGCAACACCAGCAGGACGTGCAGCACGATCATTTCGAAACGCCCGTCGAGCGTGTCGGGGATGCCCCAGTCTCGGTAAAAGCCCGGCCAGCGGGCCTGCTCTACCAACCGCCCGTACATCCCGTGTGCGCGGTCGCGAAGCTCCGAGCGCCGGAACATTCGCACGAACACCAATTGTCGCCCCTAGAGCGAGATGTGATGAG
>JBHHZM010000184.1:0-4535 GCA_046758065.1 Alphaproteobacteria bacterium | reverse complement strand
ACGCGCACGTCGTAGCCCGCCTGTTTCATCAGGAACTCGAGCGAGACGACGATATTGGGCTCGTCATCGACCACGAGGACCGAGGGTTTCATCGGCCGGCGCACCTCCCGTTGCGCGACACCGGAGCATCGTGTGCGAGCTTACCCCGGATTTCTCACCAAAGTCACGAGCGGCGTCGCGAACGCGCCGAACGTCACGCCCTTGTCATCAACGCTGCGTTGCGCGGCGCGCGCGCCGTGCGCTACAAACGGCCCGGGTCCGCCGCCGGGCGCGGGCGCCATAACGCGTTCCACGGAGCAACCCATGGCCGCCTACCAGTACATCTACGTGATGCGGAACCTGTCGAAGATTCTTCCCGGCGGCCGCGAGATCCTGCGCGACATCACGCTCGCCTTCCTGCCCGGCGCCAAGATCGGCGTCCTCGGCCTGAACGGCGCCGGCAAGTCGACGCTGCTGCGCGTCATGGCCGGGCTCGAGACCGACATCGCCGGCGAGGCCTGGGCCGCCGAGGGGGTGCGCGTCGGCTTTCTGCCGCAGGAACCCGCACTCGATCCCGCGCGCGACGTTCTCGGCAACGTCATGCAGGGGGTCGCCGCGACCAAGGCCCTGCTCGACCGCTTCGAAGCGGTCTCCGCGCGCTTCGCCGAGGACCTCGACGACGGAGAAATGGACGCGCTGCTCGCCGAACAGGCCGAGTTGCAGGAGAAGATCGACGCCGCCGGCGGCTGGGACCTCGATCGCACGCTCGACATCGCCATGGACGCGCTGCGCTGCCCGCCGGGCGACGCCGAGGTGAGCACGCTTTCGGGCGGCGAGCGTCGCCGCGTCGCGCTCTGCCGGCTGCTGCTGGAGAAGCCCGATCTGCTGCTGCTCGACGAGCCCACCAATCACCTCGATGCCGAGTCGGTCGCCTGGCTCGAACGCTTTTTGCAGGACTACGCGGGCACGGTGGTGGCGGTGACCCACGACCGCTATTTCCTCGACAACGTGGCGGGCTGGATCCTCGAACTCGATCGCGGCCGCGGCATTCCCTGGAAGGGCAACTACTCGTCCTGGCTCGAACAGAAACAGGAGCGTCTCGCGCGCGAGGAAAAACAGGAACAGGGGCGACAGAAGGTGCTTGCGCGCGAACTCGAGTGGATCCGCGCGACGCCGCCGGCCCGGCGCGCGCGCAACAAGGCGCGCGTTTCGGCCTACGAACGACTGGTGGCGGAAGGCGCCGAACGCGCCCCGGGGACCGCCCAAATCGTCATTCCCCAGCCGCCGCGGCTCGGCGATCTGGTGGTCGAGACCGAGCATCTCGGCAAGGGTTATCGCGACCGCCTGCTGATCGACGATCTGAGTTTCCGTATTCCGCCGGGCGGGATCGTCGGCGTCGTCGGTCCCAACGGCGCCGGCAAGACGACGCTGTTCCGCATGATCGCGGGCGAGGAGCCTCCGGACCGCGGCAGTCTGCGCCTCGGCGAGACGGTGAAGCTCGGCTACGTCGACCAGTCGCGCGATTCGCTCGACCCCGACAAGGCGGTATGGGAGGAGATATCGGGCGGCAAGGACGAGATCGACCTGGGTAAACGGCGTATTCCGGCGCGCGCCTATTGCGCCGCTTTCAACTTTCGAGGCGCCGACCAGCAGAAGAAGACCGGGCAGCTTTCGGGCGGCGAGCGCAACCGCGTGCATCTTGCCAAGGTGCTCAAGTCGGGCGCCAACCTGCTGCTGCTCGACGAACCCACCAACGACCTCGACGTCGACACCCTTCGCGCGCTCGAGGAGGCTCTGCTCGACTTCGCCGGCTGCCTCGTCGTCATCAGCCACGACCGCTGGTTTCTCGATCGCATCGCCACCCATATCCTTGCCTTCGAGGGCGACAGCCGGGTGGTGTGGTTCGAGGGCGGCTACAGCGACTACGAGGCCAACCGGCGGCGCCGGCTCGGCGCCGAAGCCGACCGGCCCCACCGCATCAGGTACAAACCGCTGACCCGTGGCTGAGGCGCGCCGAGCGGGCCGGAACCAGGGGAGCAGGGGATCGAAATAGCGTCGGGAGCCGGCGCTCAGTTCGCCGCGGTGGTGTGGCCGGCGCGCTCGCGCAGCAGCGCGAGCAACCCCTCGATGCCGCTGCGGGTGATGATCGAGGCGAACTCGGAACGCTGGGTCGCGATCAGGCTGACGCCCTCGACCAGAACGTCGATGATCTTGTAGCCCTTACCGCGCGCGCGCACCCGGTATTCGACGCGGATGGGCGGACCGTTGGGCGAGTGGATTTCGGTGGCGACGATCGTGTCCCGCTTGTCGAGCGGCTGGACGTCGACGATGTCGAAGGTCCCGCCGGAATAGTTATTGAGCCGCGAGGCATAGGTCTCGAGAACGAAGTCGCGGAACAGCACCATATACTCCTGCTGCTGCTCGGGCGTTGCCGCCCGCCAGTAGCGGCCGAGCACGAAACGGGCGATGGTCTTGACGGCGAAGCCGTTCTCGAGAAGCTGGCGGTAACGCTGCTTGCGGTCGTTTTCGTCGGTGTTTGTCGTGGAAAGCACCCTGAACACGTTGTCGCCGAGCGTTCTGATGAAGACGGCGGCGTCACCCGTCGTCTCGTCGGCAGTGGCGCTTGCCGCGAACGCCCAAACGACGACCACCAGGGCAATCGCCGTGCGGGCTATGGAATGGCGGCATCGCATGGTCAGTTGATGAGCGCCGCCGTTTCTCCGTCGACGTCCTCGATATCCTCGAAGTCGTCGATCGAGATGCTTGGTATCGGCAGCACGGGGGCCGGCGCGCCGTTGCGAATCTCGTCCCCGCGGTGCTGGCGATACAGGCTGCGCAGGGTGGCGTAGAAGTCGAGCGAAGTGCGTTCGATCTCGTCCAGCGTGTCGATCACCCCTTCACGTTCGTCGACGCCGCGGATCAGGGTGCGCGCCGCCAAGGCATTGGTGGGGGCGAAGTAGATCAGCGGGTCGAGGAAGGTGTCGACGGCGAGACCGATCCCGTCGCGCCCGCTTGACGGGCCGAACAGCGGGAGCACAAGGTAAAAGCCCTCTCCGCTGCCCCAGATGGCGAGCGTCTGACCGAAGTCCTCGCGATGACCCTCGATGCCGAAATCGGTGGCGAAGTCGAACAATCCGCCGATTCCGATGGTCGAGTTGATCGCGAAGCGTTGCACCGTGACGCCGGCGCGCGTCATTTCGCCCTGCATCAGGTCGTTGGCGAGCGTTATCGGCGTGCGTAGATTTGCGAGCGCGTTGTGTACGCCGGTGCGCAACGGCGGAGGCACGAAATCGCGGTACAGGAGCGCCAGCGGCTTGATGAGAAGGGCGTCGGCGTAACGGTTGAACTCGAAAACGGCGCGGTTGAAGGGCTCGATCGGATCGTTCGTGTTATCGAACTCGGCCGTCTGCGCCGCCGCCGGACCGCCATAGAACGGAATTATCACACCGATGGCGAACGTGAGAAGAAACAGCGCCGCGAATCGATAGATTCTCAATTGCATCGTGCTCGCTCGACCCCTGCAAAATACCACACCACGCCCGGAACACGAGCCATGAGAAGAAGCGGTGGTCCACGCGCCGATTGCCCGCCGCCGCCCGGACCGTGGTCGATCTTGTCGTCGCATCCTAAATAAATACTTAGCAAAACCGCCGACAAAGCAACATTGCCGGGCAAGCCACTTCGGTCGCACGTCACCCATTCATCTATCACAGTCCAGTGCCCGGCACCAGAGTATCCGTCCGCCGCCATGGGCGGATCCGCAGAAACCCTTGCGGTATTGCTGCGGCGGCGCTCGCGCCGATCGGGCGCATCAGGGACGGGTCCACATCTTCCTGTACCACACCGTTTCCGCGCCGATCCAGACCAACGGGCGAGTCGCGCATATCACGATCGCGCGAGCACCCCGTCAGACGATGCGCCGGCGGCGCTTGATCTGGATCAATCGGACGGTGCGCGACAACCTGTATCATCTGGACGAGTGGTTGCCCGACGAGGAGGAGACATGCTCGGTGAGGAGACACGGTCGGGGGCGGAGGAAACCTCCGGCCCGACGGCCCGCGTCCCCGGAAGGCTCAAGTTTCTGGTCTGCGTCGACCACAGGCGCCAGTCGCGGGTGGCGCTGCGGTTCGCGTGCCGGCGGGCGCGCAACACCGGCGGCACCGTTTCCTTGCTTCACGTCATCGAGCCGCCGGAGTTCCAGCACTGGATGGCGGTCGGCGACACGATGGAGGGCGAGCGGCGCGAGGAGGCCGAGACCCTGTTGCAGGAACTCTCGGCCGAAGTGAACGAGCTCGCCGGCATCATGCCGGAACTCGTGCTCCGCGATGGACGCGTCGGCGAGGAAATCCTCGCACAGGTTGCCGAGGACCCGACGGTCGACCTGCTCGTGGTCGGTGCAGCGGCGCCCGACGACAAGGACTTCAGCCTGATCACCTTTCTTGCGGGCAAGCTGGTCGGCCATCTGCCGATCCCGCTCGTCATCGTTCCCGGCAATCTCACCGACACCGAGATCGACAACATGACATGAACCGCGCGGGTTGGTGTTCTCCGCCCCC
>JBHHZM010000183.1:0-4636 GCA_046758065.1 Alphaproteobacteria bacterium | reverse complement strand
AATCGGTATCGAGCAATGGTCATCCGGCCTTCCCTATGGGCTTGCTCGGTCCATCATAGCGAGCCTGCCGCACGTGGAATGGGTGGAGATCTCCACCCTGGTGGACTCGCTCCGCGTGATCAAGAGCGCGGCCGAACAGAACTGTGTCCGAGAGGCCGCCCGCGTGTCGGACGCGGCCATGCTCGCGGCCATGGACACCATTCGCGTTGGCGCTACGGAGCGGGAAATCGCCGCCGAATGCCATCGCGCCATGATCCAGGCCGGCGGCACCTTTCCGGGCTTCGGCCCCTTCATTCGTCCCGCCTCCCGCTTTGAGGAGGAGCATACGTCCTGGGGCGAGGGCTTCCTCAGCGAGGGCGACATGCTGTTTCTGGAACTCGCAGGCTGCGTGCGCCGCTACCACGCGCCCATGGGTCGCCTGGTTTTCGTCGGCAGCGCCCCGAAAGCGGCACGGAAGATGTCGCGCGTTTGTCGTGACGCTTTCGACGCCGTCATAGAGGCCTTGCGTTCGGGCGTGCCGGCACGCGACGTCTACGCCGCTTGGCAAGGCGTCGTGGACAAGGCAGGCCTCGACCATCACAGGCGTCACCATTGCGGCTATCTCGTCGGCATCGGATTTCCGCCAAGCTGGACCGGCGGCAACAAGGTCACGGGCCTCCGGCCCGACAGCGATTGGGTGGTTCAGACGGGCATGGCCTTCCACATCTTGTCCTGGTTGCTCAGGACCGGGCGCGGCGACTACTTCCTTTCCAACACCGTCCTGTTGGGCGAGCGCGGCCCCGAGGTTCTGACCAAGACACCCTGCGACATCCTCGTCAGATAAGCCTCGCTAAGCATTGCCGGCAGTCAGCCGAGCACGGAAAAGCTGCTGTCCGGATTAATCTCGCGCCGCCGGGAGTAGAAGCCGAGATCGACGCTCCGATCGATGTGACGTAGCTGGAAACGGACTAACTGTCCGTCTCTCGGAAAATCGCGACCAGCAAGACGGGGAGAGGCCGATGAACGTCCGAACGACCGTGATCCGCAACGCCGATCGGGTGGTCGCCTGGGACGAGGGCGAAGACGGCCACGTCTATCTCGACGGCGCCGACGTGGTCTTCACGGGGACCGAGATCGCCTTCGTCGGCAAGGGCTACGACGGCCCGGCTGAGAGCGAGATCGACGGCCGCGGCCTGATGGTCATGCCGGGACTGGTCAACATCCATTGCCATCCGACCTCGGAGCCCGGCAACCGCGGCATCCTCGAGGACACCGGGAGCCCGAAACTCGGTCAGAGCGGGCTTTATGAATACATGCCGGCGTTCCGGCTCGGCGCCGAAGCGGCGGACGCGGCGACGCGCGTGGCGTTTTCAGAGATGCTCAAAAGCGGCGTCACCACCGTGGTCGATATGTCGGGGGCGCGCCCCGGTTGGGCCGACACGGTCGCCGCAACCGGAATCCGCGCCGTTCTCGCGCCGATGTACCGTTCGGCCGTCTGGCGCACCAAAGACGGCCATTCGGTGACGTATGACTGGGACGAAGCCGCCGGGCGCAAGGGGCTCGACGCGGCGATCGAAGCCGTGGACGGCGCGCGCCGGCACCCTTCGGGCCGGCTCGACGGCATGCTGTCGCCAGGCCAGATCGACACCTGTAGCGATGGCCTCCTGCGCGACAGTCTCGACGCCGCCCGCGAGCGCGGCATGCTGGTGCAGATTCACGCCGCCCAGAGCGTCGTCGAGTTCAACGAGATCACCCGCCGCCACGGCATGACTCCGATCGAGTTCCTCGATCACCTCGGCCTGCTCGGTCCCGACACGATCATCGGCCACGGCATCTTTCTCAACGATCACCCCTGGCTGCACGACCCGCACGCCAACGATTTCGCGAGGCTCGCCGATTCGGGCGCGGCGGTCGCCCATTGCCCGGTCAACTTCATCCGCCGCGGCATCGCGCTTAACTGGCTGGCGCGCTACGTCGGGGCGGGCATCGCTCTCGGCCTCGGCACCGACACCTTCCCCCACAACATGATCGACGAGATGCGCACCGCCTGCCACGCCGCCCGCCTCGTCACCGGCAATTTCAGGGCCGGAACGACTCGCCATGCCTTCGATGCCGCCACGGTCGGCGGGGCGCGGGCGATTCGCCGCCCCGACCTCGGGCGTCTCGCCGTGGGCGCCAAGGCCGATATCGTGCTGGTCGACCTCAACCATCCCTACATGCAGCCGGCGCGCGAGCCGCTGCGCAGTCTGATCCATTCGGCGTCGGACCGGGCGGTGCGCGATGTTTACGTCGACGGCGCGCCCGTGGTGCGCGGTGGGAAGGTGCTGCATATCGACGTCGCAGCGGCGCTCGAAACCGTACGCGAGGGTCAGCGCAAGCTGCTCGATGACGTGCCGTTGCGCGACTGGGCGGGGCGCTCGGCCGATGAGATGTCGCCGCCGGTCTTTCCGGTGAGGCGTTAGAGTCGAGCCGGCAGCGCCGCGTCAGTAATCGGGGCCGGCCATCGCGTGTACCGGGTAGGGTTGGCGCGAAAGGCCGATGCAGAAGGTGCCGACCGCGTCCTCAAGCCGCAGCGCGAGCGCCCTGGCGTCGCCGGTGAGACCCCTGAGCTCCTCGGTCGCCGCCTCGATCCGGGCGCGCAAGCGCGCGATGTCGACGCCGGTGAAGCGGCCGTCGGCGAGCACCATGCGGCCGCCGATCATGACGCTGTCGACGGCGCTGCCGTCCTCTGAGTGGACGAGCTGGTTGGTCGGATCGTTGAGCGGCAGCAGGTTGAGGTTGCCAAGATCGAGGAACACGATATCGGCCTTGGCGCCGGGCGCGAGCCGGCCGATGGAGTCGCCGAAGCCGAGCGCGCGGGCGCTTCCCTCGGTCGCCATCGCCACCACTTCTTCCGTCGCGAGCCAGTCACGGGGGTCGTGACTGCGCAGGCGCGAGGCGAACGAAGCGAAGCGCATGGCCGCGAACATGTTCTGGTTGTCGGAACAGTGCGAACCGTCGGTGCCGATGCCGACATTGATTCCCGCCGCGGTCATGTCACGCACCGCCGCAAGGCCCGAGCCGAGGCGCATGTTGCTGCCCGGGTTGTGCGCCACCGAAGCGCCGTTGTCGGCGAGCCGGCGGATGTCGTCGGCCTCGAGCCAGATGGCGTGCGCGGCGGTGAAGTCCGGGCCGAGAAGGCCGAGCGCGTCGAGATGGGCGGTCAGCGTCGTATCGTAGCGGGCCGCGCCGGAGACCGCCTGCGCCTTCGATTCGGCGAGATGCATGTGCAACCCCACGCCGTGCTCGCGGGCGAGTTTGCGGCAGGCGACGATGAACGCGTCCGAGCAGTGCAGCGGGATCGTCGGCGCCAGCGCGAGACGGATGGCGTCGGGATCGAACGGCCAGTCCCGCAGGAGATCGCGACAGGCCGCAAGACTGGTTTCGGCAGGGGCGAGGCGTATCCCTTCGACCGATTCACGGAGGGCGGTGGGCAGCGCTTCGATCAGCCCCGGAACCGCCTCGTAGAAGCTGCGGTCGGCGAGCATCGGCGCGATCACCGCGCGCATGCCGGCGTCGGCATAGGCGCGGCCCACCGCCGCCATGCCCTCGCGGCTCGGCCACGGGATCTCGACGTAGAGGTCGTAGCAGGCGGTGCAGCCCTTGCGCACCATTTCGAGCGCGCCGAGATGGGCGGCGAGATACTTGTGGTCGAGCGTCCGGCCGCCGCTGAGCCAGGGACCGGCGTTGAGCAGCAGTTCGAGCGTCCAGCGGTCGCCCAGCCCTTTGGCGAGCGCGCCGTGGCCATGAGTATGGGCGTTGATCAGGCCGGGCATCAGCAGCCGGTCGGCGGCGTCGATCACGCGCGCGCCTTCGGGGGCATCGAGCCCCGGCCGCCCGATCTCGCGGATCGTATCGCCGGCGATCAGGATGTCGGCGGCGTCGGCGCGGTGCGCCGCGGCGTCGAGCACCTGGCCGCGGCGGATCACGGTGAAGGACGGAATGTCGGTCATGTCGTTTCCCGATGTCACTAGGGGGAGCGCTTGTCCTGGCGGCAGGGTATCGCTGTCGGTACGGCGGCGAAACCCGTCCCGGCATAAATGTCGCGAGATTGGACCGCTTGCCGCGACCCGATCCGGCCCATACTGTAGCCGGCGGGACGGTGCGAAGGGGAGAAGGACGAAAATGGCCGAGTTCGATCTCGTCATCCGGGGCGGCACGGTGGCGACCGCGGCCGATGTCGTCTCCTGCGACGTCGGCATCAGGGACGGTCGCGTCGCGGCGCTCGGCGAGGCGCTGGAAGACGCCGACCAGACCATCGACGCGCGCGGCAGACTGGTGCTGCCCGGCGGCATCGACAGCCACTGCCACATCGCGCAGAAGGGCTCGCTCGGCGTCGAGACCGCCGACGACTTCCGCTCGGGCTCGATCTCGGCGGCCTGCGGCGGGACGACGACGATCATTCCTTTCGCCGCCCAGTACAAGGGACAGTCGCTGCGCGCGGTCGTCGATGCCTATCACGCCCGCGCCGAGGGCGAGGCGGTGATCGATTACGCCTTCCACCTGATCGTCTCGGACCCGACCGAGCAGGTCATGGGCCAGGAGCTGCCGGCGCTGATCCGTGACGGCTGCACCTCGTTCAAGGTCTACATGACCTACGATTCGCTCAGGCTCGACG
>JBHHZM010000182.1:0-4731 GCA_046758065.1 Alphaproteobacteria bacterium | reverse complement strand
CGCAGATAAACGTCTGGTACTTCGTCTTCACGGTCTTCGCCATCTTGCTCCTTCAGCTCTGGTGGCAGGAAAGCCGGCAGGTCGAGGTCATCCCCTACAGCGACTTCGCGAGCTATCTGAAGGACGGCAAGGTCGCGGAGGTGCTTGTAACCGAGCGCCATATTCGCGGCGTCCTCAAGGAACCGCTGCCCAACGGCCGGAGCGTCTTTTTTACGACGCGAATTGAGACCGACCTCGCAAAGGAGCTCGGCAAGTACGACGTCAGGGTCACCGGCGGGAGCGAGGAAAACTTCCTCACCGACATGCTTTCCTGGGTCATGCCGACGCTTCTGTTCTTCGGCATCTGGATGTTCGTCATCCGCCGGTTTGCCGAAAAGCAGGGTCTCGGCGGCGGCCTGATGACCGTCGGCAAGAGCAAGGCCAAGGTCTACATGGAAAGCGATACCAAGGTCGGGTTCGACGACGTGGCCGGCGTCGACGAGGCCAAGGCCGAGTTGCAGGAGGTCGTCGCTTTCCTGAAGGATCCGGGCAGCTACGGCCGCCTCGGCGCCCGCATCCCCAAGGGCGTGTTGCTGGTCGGCCCGCCCGGCACCGGCAAGACGCTGCTGTCCCGCGCCGTGGCCGGCGAAGCCGGCGTGCCTTTCTTCTCGATCAGCGGCTCGGAGTTCGTCGAAATGTTCGTCGGCGTCGGCGCCGCTCGGGTCCGCGACCTGTTCGATCAGGCGCGCAAGAAAGCGCCCTGCATCATTTTCATCGACGAGCTCGACGCCCTGGGACGGGCCCGGGGCGCCTTTCCGGGCATCGGGGGACACGACGAAAAAGAGCAGACGCTCAATCAGTTGCTCGTCGAGCTCGACGGCTTCGACCCGGCGAAGGAAGGCATGGTGCTGCTCGCCGCCACCAACCGTCCGGAAATTCTCGACCCGGCGCTTTTGCGCGCGGGACGGTTCGACCGGCAGGTTCTGGTCGATCGCCCGGACAAGCTGGGGCGCGTCCAAATCCTCAACGTGCACATGAAAAAGATCGAGCTGGCCGACGACGCCGACGCCGAGACCGTGGCGGCGCTCACCCCCGGATTTACCGGAGCCGATCTCGCCAATCTGGTGAACGAGGCGGCCTTGCTGGCGACACGCCGGCGGGGAGACGCAGTGACGATGAGCGATTTTTCCGAAGCGATCGAGCGGATCATCGCGGGTCTGGAAAAGAAGAACCGTCTTCTCAATCCCCATGAGCGCGAAGTCGTCGCCCATCACGAGATGGGCCATGCGCTCGTCGCCATCGCGCTTCCCGGAACCGATCCGGTGCACAAGGTGTCGATCATCCCGCGCGGAATCGGCGCGCTCGGCTACACAATTCAGCGGCCGATCGAAGATCGCTTCCTGATGACACGCGAAGAGCTCGAAAACAAAATGGCCGTCCTTCTGGGCGGACGTGCGGCCGAAATGCTGGTCTTCGGCAAGCTGTCGACCGGCGCCGCCGATGATCTCAGCAAGGCAACCGACATCGCCCGCAACATCGTTACCCGTTACGGGATGGACGAAAAACTCGGCGAAATGACGTACGAGAGCGAACCTTCGCCATTCCTCGGCGCGCCTGCCGGGCCGATCGGCGAACGACGGCGCTATAGCGAGGAAACCGCAAGGGAAATCGACTGCGCGGTGCGCAGGCTCGTTCACGACGCCTTTGAGCGCGCCAGCGCCATCCTGACCCGCCACAGAGACGCCCTCGAGGACAGCGCCAAACGCTTGCTGGAAAAGGAGACGTTGACGGCCGACGAACTTCCGAAGATCGAAAGCGCCGGCGGTTCGAATAAAGATTCAGACAAGGAACCGGGACGGCAAAAAGTCCGCGTCGCAGCCAGCGCGATTTCCACCGGAGACATCGAGAAACGCTGAAGCGCCGATCCCGACGCGCCGAGGGCCGGCTATTCGCAGCGTTTTGCGAGCCCGGCACGTTGACCGGGGAAGCGGGCAAGCGCAACCACGATCTCGCCGCATATGCCGACGGCTTCATGGGCGATGCGGAAGTAACGGCCGATAACCGGCTTCGTGACGTGTGGCGGAAGATTCCGTTCGGCCTGAAGTTCCCCGTACCGGACGCCATCGCCCCGAAGGGCGGGACAGCCTCGGCCGGTCCGGCGATGTTCGCCTTCGGTTTCGATGAGACTCACGGTCTTTTGAGTGGTCGCGAGGCGGGGCAACGGGTGATCGGCGCCGATCAACCGCCCATATGCCTAGTAGGAACCCGCTTCGATGGTTCCGGCAAGGAGGTTGCCATGAGATCACGGACTCGCGCAGCGCTCGCGGCCGCGGGCGTGCTGCTATCGACATCGCTGCTCGGCGCGCCGCAGGCCGGCGCCGCCGTGAACGTCAAGGCGGGCATTCTGAGCTGCAATGTATCGAGCGGCTGGGGCATCATCTTCGGCTCGTCGCGGTCCCTGCACTGCATCTACTCGCCGACCAACGGCAAGCCCGAGCGCTACGTCGGAAAGATCAACAAGTTCGGGGTGGATATCGGCTATCTATCCTCGGCGGTGATCGTCTGGGCGGTCTTCGCTCCCGCCGTCAATGCCGCTCCGGGAACGCTGGCCGGCACTTACGCCGGCGCAACCGGGAGCGCGACCCTCGGCTATGGGATCGGGGCCAACGTCCTGGTCGGCGGCGGCAACGATTCGATCACCCTTCAGCCGCTCAGCATCGAGGGCAACCAAGGACTCAATGTCGCCGGTGGCGTCGCCGCGATGAGCCTGACCCCGGGCCCCGCGTCCAACTGACGGCGGAGACCCCCGGCGACGCGCGCCGTCTCCCGGCGGTGACGGCGCGGTCAGCTCACCTCGCCGGCGACGGGCGGCGGCAGTTCCTCCCAGTTCTCGCCCGAGGCGACCATGCAGGTTGGACCGTTCGGATAGGTGACGAGCATCGTCCAGCTTCCGCTCGGCGAGGTCAGGAGCTCGATCAGACGCCCCTCGGCGGTGATTCCCAGAGCCACCGGCTGCTCGGCGTAGTTCTCTTCGAGGAAGGCGACGAACGTCGCGCGCTCGCCGCAAACTGCCTGCGCGGCCGCCGGCGCGCCATGAAGCACGGCGAAAACAATGCCGAGAACCAGCGCCAAACGACGCATCATGTCGATCTCCTTCCCCGAGGCGGCTTGGGCCCCGGATACGCGGCCGGCGAGCGGCCACGCGAAGCCAGACGAGATGCATCCCCTGAGTGCTGCGGCCTCCTGCGTTCGCCGCGGAATCCGGCCCCACCCGTCGTGACATTCGACCACGCGGGCCGCCGATCTGCGTAACGGCGGACAGTCCCGCCCCGCCCTTGCCCTAAACATCGGCTGCGGGGCTTGTACTTGATATGTTCACTAATTTCATGGTTTCAAGCCCCGGGCGCGGCGGCCGGGCTCAACGCTCTCTCCGGAGTGTCCCTGCGGTGAGGCCGACAACGCGATGCCGGCGGGTGGTCACGTTATGCTTTACAAGTTCTCGAACAAGATCATGGTCCGCCGTCTCTGGCCGCCTCAAATCCCATGAATTGACAAATCTATCAATCTAGTCTATGTAGTTGGATAATTCTTGATATTTTTGTTAATCAAGGCTGCCATGACCGCTCTTTCGATCAACCTGACCGGCTCCGGCGCTGCCTCGGCGCAAGAGCTTATCGCGAAGATCGTCGCTTTCGCCGGAGAGCGAGGCGTCGATCAGGCCACGCTCGCGGCGCGCGCCGGAATCTCGGCGGCATCCCTTTCGCGTCTCAAAAAGGCCGGAAGCTGCCGACTGACGACCGCGCTCGAACTGGCGCGCGTCGCGGGCTTCAAGACACTCGACCTCGCGGATCAATTTACCGGACATATCGCGGCATCGATCTCCGCGCGCAAACTAAGCGCCGGGCGACGGCTTCCGATCAGCGCCGAAGAACTCATCGCGGCGCTTGCCTCCGGTGAACCGCCGGACAGGCTCAGGGCTCATCTCTACGGATTCTTCGAGGAACTGCCGATCGAGATCGTGCACGATCTGATCCTCGATGAAAATCTCGATTACGCGCATCTGGCCGCGCTCGCCGACGCGCTTGGGGCTGAAGGAGAAACCGTTGACTGGATCGCGGAAATGGCCAGCGACAGCTTGGCGAACGTTGCTTAATCTCACCCTGCCCGCCCTCGACGAGATCGGCCCCGGCGTCAAATGGACGCTCGGCGGCGGAACGGCCCTCGCCCTCAAGCTCAATCATCGTATCAGCTATGACATTGATATTTTCATAGAAGACGCCGGTCATCTAAGGGCGCTCTCGCCGAACCGAAATACCGTCTCTCGCGCGATCACCGATCGCTGGCAAGAGCCCGGGAACTACCTCAAGCTGGAACACGAACAAGGCGCGATCGATTTCATCCTCGCCACTCGGCAGACGGACCTCGTGCCTTGGCTTTACAAGTTCAACGGTCGGGAAATCCCGGTCGAAGAACCGGCCGAAATTCTCGCGAAGAAGCTCAAGTTTCGCGGCTCTCAGTTTATGCCACGCGACATCTTCGACCTGCTCGCCGTTCACCGCTTCGATCCGACGATCGTAAAGGCCGCCATCGCAGCAGTGCCGGACGGCGCGCGCCGGGCGATAGACCGTATCCGGCGAATCGAGAAACGCTATCGCGAAACGATAGAGGATGACGTTAACCCGACGGCGAGCGGTGCCGAGCTTCTTGAGATCAACCCAGTCGAGGCGGCCGAAATCCTGTCCGGCTGAACGC
>JBHHZM010000181.1:0-4811 GCA_046758065.1 Alphaproteobacteria bacterium | reverse complement strand
CCGCTGGTTTCCTCGATCCGGACGTCCGAGTTGCGTTTGAGCAGATGCACGGTCTTGAGATCGACACGGTCCATCGCGTCGATTTCCCCGGTGGTCAGCGCATTGGTGCGCGCGGCGACGTCGATGATGGCGAGGACCTCACCCGAATCGAAATGCGCCCGGTCTTTCTTGTAATAATTGGGATTGCGCTTGAGCGTCGTGCGCACCCCGGGCTCGTAGCTTTCCAGCACGTAACCGCCTGTGCCGGTTCCCGACTGCCAGTCGACGTCATCGCCCTTCGCCGGCATGATGGCGATGTGGTAGTCGCTCATGATGAACGGGAAGTCGGCGTTGCCTTCCTTCAGGCTGAACACCACCGCGTCCTTGCCGTCGGCCTTGACCCCGGTAACCGCGTCGAGGATCGCCTTGGCCGCGGACTTGGAATCCTTGCCGCGGTGATGGTTGACCGAGGCGACCACATCGGCGGCGTCCATCGTCTTGCCGTTGTGGAACTCGACGCCCTTACGGAGCTTGAATGTCCACTGCGCCGCATCGTCGGACGCCGACCAGCCTTCCGAGAGGTCGGGAATCAACTGGCCGTCGGTGTCCACCTCGGTGAGATGGCCGCGCAAGCCGAAGCCGACGAACTGCATGTAGGCGTCCTCGAAGGTCGCCGGGTCGAGCGAGTCGGTGGTCGAGCCGTGGCCGATGCCGACACGCAACGTACCGCCCTGCTTCGGCGTCGCGGCGTTCACGATCTTCGACGCCAGGGTCGAAGCGAACGCCACGCCGGCGCCCAGCGTTATGGCGCGGCCCATGAACTCGCGCCGCGAAATTTTCCCTTGCGCCAGCAGGCGCTCCAGTTCTTTCAAGGTGTTCATCTCGATCTCTCTCCCTGTCACAGGTTGGCTGCTTGTCGCAGTCGTTCGTCGCTTGAAAAGTCTCCCGTTCCCTTGATCACAATTGTGTCATCTTGCGCGAAAAGCCGGATCGAAGCAATACGTGCTGTGCCTCCCTTCCCGGCGGATCAATCGGGCGTTCCCCGGCGCCGCCGTCGCACCGGCCGGCGCAGGCGGCACGGTGGCCCGATCGGCGACAATCCGCCATTATTGCGGCCGCCTTCACAGCGCGGCGCGAGACGGGGAGGACGATGATCGAACCGCGACACAGCTACGCCGAGACCCGCGCCGCGTTTCGCTGGCGGATTCCGGCGCGCTACGGGGCGGCGCTCGCGCTCGCCCTTGCGCTTTACGGCTGCGTCGCCGCGCCGCCCGAGCGGACGGTCGTGCTGATCGACCCCGCCACGCCGATCGAGGCCGTCTGGCGCCACGGCGTATTCGACCGCGCCACCGCTTACAGCGCGACCACGGTCGACGGTCAGGCGGCAATCCGCGCCGTGGGTCAGGATTCGGCCTCCGGACTCTACCGCCGAGTGCGCTTCGCGGCGACCGACTGCCCATGGCTCGACTGGCGCTGGCGGGTCGACAAGCTGCAAGACGCGGCCGATATCCGTCGCCGCGAGAGCGACGACGTCGCCGCCTCGCTGTTTTTCACTTTCGGGAAACCCGAAAACGGCGCCCTGCCGCCGACGCTGCGCTATGTCTGGACCAACGACCGGGTCGCCCGGGGCGCGGTGCTCGACAACCCCTACCATCCCGGCGCGGTGCGCGTCGTCGTGCTGGAGAGCGGGACGGCGGAACTCGGACGTTGGGTCGAGGAAAGCCGCAACCTGGTCGACGACTTCGTCCGCGCCTTCGGCCGGCCACCGCCGGGCGCGGTCGAGATGTTCGCGCTGTTCACCGACAACGACCAGACCCACCAGCCGGTCGAAGCCTATTACGGCCCGGCGCGGGCGCGCTGCGGCCCCTGAGCGGACGGTGCGGCCATGACGCCGGCTTCACGGCTTCGCGTCCCGCCGGCGGATCTCCGCCTCAAAAGAAAACGCCCCCTGGACAGGGGGCGTTTTGCCATGTGATGGCGTCCTGGAAAACCGATATGAGGAGCCGCGGGCCGCGCCGTGCAACGGCGCCGCCCGTTTTTCCCGTTGTCCGCGACTAGCGGTTCTCGATCGCCGACGTGACGTCCCGGAACATGGCGTCCAGTTCGTCGCCCAACAGGCCGACAGCGGCAATAATGGCGACGGCGATGCCGGCGGCGATGAGGCCATACTCGATGGCGGTCGCGCCGGTCTTGTCCTTCAGAAAGCAACGCAGGTGCTGGATCATCACTCGACTCCTCGATCGTTGAACGTTGTCGCAAGCGGTATACCAACCGGCCGCTTTACTGTAAGTGACCCCCGTCACTCTCGCCCAAAAGGACGAGAAAACCGCGGCGCCCGGCGCGCTCGGGAAGCGTCGGAGGGCCACGCATCGAGGCCATGTTACGGTCGCCGGTTAACCCGAACCCCCGGTATAGACCGGCAGGAATTGCCAATTCGTTACCCCGTGGCGTTCCTGGGGGCGTTCCTGATTGTATGGATTGAGGCGGCGCCCGTGCGTCGCAGCGGGTTCCGAAACGGAAAACGCCCCCTCGAAGGGGGCGTTTCGCCATGTGATGGCGTCCTGGAAAACCGATATGAGGAGCCGCGGGCCGCGCCGTGCAACGGCGCCGCCCGTTTTTCCCGTTGTCCGCGACTAGCGGTTCTCGATCGCCGACGTGACGTCCCGGAACATGGCGTCCAGTTCGTCGCCCAACAGGCCGACAGCGGCAATAATGGCGACGGCGATGCCGGCGGCGATGAGGCCATACTCGATGGCGGTCGCGCCGGTCTTGTCCTTCAGAAAGCAACGCAGGTGCTGGATCATCACTCGACTCCTCGATCGTTGAACGTTGTCGCAAGCGGTATACCAACCGGCCGCTTTACTGTAAGTGACCCGCATCACTGGCGAAAAAATTCGAATTCGCCCTGTTATGGTTTATGATTCTGGTCGTTAAAATTACATTAATTGTTAAGTAGATCTTCGGTTATACAAAAATCATGAAAAATATTGTTAACCACAATTTAACGAAACTTAACCATTTCCGCATTCAGCCAAGCGGTTTCATGCCCCTGTTTTCGGCGTGCCGGCCACAAGAGCCACAAGAGAAAGCCGCGGCCAACGATCACGTCGGGTAACGTCCCGGTGAGCGGTATTGCAGAACCCTATCCGCAACGCATACTGAGAACTGTGGCAACGATTCGTTAACCTTGCGTGCCCGAACGCGAGGTCCGAGCAGGGAGATGGAAACCGAGTTGGACAGATCGTTGAGCTCGCTGCCGATCGACACCGTCGGCGACACCCCCGCCGAGCGGAAGACCGATGGCCGCTTGTCATTACGGGCGACGATCGCCGTGTGGATCGCCGCATCGGCCGCCGGCTGGGCGGTCGTGATCGCGGCCCTCTCGGCGCTCGTCTGAGCGCCGCGCCAGCACGACGACGCCGCGGCCTTGGTGAGAAATCCGAATTAACGCCGCTTCTGGCGCAGTCCGAAACTGTAACGCTCCACCTCGACGTCGCCGACGAAATGGAAGGGCCGCGCGTCCCCGCCGAGGAAGCCGGGCGCGCGCAGGAAAACGACCGTGCCCGGAGCCGCATCGAGCGTGCACGGGGCGTGGCCGGCGCGGTCGTCGCAGACGCCGAAGCGCGCCCGTCCGGACAGCGTGAACAGGCATACCAGATTGACGTAGGAGACGTGGTCGCGATGCGGGGAGATGCCGGTCGATCCCGCGTCGTAATGCTGCAGCATCATGTCGTCGAGGCGGAGGCGCGTCGCGAAGGGGTACGGCGCAATGCCTTCGAGCGCCGCGGCGAGATGCGCCTCGAAGCGCCGGCCGAAGGCGCGGAATACGCTATCCGGGGGAAAGTCGTCGCAAACGTCCATGTCCTGACGCACGCTGCGGCCGGGCGCGCCGATCAGCGCCCGCGCCCGCCGGTAGGCGCCGCGGCGCGCCGCTTCGAGCAGGCGCAGGCGCGTGCCGTCGCCGACGAGCGGCAGCGAAACGGCGCCCTGAGCGCGCACCCCGGCGACGACCGCGCCCATGTCGATATCGGCGATCTCGAAGCCGCCATCGTCGGTCGTCATGCCGTCAGACGCAAACATGTTCCGTACCGTCTTCCCGCCGCCGGCGCTATGCTGAGGTAATGCCATCGCCGGACGCCCTTCTCCATGGCCGCATCGAACCGACTCGAGCGCATGATCGACCGGCTCAACGCCCAGCGCAACTGCCTTGCGCTGGCGATCGAGCTGACGACCGGACTTCCCGGTCCGGTGATCGAGTTCGGGCTCGGCAAGGGCCGCACCTACGACTTCCTGCGAACCCGGCTGCCCGAGCGCGCCATCTTCGTCTTCGACCGCGAGATCCATTGCCCGGCCGATTGCCTGCCGCCGCCGGAGCGCCTGCTGCTCGGTGATTTTCGCGATACCGTACCGGACGCGCTCGCGCGCATCGGCGAGCCCGCGGCGCTGCTCCACTTCGACGTCGGCAGCGGGGATCTCGAAGCCGACGCCGCGCTCGTCGCCTGGCTTGCCCCCGCCGCGGCGCCGCTTGCCCGGCGCGGCGCGGTCGTGGTCGCCGACCGGGCGATGACGGTCGCGGGCTGGCGCGAACTCGCACTCGATCCGGGGACCGGCGACGGCGCGCATTTCGTCTACCGGGTCGAGCGGTAGACGCGCGGTCGATAAGTCAGCGCCTCGGCGGCAGCGCGCGCCGCGCCGGCAAGGAGCGCCGTTGATCAATCGCCAGCCGCCAACGTAACGAAGCGTTAACCATCGTGTCGCAGACTAGAGCGAGATGTGGTGAGATAGAACCATTCTGACGGAGCGCATTTGCGACAAGGTCAAGGGGTTTGGCG
>JBHHZM010000180.1:0-4959 GCA_046758065.1 Alphaproteobacteria bacterium | reverse complement strand
CCGACGGCGGCGATATTGGCGTCGACGATGCGCCGCGGGCTCGAAGACGCCGCCGCCTGAGGCACCACACGCGCGGCGAGGTCCGCGACGATCGCGGGCGCCGGCCGGCGCGCCATGCCGGCGTGAACCTGCGCGACGTAATGGGCGATCCATTCGGCCCGCAGTTCATCGAAACCGAGACCCAGCCGCCTGAGCTCAGGCAGTTCGGCCCACATCTCGGCCAGGCCCTTGCCCAGCCAACGCCGGTTCTCGTCCGCGCCGAAGCGGTAACCCCGGCGCGCGCAGACCGCGGCGAGCGCGGCGAAATGCAGCGGTTCGCTGTCGATCAGCACGCCGTCCACGTCCCAGACGACGGCGCGGAAGCGCGCGCTCATCCGCGCACCAGCCAGAGAAAGACGAGCCCGACGCCGGCGGCGAGGGCGCCGGCAGTGCGCAGCGACGACGCCGGCAGGCGGAGCACCTGCGCCATCATCCGCATCATGGCCTCGGGGAAGAGCGCATAGAGCGCGCCCTCGATGACGAGGATCAGGCACAGCGCGCTGAGAAAATCGAGCATGGTCCCCTGCTGTCGTTGATGGTCCGTGCGGCGGCGGCCAGAGCGAGAAGTGACGAGATCGGATCAATTCTGTATCCCGGGCGGCGCGGCGGTCCGCCAGGAGGCGCGCGCGGCGCGATGCGGGGACATCGGGCAAGCGCGCCGACGCCGCGGGCGTCCGCCGCCCGGAAACCCGGAGGGACGGGCGCATTGGCACCAATTCCCGCGGGCTTCGGCTGGCCCGCACCTCGTGGTATGGGCGACGCCAAATCCCTTGACCCTGTCGCAAATGCGCGTCGTCAGAACGGTTCTATCTCGTCACATCTTGCTCTAGGTTTACCAGCCGTTTGTCCGGCGAACAACAAGAGCCAGGGAGCACCGCGCCATGGAGTACCGCCGTCTGGGCCGCAGCGGCCTGCTGGTATCCGATATCTGCCTCGGCACCATGACCTTCGGCGGTCAGGTCGACGACGCAGAGAGCCTTCGCCTGCTCGACCGCGCCTTCGACGCCGGCGTCAATTTCTACGACAGCGCCGAGATGTACGCGGTGCCGCCGACGGCCGAGAGCTACGGTCGCTCCGAGGCGGTGCTCGGCCGCTGGCTCGCGACCAAGCCGCGCGATTCGGTGATCGTCGCCACCAAGATCAGCGGCCCCTCGCACGGGCCGTCGGGTTTCCTGCCCTGGATACGCGGCAGCGGCGCGGCGCTCGACCGGCACCATTTCGCGCGCGCCGTCGAGGGTTCGCTCGAACGGCTCGGGGTCGAGTACATCGACCTCTACCAGACCCACTGGCCCGACCGGACGGTGCCGATGGAAGCGCAGCTCGAAGCCTTCGAGCGACTGATCGAGCAAGGCAAGATACGCTACGCCGGGGTGAGCAACGAAACCCCCTGGGGACTGACGCGCCTGGCGGCGCTGGCCGAAACCTCGGGGCTGCCGCGCATCGTCTCGCTACAGAACGTCTATCACCTGCTCAAACGCGTCTTCGAGGACGGCATGTCCGAAGTCTGCGAGCGCGAAGCGGTCGGCATGATGGCGTTCTCGCCGATCGCCATGGGCGTGCTCACCGGCAAGTATTCGGGCGGCGCCATGCCCGCGGGCTCGCGGCTCGCCACCTTTCCGGAACGTTTCCGCGGACGCTACGGCGCGCCCCGCACCCTTGCCGCCGCCGACCGGTACGTGGCGATCGCCCGCGAGGCGGGCCTCGACCCGGCGACCATGGCGGTGGCCTGGACTCGCAACCGGCCGGGCGTGACGGCGGCGCTTCCCGGCTGCACCGCGCCCGATCAGCTCGACGCGATCGTCGCCGCGGGCGAGGTGACGCTTTCCGAGGACGTGCTCGCCGCGATCGACTCGATCCACGCCGAGATCAGGAACCCGGTGGTGTAACGCCTGGGCGACGGCCGCGCCGGTCTCCGCTACTGATCGTCCTGGGATTTGTATTTGCCCGAGAGCGACCGGAAATAGCGGAAGAACTCGCTGTCGGGCGACATGACCATCGTCGTGTCTTCGCCGCCGAGCGATTCGCGATAGGCTTCCATCGAGCGGTAGAAGGTGAAGAATTCGACATCCTGACCGAAGGCGTCGGCGTAGATTTGAATCGCCTTGCTGTCGCCTTCGCCGCGGGTGATCTGCGACGTTTTTTGCGCGTTGGCCAGAATGACGGTCCTGTTGCGATCGGCTTCGGCGCGGATCTCGACCGATTTCTGTTCGCCCTGGGCGCGCAGCTCCTTGGCCTCGCGCTGGCGTTCGGTCTGCATGCGGCGATAGATCGCCTGGCTGTTTTCCTCGGGAAGGTCGGTGCGCTTGATGCGCACGTCGACGATCTTGATGCCGAAGCCCTCGGCTTCCACGTTCACCATGTCGCTGATCTGGGTCATCAGCGACGCGCGCTCGCCCGAGACGATGTGCTGGAGCGACACGTTGCCGAGCGCCCGGCGCACGCTGCCGTTGATGATCGGCGCGAGGCGCGAGCGCAATATCGCCTCGCTCCCCGCCGACTGAAAGAAGCGCAGGGGATCGATGATGCGATAGCGCGCGAACGAGTCGACGACGAGGCGTTTCTGGTCGGAGGCGATGACTTCCTCCGCCGGAACGTCGAAATCGAGCACCCGCCGGTCGAACAGCGCGACGTTCTGGATGAACGGCAGCTTGAAGTGGAGCCCCGGCTCGGTCACGACGCGCTGCGGCTTGCCGAACTGCAAGACGAGCGCCTGCGCCGCCTGATGCACCGTGAACGTGGCGCTCAGCCCGACGACCACCACGATCACCAGGGCGACGCCGATACCGACGATCGCGCCACGGCTCATTGCTTGCCTCCCGGCTTGCGGCCCTTCAGTTCGGGCAGCGGCAGATAGGGCAATACGCCCTGCGCGCCCGTCCCTTTGTTGTCGATGATGATCTTGTTCATCCCCTTGAGGATGCCTTGCATGGTCTCGAGGTAGATGCGCCTGACGGTGACGTCCTTGGCCACCTTGTACGAGTTGTAGATGGCGAGGAAACGCTTGGCGTCGCCCTGGGCTCTCGCCACCACCTCCTGGCGGTAGGCTTCGGCTTGCTGGATGATGCGCGCGGCCTCGCCGCGAGCTTTCGGAACGATCGAGTTGGCGTAGGCCTGGCCTTCGTTGATCGAACGCTCGCGGTCGGCGCGGGCGGCCTGGACGTCGCGGAACGCGGCGATCACCGCCTCGGGCGGATCGACCTTCTGCAACTGCACCTGGTTAAGCTGGATGCCCGCGCCATACTCGTCGAGCACCGTCTGCATGAGTTCGAGGGTCTGGGTCTCGACCTGGCGGCGGCCTTCGGCGAGCGCGAAGGCGATGTCGGTCTTGCCGATGATCTCGCGCATCACGCTTTCGCCGACCGACTTGACGGTCTCCCCGGGCGCCCGGATGTTGAACAGGAAGAGGCCGGGATCCTTGATCTGCCAGAGGACGACGAAGTTGATGTCGATGATGTTCTCGTCCCCGGTGAGCATCAGACCTTCGTCCAGTACCTGCCGCACGATCGTGCCGCGACCGGTGTCGGTGCCCGAGCGGAAGCCGATTTCGACGCGGTTCACGCGGGTGACCTTCGGTTTGTAGACCTGGCCGATCGGCGCCGGAAAGTTGTAGTGAAGCCCGGACGGCGTGGTCGCGATCCATTTGCCGAAGACAAGCTCGACGCCCTGCTCGTCGGGCTCGACCTTGTAGACGCCGCTGCCCAGCCAGACGGCGAGCGCGACGACGATCAGCAGGATCAGCCCGCGCGCGCCGCTGGCGCCGCCGGGCA
Source organism: Alphaproteobacteria bacterium (assembly GCA_046758065.1). Taxonomy (GTDB): domain Bacteria; phylum Pseudomonadota; class Alphaproteobacteria; order JAAXGF01; family JAAXGF01; genus JBHHZM01. The sequence goes on along the minus strand of JBHHZM010000180.1, from coordinate 1,153 downwards.
GCACCCGGCGTATGCGGTCCTGGCCCTTGCGCAGCAGCTCTTCGAGGTCGGGCGGCTGCTGGCCGCCGGGGCCACGGCCCCAGGGACCCTGACCGCCGCCGCCGCCACCCTGATTACTCCACGGCATGCGCTCGATCCTTCGCTTTGGAGGGGGTCTTGAATGACATGCTTCTGCCGGCTTGGTTGCGGCGTGCCCCGCCTTATATGACAGCCAGTCACGGAGTGCAATCAATCTGGGCCATGGCAGTCCCCGGCGTCCGCTCGTCGCGTGAGCGAAAAGCGGTTAGAGTGGGGGTTGCAGGGCCGGAAACACGGAGAACACGGGCATGGCGGGAGTCACCGAGCAAAAAGTCATGGAGAGCCTCGCACGGGTCGTCGACACCGACCGCGGCGCCGACGTCGTCAGTTTGGGGATGATCTCCGGGCTGGTCGTCAAGGGCGGCAACGTCGGCTTCGCTCTCGAAGTCGATCCCAAGGACGGCGAGCGCAAGGAGCCCCTGCGCAAGGCCTGCGAGCAGACCGTCGGGGCGCTGCCCGGCGTCGCCTCGGTGACCGTGGTGTTGACCGCCCACCGCGAAGGCGCCGCCGCCGCAACCGAAACGCCACCGCGAACGGGCGCGCCGGGCGGGCCCGCCACGGCGTCCGGCAAGGCGCTGGTGCCGGGCGTGCGCGCCATCGTCGCCGTCGCCTCGGGCAAGGGCGGGGTCGGCAAATCGACCACGGCGATCAATCTGGCGCTGGCGCTGGCCGCAGCGGGGCGCCGCGTCGGCATCCTCGATTCCGACATTTACGGCCCCTCGATGCCGCGCATGCTGGGTATCGCCGGCCGTCCGGCGTCGCTCGACGGCCGCACGCTCAAGCCGATGGAGAACTACGGCGTCAAGTGCATGTCGATGGGTTTCCTGGTCGACGAGGACACGCCGATGATCTGGCGCGGGCCGATGGTGATGAGCGCGATCGAGCAAATGCTGCGCGACGTCGACTGGGGCGAGCTCGATATCCTGGTCGTGGACCTGCCGCCGGGCACGGGCGACGCCCAGCTCACGCTGTCGCAGCGCGTGCCGCTGACCGGCGCGGTGATCGTCTCGACGCCGCAGGACATCGCGCTGCTGGACGCGCGCAAGGGGCTCAACATGTTCCGCAAGGTCGACGT
>JBHHZM010000179.1:0-5083 GCA_046758065.1 Alphaproteobacteria bacterium | reverse complement strand
CGGGGGGGTGATCCCGCCCATCAGCGCAGCTTCGGATTGAGGGCGTCGCGCAGCCAGTCGCCGAGCAGATTGACCGCGATCACGAGAATCGCCAGCACCGCGCCCGGGAAGATCGTGATCCACCATTCGCCCGAAAACAGGAAGTCGTTGCCGACCCGGATCAACGTCCCGAGCGACGGCGAGGTCGGCGGCACGCCGATGCCGAGAAACGACAGGGTCGCCTCGGTGATGACGGCGACCGCAAGGTGAATCGTCGCGATCACCAGGACCGGCCCCAGGGTGTTGGGCAGGACGTGACGGAACATGATCAGCACGGGCGGAATGCCGATGACCCGGGCGGCCAGCACGTACTCCTTGTTCTTCTCGACCAGGGTGGAACCGCGCACGGTGCGCGCGTACTGGACCCAGCCGGAAACCCCGATGGCCAGCACGAGCACGTAGACCGCGAGCTCGTCGTGCAGGTGGCGCGGCAGGATGCCGCGCGCCACCCCGTCGATCAGCAGCGCAACGAGTATGGCCGGAAAGCTGAGCTGCACGTCCGCGATCCGCATGATGATCGCGTCGGTCATGCCGCCGACATAGCCGCTGAGAAGACCCAGCGCGACCCCGACGAACATCGCCAGGATGACGGAGGCGAAACCCACCCCCAGAGAAATTCGCGCGCCGTAGATGATGGTCGACAGTACGTCGCGGCCCTGATCGTCGGTTCCGAGGAGATAGCGGGAATCGCCGTCGGGCGACCACACCGGCGGGATGAAGGCGTCGAGAAGATCGACCGTCGAAAGATCGAACGGACGGTGGGGGGCGACCAGTGGCGCAAAGGCCGCCGCCCCGATGAACAGGACCGTGACCACGGCGGCGGCGATCGTGACCGGAGAACGGCGGAAGCTGTAGAAGAGATCGCTGTCCAGAATACGCGCGACCAGGCCGCGCGACTGTCCCTCCGGCGCAATCCGTTGCGTGTCGTCAGCCATGCCCGCCCGCGACGGCCCGGTTTATCCGCAGCCGTGGATCGACCGCGTAGTACAGCAGATCGACGATCAGGTTAATGACCACGAAGAACAGCGCGATCATGCAGAGGTACGCCGCCATCACCGGGATATCGACCTCGTTGATCGCCTGAATGAACAAGAGCCCCATGCCCGGCCACTGAAAGACGCTTTCCGTGATGATCGCGAACGCGATGATCGATCCGAGTTGCAGTCCGGTAATCGTGATCACCGGCACCAGGGTGTTCTTGAGCGCGTGACCGAAATTTATGGCGCGGTTGGTCAGGCCGCGGGCGCGGGCGAACTTGATATAGTCGGTCCGGAGCACCTCGAGCATCTCCGAGCGCACCAGCCGCATGATCAGCGTCATCTGGAACAGGGCCAGCGTGAACGACGGCATGATGATCGCCTTGAGGCCGGACGTCGTCAGCAGTCCGGTCGACCACCAGCCCAGTTGAACGACGTCGCCCCGACCGAAAGTCGGCAACCATCGCAGGATGACCCCGAAAAACAGAATCAGCAGGATGCCGATGAGAAACGTCGGCAGCGAGACCCCGATCAGCGACAGCGTCATGAATAGCCGCGACAGAAAGCCTTCGCGCCTGAGCCCGGTGTAGACGCCCATCGGCAAGCCGATCACCAGCGCGATCACGGCGGCGATGATGCTGAGTTCGAGGGTCGCGGGCAGGCGTTCGGCGATCAGTTCCTCGACCGGCCGGCGATGCCGGTACGAAATCCCGAATTTACCCTGTACGGCGTTGTAGACGAAGCGGCCGAACTGCACCGCGAAGGGATCGTTCAGGCCGAGCTCTTCGCGCAGCGTCGCCCGTTCCTCCGCCGAGGTGTCCTGCCCCACCATGTTGTTGATCGGATCGCCGACATAGCGGAACAGTCCAAAGGCAATCAACGCCACGGTCAGCATGACCATGACCGACTGCAACAATCGGCGGATGACGAACGCGACCATCGGGCGAGGTTACCGTCCCGGCGCTGGGCGGGAACGTCCCGGCGCCGGTCCCGCTCAGGACCGGCGCCGGGGCTAATCAGTCCTTACGGCAGGACGACGTTGCGGAAATCGAGCACGTTGTCGGCGCGCTGCGCCACGCTGACGCCGTCGCGCACACCCCACGACAAGGGCTGCTGATGCAGCGGAATATGCCCGACCTCGGCCTTGTGGATCGAGAACGCCTCGTCGATCAGCGACTGACGTTTCGCCGGATCGGTCTCTCCGGCGACCCTGTCGGCCAGAGCGTCAACCTTGGGATTGCAGTAACCGCCGAGGTTGAACTGCCCCGCCTTGGTCTCCGAATTCCGGCAGGCGAGCAGGTTTTGCAGAACGTTGTGCGAATCGATCGAACCCGGCGTCCAACCCAAGAGGTAGAAGCTGGTGTCGTAGTCGTTTTGCGCCAGGACCTTGGCGAAGTACTTCGACTTCGGCTGCGCCAGCAGATCGACCTTGACGCCGACCTTGGCCAGCATCCCCGCGACCGCCTGACAAATGCGTTCGTCGTTGACGTAGCGGTTGTTGGGGCAGTCCATGGTCACCTCGAAGCCGCCGGGATAACCGGCCTCGGCCAGGAGATGCTTGGCCTTCTCCGGGTCGTAGTCATAGGGGGTGTTGAGCGCCGGATTGAACCCGTTGATCTGCGGCGCGACCATCAGCCCGGTGGGGGTCGAGGCGCCGCGCATGACCTTCTCCTTGATCGCATCGAGGTTGATGGCGTGGGCGAAGGCCTTGCGCACCCGGACGTCCTTGAACGGGTTCTTGCCCTTGACGTTCGAGTAGCGCAACTCGTCGCGCTGCTGATCCATGCCGAGGAAGATCGTGCGCGCTTCCGGTCCGGTCAGCGGCGATACGCCGTCGGCGCGCTTCAGCCGGTCCCAGTCCTGCACCGGGATGGGATAGGCCAGGTCGAGCTCGCCCGAGATCAGCGCCGCGACCCGCGTCGCGTCCTGCGAAATCGGCGTGAACACGACCTCGTCGACGTTCGACTTGATCTTCTTCCAGTAGCCGTCGACACGCTTGAACACCGAGCGCACGTCGGGCTGGCGCTCGACGATGGCGAAGGGACCGGTGCCGTTCTCGTGCAGGCTGGCGAACTTGCCCGAGGTCTCGGCGCTCTTCGGGCTTTCCGCTTCGACCGTGTTGTTGGCTTCGGCCCATTCCTTGTCCATGATGTAAAGCCATACCAGCTCGCGCGCCAGGGTCGGCGTCGGCCGGGGCGTTTCCACCTCGATGGTGTGATCGTCGATCTTGCGGATCGCCTTGATGAGCGAACCCCGGACCTTCTGGTCCGAACCTTCGGTCAGGGTGCGCTTCCAGGAGAAAATGACATCGTCGGCGGTGAAGTCGTCGCCGTTGTGGAACTTGACGCCCTTGCGCAGTCTGAAGAGCCATTTGGTCGGCGACAGCGTCTCCCAGGATTCGGCCAGCGCCGGGATCAGCTTGAGATTTCCGTCGTACGCCGCAAGGCCCTCGTAAACGTTGCCCAGAAAACCGAGGGTGAAAGTCTCGTTCAGGCCATGCGGATCGAGCGACTGGGCGTCGCCCTGAAAGGCGTATCGGAACGTCTTGGCGTCGGCCGTGGCGACGGACCCGGCGGCGATCACCAGCGCCGCACCGGCGGCAAGTATCATGCTGTGAAAGCGCATCGCAATCTCCCCGTGAATTATGGATTTTTGCGGTTTTGACTCGGTTTCAGGCTAGTTGATCCGCGACCGACGGGCAACAGGAATGGCGCCGCGCCGCGGCGCGCCAAAGCGCCTTATTCCTCGTCGTCGTCGCCGAACAGGCTTTCGAAGAAGCCCTTCTTTTGCTTGACGCCGTGGCAGGCCGCGCAGTTCGCCGGAGAACCGGCGCGCGCCCACTGGCTTTCTGAAACCTCGCCCGAATGCCGGCGCTTCCACCACCGCGTCTCGGTGATGCGGAGCACCTCGCCGCCCGGCTTGCCCGCATGGGCGACCAGATACGCGGTGATCTTGCCGCGCAGATCGGGCGTGAGGCTCGCGTTCTCGCCGAAGTGATTGTCGAGGTTCACCATGATTCGCCGCCACGCGTCCGCGGGCAGCCAATGGGCGCGATAGGCCATGTGACACGCGCCGCACTCCTTCTTGACCACCGGGTCGGACGCGGGAAGCAGCGGTTCGAGCTCTTCCGCCCGGGCCGTGGCCTGGACCATGACCATCAGCAGGCCGAACACGGCCGACAAAATCAGAACGTAACGCATGGGAAAACTCCTGTTGGGATCGGACCGTCGTTCGGAAAACCGTCTCAGAGACCCGACATGAAGGTAATGAAATCGCCTTTTTCCTGCGCCGTGCATTCGCGTCCCAGAACGCTCTTGCAGTTGCGGCGGAACCACTTGGCGACCTTGCGCGGATCGGTGAACCGGGTCGGGGTCCTCGACACCGCCATCGGCTCGATCGCCTTGCCGGCGCGGGTCTGTCCGACATTGCGGGGATCGGCGGTGTGGCAGGTCGAACACGACGGGGTCTCGGGCTTGCCGCCGTTGTGCTTCGAATGAAACAGGCTCATGCCGCGCGCGGCCGAGAACGCCTTGAAGCCGGGATTCGCCGCCTTGGCCTGCGCCGCGAACCCCTGAAGGATGGCGTCGCGCGCGGGGTCGGCATGGCCGACGCCCGAAATCAGGACGACGCCGGCGAGGGTCGCGATGAAAGCGCAAATGCGAAATGTCATTCGGTCAGTCTCCGTTTTCCGTCTCCTCGCGACGTCCGCCGCCCCGAACGATCCGCCGATCGCCGAAGCGAGCGTCCGTCGCGTCATGGTGGAAGGCGGCGCGCTCCGTCCGGGCGCGTCCCGGAACGCCGCGAGGCGAAAGGCCGCAAGGGCCCTTTCGCACTTCGCGATCCGGCGACCGTGGCGATGCCGTCGGAGCAAGGGGTCACACCGCCGGCGGCACGGTTCGGTTCGGGTTGCGGAACGCGGAACGCCTTCCGCCCGCCAGTCTAGCCGGAACCGCTTAACGGCGCCTGAACGCGCCGTTCATCCGGCATTCATGTCCCCCCCCCCCGCTGCGGGGGGGGGGGGGCGATATGCGAATTTTCCGCGCCCGGGTGGGGGTGGCCCGCGCGCA
>JBHHZM010000178.1:0-5119 GCA_046758065.1 Alphaproteobacteria bacterium | reverse complement strand
GTGCGCGCCAGACCCGCCTCGAAAGGGTTTTCCCGCGCCGCGCTGCTCATCGTTCGTCGTCCGTCGAACCGGCCTTGCGTCGCACGGGCCGATCGATCGCGGGCAATCAATCAGGGGCCGCCGAACCCGCCGGGTTCGCCCAGCGGGCCGGTCTCGGGGACCGGCTTGGCGTCCGCCGCCCGGACGAGCGATGATTTGGTCTCCGTCTCGATCGCGTCCGGCGAGATGCGGCCCTCCTTCGCGGCGCGCGCGATCGCGGCGTTGAGCTCGGTCTGCGAGCAAAGTCCGAGCAGCACCGGGTCGCGCGGCTTGATATTCGGGCTATTCCAGTGGGTGTGATCACGCACCGCCCGGATCGTGTTCTTGGTGGTGCCGATCAGCTTGGTGATTTGGGGATCGGTGAGTTCGGGATGACTGCGCAGGAACCAGGCGATCGCGTCGGGCTTGTCGCCGCGCTTCGAGACCGGGGTATAGCGCGTCTTGCGGCCTTTGACCGCGGGCAACTCGCGCGCCTCGGTCATCACCAGACGGGCGCTCGGGTCGGCCTGGCAACGCTCGATCTCCTCGCGGGTGACTTGGCCGTTGGCGACGGGATCGAGACCGACGATGCCGACGGCGACCTCACCGTCGGCGATGGCTTGCACTTCGAGCGAATGCATCTCGCAGAAGTCGGCGATCTGATCGAAGGTGAGCGTCGTATTGTCGACCAGCCACACGGCAGTGGCCTTGGGCATCAGCGGCTGCGCCATCGGTCCTCCTCGATCCCTTGCGGGACGGCTAAAGATTCTTTCGCGCGCCGCCGGTCGGGCAAGCGGCGGCGCGAGTGAACGGTTCTCCCGATATATGCGTATTCGGTATCTGCGCGCAATGCCTTAAGGTCCGGCGCGGCGCGCTCATACCGTGAGCACGATCTTGCCGATATGCGCACCCGCTTCCAGGCGCCGGTGCGCTTCGGCCGCGTCGGCGAGCGGAAAGGTCGAATCGATCACCGGCGCGATGCGGCCGGCGTCGAGCAGCGGCCAGACCTCGGCCCTGAGCTCGTCCGCGATGACGCCCTTGAACTCGATGCTCCGCGGTCTCAGCGTCGAGCCCGAAACGGTGATGCGCTTGAGCATCAGCGGCAGGAAGTCGATCTCGACCCGGCTGCCGCCGAGAAAGGAGATGAACACGAGCCGTCCGTCCGGGCGCAAGGCCTTGATGTCGCGGGCGATGTAATCGCCGCCGACCATGTCGAGGATGACGTCGACACCGGCGCCGCCGGTCGCCTGCTTCACCACCTCGACGAAGTCCTCCTCGCGGTAGTTGATGGCGCGCTCGGCGCCGAGGCGCTCGCAGGCGGCGCACTTCTCGGCCGAGCCGGCGGTGGCGAAGACGCGGGCGCCGCGCGCGGCGGCGATCTGGATCGCCGTGGTGCCGATGCCGCTCGATCCGCCGTGCACCAGGAAGCGCTCGCCGCCCTCAAGGCGCGCGCGCTGGAAGACGTTGGTCCAGACCGTGAAGAAGGTCTCGGGCAGCGCCGCGGCGCGAACCATGTCGAAACCCTGCGGCACCGGCAGGCACTGCGGCGCCGGAGCCGCGCAGTACTCGGCATAGCCGCCGCCGGCGACCAGCGCGCAGACCCTGTCGTCCGGCTGCCAGCCCTGCACACCGGGGCCGAGTGCCGCCACCGTGCCGGCGATTTCGAGACCCGGGATGTCGGAGGCGCCGGGCGGTGGTGGATAACCGCCGGTGCGCTGCAGCAGGTCGGGCCGGTTGATCCCGGCCGCCTCGACCTTGACGAGAAGCTCGCCGAACGCGGGCTCGGGAACCGGCCGTTCGGCCGGCGCCAGCGCCTCGGGGCCGCCGGGCTCCGGGATTTCGATGGCGGTCATGGTGGCGGGCAGGGTATCGGTCATAAAGGCTCTCCCGGTTCGGGCATTTTCCGGCGCGCGCCGTACTCTGCCCCAGCCCGTGCGTCGTTGAAAGGCCGGATTCGCTTTCGTTATGATGACGCGGAGGGAGAGCGCAGGGAAGGCAAGACGATGACATCGCAGGCCGACGCCGGCCGCAGGGTCCACGTTCACGTCAAGAACAACCGTTCCGGCGAGTTCGTCTTTCGCGTTACGCCCGAGCGCTGGAAGGCGGCCGAGGCCCGCCATCCCGCGCTCGCGCGCCGCATCGACGCCACCATCGACTGGGACCTCGACAGCTTCGCCCGCTCGATGCGCACGGCGGAGGCGCTGTTGACCTGGGACCTGCCGACCGACGATCTCGCCGCGCGGGCGCCGAGGCTCAAGTGGGTCCACGTCATCGGCGCCGGCATCGAACATCTCGTGCCGCTCGACTGGCTGCCGCCGGGCGTGACGCTGGTCAACAACCGCGGCGTGCACGCGCCCAAGGCGGGCGAATACGGCCTGATGGCGATCCTCATGCTCAACAACGCCATGCCGGCGTTCCATACCCGCCAGCGCGAGGCGCGCTTCGAGCCGGTCTACTCGACGCCGGCGGCGGGCAAGACGCTGTTGATCGTCGGCGTTGGCCGGATGGGCGGCGCGGTCGCGCGCCGGGCGAAACAGCTCGGACTGCGCGTCGTCGGCCTGCGCCGTCACGGCCGGCCGGCGCGCGGGGTCGACGAGATGCACCGTCCCGAGGCGCTTGATGCGCTGCTGCCGCAAGCCGACTTCGTGGTCGTCACCACGCCGCTCACGTCCGAGACGCGCGGCCTGATCGACCGCCGCCGGCTCGATCTGCTCAAACCCTCTGCCGGGCTCGTCAACATGAGCCGCGCCCAGGTCGTCGACTACGCGGCGCTCGCCGACAAGCTTCGCGCCGGCACGCTCGCCGGCGCGGTGCTCGATGTTTTCGACCCCGAGCCGCTGCCGCCCGACTCGCCGCTGTGGCGCACCCCCAACCTGATCATGACGCCGCACGTTTCGTCCGACGACGACGTGTCTTACGTGCCGCTCACCCTCGATCTCTTCTTCGACAACCTCGGCCGGTATCTCGACGGGCGACCGCTCAGAAACCGGGTGCGCCCCAAGTTGGGCTACTGACGCTACCCCGGAGAGACGCGAGCGCCTATACTGCGCAACCGCTGAACCCGGAGGCGGACGATGGACGAAGAGGAGCTGCTGCCACGCAAGGTCAAACCCCGGCCACGAAATCTTGAGGACATGTCGATCGAACAGCTCAACGCGTACATCGTCGAACTCGAAGCGGAAATTGCCCGCGTCAAGGCCGACATCGCCGTCAAGCAGGCGGCGCTGAGCGACGCCCGATCGGTCTTTCACAAGTAATGCGCCGTCCTGCAGCGTCGGGGAACGCCATGAATTGGGAGCTGTGGCAGGGTATCGCGGCGCTGGCCGTCATGGGTGTGTTCGTCCTTGCCCCGGCCGCGTCGGCGGTGACGCCGGAGGTGCTCGAGGCGCTGATGACGACGCGCGCCTGTGCGGGCTGCGATCTGAGCCACGTCGGCCTCGAAGGCGCCGACCTGAGCGGCGCGCGCCTCGCGAAAGCCGACCTCAGCGGAGCGCGGCTCGCGGACATCGACCTCACGGGCGCCGACCTCGAAAAGGCGAACCTCCACGGCGCGGACCTGACGCGCGCCAACCTCCGCCGCAGCAACCTCGCAAAAACCGATCTCGCCGCGGCGACCTTGATCGACAGCAAGCTCGGCGCCGCCTCGCTCGAAAAAGCCGATCTCAGCGGCGCCCGCCTCCACGGCGCCACGCTCGAATTCGCCGTTCTCGAGCGGGCGCGCCTCGTCGGGGCGGATCTGCGCGGCACGGTCATGCGCGGCGCGAACCTGACCCGGGCCGATCTCGGCGACGCCCGCCTCGACGGCGCCGATCTGCGCCGCGCCATCCTCGATCGCGCCAACCTCGCCGGCGCCTCGCTCGACGGCGTCGACCTGCGACACGCCAGCCTCGAACGCGCGGTGCTGGTCGGCGCCAGCCTGCGCGGCACGGTGCTCGACAGGGCGAATTTCGAGCGCGCCGCGCTTGCCGATGCCGATCTCGACGGCGCCGACCTGAGCGGCGCCAACCTGGCGGAAGCCCGGGGCCTGACCCAGTCTCAACTCGCCGCCGCCTGCGGCGATGCCCGGACGGCGTTGCCCGAGGGACTCACAGTGCGGCGCTGCGACTAATCGGGCGCGCGTCAGCTTAGGCCGATTTCCTCGAGAAAGTAGACCAGATCGAGCGGCGGCGGGACGACGCCCGACTGGGTCAGCATGCAATGGACCTGGCCGCGGTGGTGGGTCTGGTGGTTGAACAGCGTCAGCAGGATATGGTCGCAGCGGGTCACCTGCTCGCCGGTGCCGAGCATCCGGCGGTAGCGCACCGGCGCGCGCAGCCGCGCGGCGTCCAACCCGTCGACGAAGGCGATCATGCGATCGTCCTCAGCCGCGCGCGCCGCGCGCAGGCCCGCGAAGTCGTCGTATAGAATCTCGTCGAGCGCGCGGACCCCGCGGTCGACGCCTTCGATGCGACCGGTCCACAGCCGGTCGACGACGAGAAGATGATTGAGGGTGTTGTGCACCGAGCCGAAATACGCTTTGCGGTCGTTCCGGTAGGCGTCGTCCGAAAGGCCCGCGACCGATTCGTACAGCCGGCCGTTGATCCAGGCGTTGAAGCGGGCCATCAGCGAGAAGTTGTTCATGCGTCCTCCCTGTTCGACGGGGCTAGCCGGTCGTCGCCCGGCGCGCGCGATCGGGTGGGCAAAGATGCGGGCAAAGATATCGTCCGCCGGCGCAGCATGTAGAGCAGCCAGCCGAGAGGCCCGAGCAGCAGCACCAGCACCAGCCATCCGGTGCGCGGGCCGAACGGACAACGGGCGCCGGGCGCCCGAACGAAAGGGCCGCCGCGCGGCGACAGTGCGACGTGCAGAAGCGGCAGCGCGAAGGCGCCGAGGACCGCAAGAAAAACCAACGTTTCCACCACTTTCACACGCCTCCGCCAACCGTGTTTCCCGAAAAAATCCGACGATGGCGAAAAAAATTTACCAAGTTAGATTCCGTTAACCATATTTTAAGGAACGGAGACTAGTTTTCACGTCACGCCTTGGATCCCCCCGATCCCTGGTGTGTTCTCCGGACTTTCTGAAGCCTCCCTGTAAACTCGAGCCGCTGCAACGGCGGCTC
>JBHHZM010000177.1:0-5260 GCA_046758065.1 Alphaproteobacteria bacterium | reverse complement strand
ACCCTTTAAGCGCATCCCACCATCCTAAATCCTTTCAGGATCTGGGACAGCCCCTAAGAAAATCCACCGTTTAGCGATACAAATTCTAGTTCATATACTGAATTATTCCATAAAAACACAGTAATATTTAAATATGGATCTGGGGTTTCCAAGCATCTATGAATCTGGATTGGCTTAGGGATTGCATGTAAACGTATCCTACTCGCAATTTCATTGTCATCCCTGTCAATAACCTCAATGAAACGCTGCGGGATTGTCTCCGGCGGGGCTGGAGTTTTTCCAGCAAACGGGCTGGCGTATTTCGGCTCAGGGGATTCCTTTTCGGGTGTTTCACTGCGTCCTGCCGATCCGCGCGGCCAAGACACCACAATCAAAGCAATTGCCGCGATTAATGCAAAACCCCAGGGAACCCACCAGGGCAGAGAAAGCACCCAGAGTAAAAATTGTCGCAATAATCCCGAAGCAACCTGCGTATCTTCGGGGATCGTGGCGTAGCCGATGATATCAAGCACAGCTCGCACACCAGCAATGAGCCAACCGCCCGCGACAAAAAGCGAGCCGATAATTCTGCCATTGGTCAATCTCATGGCAGCAGATAATGCCTTGTATTTTCACTTTTGCCGAGTCTCCCCGGCACTAGATAGCTTGGTGCGTTTGCTACCTAATACCGGGAAAACCGCTGGGCGCCGCCGACTACCTCGCCATCGCCGGGCACTATCACACGGTGGTCCTGAGCGGCGTGCCCAGGCTCGCGGCCGGCAATCGCAACGCGGCGCTGCGCTTCGTCACCCTGATCGACGCGCTCTACGAACACCGGGTCAAGCTCGTCTGTTCGGGCGCGGCCGAGCCCGGGGCGCTCTATCCCGAGGCCGCCGCGCACGTCGCCCGCACGGTCTCGCGGCGCCACGAAATGCCGTCCGAGGCTTATCTCGCCGCCCCGCACCTGACGTGAGAGGCCGCGCGGCGGCGGTAAAGAAAAGAGGCGACCCGAGGGCCGCCCCAGTCAGGGAGGTCGGGGGACGGGAGTGCTAGAAGGGGGCGGACACGGCCGGTCGGGCGACGGCGTCTGCGGCCCGACCGGGCGAGAAGACCATGACCGCCGTGCGCCACAGAATGGCGAGGTCGAGACCGAGGCCGACGCGCTCCTGACGGTGGAATACCGGACCGTCGAGGCGGACGGCGAGCCCGACGGCGGCGAGCAGCGGCAGGGTGAAGACGACGAGCGCGGCGCTCGCGACGATGTCGAAGGCGCGCTTGATCGCCGCCCGCGGAAGGCTTGCGGAGAATCGCGCCCGGCGGTTCGGCGCGAGCGGGCGCAACACGCCGGCATCGGCCCGGCCGCGGTCGCGGCGCCACGGCATGGAAGAGGCGTCGGTCATGGCATCACGTCTCCCCGGTCGCGCCGCGCTCAGGCCGCACGCCGCCGGCGGCGGAGCGACAGCATGGCGACCAGGCCGGCGCCGAGAATGAGCAGGCTGCCGGGTTCGGGTATGACGGCGCGGGCGGCGTCGGCCAGCAGGGTATGGGCCACGGCGGTCGGGTGGATCGGGTCCCAGAAGAAATACCCGGCGGGATCGGCGCAGACGCTAGGGCCGGCGAGATCGAGACAGGGCATCGTTACGTTCGTCAGTCCGAAGGCCCCCGGATCGCCGATAACGGTATTCATCAGGCCGAACACGTCGAGCACCCGGAAATCGACGCCGAGGCTCGCGAGCGTGCCGTCGAGCGCCGTGTTGAACGCCGCGCTCAGGGCGGTGAGCTGGGCGGAGACGCCGAGGGCGCCGGCCAGCGGCGTGAGCCCGAGGTCGGCCATGTTGGGCACCAGGAAGTGCTGCGCCCCGGCCACGACGAGCGTGCCGATGGCGGTCGCAATGTTGACCATCGCGCCCGTGATCACCGCCGCCGCATCGCTGAACGGCGCCAGCAGGTCGTTGGCACCCGCCCAGACCACGTAGAGCGCATCGGCGGGACCGCCGCCCGGATTGAGGGCGACGAAAGTGTCGATCTCGTCGAGCAGTCCGGGAAACGCGGCCGGGATGGAGGGGTCGTCGTTTTCGTTGTCGCGTCCGGTAAGCGCGCCGCCGACGGCGAAATCGTCGAGCGCGACGCCGATCGAAGCCGCCAGGCCTTCGACCCACACCGGTCCGTTCGAAAAACGCCCCTCGAAATAAGGCGGGCTCGGCGGCTGGGTGTCGCCCGTCGCGGCGAAGAAATTGCCGTTGTCGGTCAGGCTGTCGCCGAACGCGATGATACGGCTGAACCCGAGCGCTGCGGCGGCGTGCGGCGCGAGGTTTGCGCCGGCGAAAACGGCGATTGCCAGGATGAGTCCCCCGAAGCGCGTGTTCATCATGGTCTCCCGTTCGATGAGCAGGAGTGCAGTCGAACGCGGCGCAAGTGAAATGCAAAACGTTCGGAGTGCCGCGCCGGCGCTTGACGATCCCGCGACCCGCGCCGCCCCTTGCGGCGACGGACGAATGGCGGTAGTACCCTCGCCAAGGCGGGACACGCATCAGGCAGGGGATCGACCTCATGGCACGCAGCAAAATCGCGCTTCTCGGCGGCGGCAACATCGGCGGCACGCTCGCCCATCTCGCCGGGCTCAAGGAGCTCGGCGATATCGTCATCTTCGACATCGTCGAGGGCCTGCCGCAGGGCAAGGCGCTCGATCTCGTCGAGAGTTCGCCGATCGAGGGCTTCAATGCCCGGATCGAGGGCGCCAACGACTACGCCGGCATCGCGGACGCCGAGGTGGTCATCGTCACCGCCGGGGTGCCGCGCAAGCCGGGGATGAGCCGCGACGACCTGCTTTCGGTCAACACCTCGGTGATGCGCGCCGTCGGCAAGGGCATCCGGACGCACTGCCCCGAAGCCTTCGTCGTCTGCATCACCAACCCGCTCGACGCCATGGTCTGGGCGCTGCAGAAGATCTCGGGTGTCCCGACGCACAAGATCGTCGGCATGGCGGGCATTCTCGATTCGGCGCGCTTCCGTTACTTTCTCGCCGAGGAGTTCGGGGTTTCGGTCGAGGACGTCACCGCCTTCGTCCTCGGCGGTCACGGCGACACCATGGTGCCGCTCGCGCGCTACTCGACGGTCGCCGGCATTCCCATCCCCGACCTCGTCAAGATGGGCTGGACGACGCAGGAACGGCTCGACGCCATCATACAGCGCACCCGCGACGGCGGCGCCGAGATCATCGCGCTCCTGCAGTCCGGCTCGGCGTACTACGCGCCGGCGTCCTCGGCGATCGAGATGGCCGCGGCCTATCTCAAGGACAAGAAGCGGGTGCTGCCCTGCGCCGCCCATCTCTCCGGCGAGTACGGGGTCGACGGCCTGTTCATCGGGGTGCCGGTGGTGATCGGCGCGGGCGGGGTCGAACGCGTCGTCGAAATCGAGCTCGATGCGGAAGAGCGCGCGATGTTCGACGACTCGGTCGCCGCGGTGCGCGAGCTCGTCGAGGCGGTCAAGCTCTAGCCCGTCGTCACGAAAAATTCAGGATTCTTCGGCACCTAACAGGTTGCGCCGCAATTCCGAGTGAATTACAACTCGTACCAACCGGAGTAAGAACCAGCCGCGGTTCGGGCGGGCTTCAGTCAAAATCCGATGAACATCCACGAGTATCAGGCGAAAGGGCTCCTCGCCGCATACGGCGTCGCCGTGCCCCGCGGGCGCATCGCCTACACGGCGGAGGAGGCCGAGGCGGCGGCGCGCGATCTCGGCGGTCCGGTCTGGGTGGTCAAGGCGCAGATCCACGCCGGCGGCCGCGGCAAGGGCGGCGGCGTCAAGCTCGTGCGCACGCTCGACGAGGTCGCGGCGGTGGCGCGCGACATGCTCGGCATGACGCTGGTGACGCATCAGACCGGTCCCGAAGGCCGGGTGGTCAAGCGCGTCTACGTCGAGCAAGGCTGCGACATCGCCCGCGAGCTCTACCTCGGCATGCTGGTCGACCGGGCGGGGGGCGGCGTGACCGTCATGGCCTCGACCGAGGGCGGCATGGAAATCGAGGAGGTGGCGGCGCGCAACCCTGAGAAGATCCTCAAGGTCGCGATCGATCCGGCGGTCGGGCTGCAACCGTTCCACGCCCGCAAGATCGCCTTCGGGCTCGGCCTCGAGGGCAAGCAGGTCTCGGCGGCGGTGAAGTTTCTTGCCGGTCTTTATGCGGCCTTCCTCGCCAAGGATGCCAGCCTGATCGAGATCAACCCGCTGGTGGTCGCCGGCGACGGCGCGGTGATCGCGCTCGACGCCAAGATGAACTTCGACGACAACGCGCTGTTCCGCCACAAGGACGTCGCCGAGATGCGCGACGAGGGCGAGGAGGACCCGCGCGAACTCGAGGCCTCGAAGCACGACCTCAACTACGTCAAGCTCGACGGCGCCATCGGCTGCATGGTCAACGGCGCGGGCCTCGCCATGGCGACCATGGACATCATCAAGCTTTACGGCGGCGAGCCCGCCAACTTCCTCGACGTCGGCGGCGGCGCGACGCGCGAACGGGTCACCGCGGCGTTCAAGCTGATTCTTTCGGACCCCAACGTCGAAGGCATCCTGGTCAACATTTTCGGCGGCATCATGCGCTGCGACGTGATCGCCGAAGGCGTCGTTGCCGCGGCGCGCGAGGTCAGCCTGCACGTTCCGCTGGTGGTCCGGCTCGAAGGCACCAACGTCGAACTGGGCAAGCGCATCCTCGTCGATTCGGGCCTGCCCATCGTCTCTGCCGACAACCTCGCGGACGCCGCCGAAAAAATCGTCAAGGCCGTCGAGGAGGCCGCCTGATGGCCGTTCTCATCGACGCCGAGACCAGGGTCATCTGCCAGGGCTTCACCGGCTCGCAGGGCACCTTCCATTCGGAGCAGGCGGTCGCTTACGGAACCCGGATGGTCGGCGGCGTCACCCCGGGCAAGGGCGGAACGACGCATCTCGATCTGCCGGTGTTCGATACGGTCGCCGAGGCGCGCGCAGCCACCGGCGCCGACGCCTCGGCCGTCTACGTCCCGCCGCCGTTCGCCGCCGACGCCATCCTCGAGGCGATCGACGCCGAAGTGCCGCTCGTCGTCTGCATTACCGAAGGCATCCCGGTGCTCGACATGGTGCGGGTCAAGCGCGCGCTCAGGGGCTCGAAGACGCGTCTTGTCGGCCCCAACTGTCCGGGCGTGATCACGCCCGACGCCTGCAAGATCGGTATCATGCCGGGGCACATCCACGTGCGGGGCGCGATCGGCATCGTCTCGCGCTCGGGCACGCTGACCTACGAAGGCGTCGC
>JBHHZM010000176.1:0-5263 GCA_046758065.1 Alphaproteobacteria bacterium | reverse complement strand
GTTGCGCCGCTTGCCCGATGCGCCGGCATCGCGCGGCGCGCCGCGCCTGGCCGACTGAGCCGATTTGCACCCATCAAATTGATTCCTACCAACCGGGAACCGCTCTAACGCCGCGCCTCACCCTGGCCGGCCCGGCCCTTCCCTCGCCTCGGCCTCGATCGCGGCGATGACCACCACGCACTTGTTGGCGAGGTGCGCCTTGAGCAGCGCGGCGAGGCGGGGACCGTCGCGCGCCTCGAGCGCGGCGAGGATTTCGCCGTGCTCGACCACCGCCCGATCCCAGCGTTCGCGCGACAGGTTCGCCTGGTAACGCGCCCGGCGGATGCGCGCGCCGAGCCCTTCGGCGGCAGCGGCGAGGGTCGCGTTGTCGGCCGCTTCGAGGATCCGCCGGTGGATTTCCTGGTTGAGCCGGAAATAGGCGCCGAGATCGCCGCGCGCGTGCTGCGCCAGCATTTCGTAATGGACGGCCCGGACTTCGGCGATCTGGGCGTCGCTCGCCTTGCGGCAGGCGAGTTCGCCGGCAAGCGATTCGAGCGCGCCCATGACCTCGAACATCTCCTCGACGTCGCGCCGGGTCAGCCGCGTCACCCGCGCGCCCCGGTTGGGCCTGAGTTCGAGCAGGCCTTCCGAGGCGAGCACCTTGAACGCCTCGCGCAGCGGCGTGCGCGACACGCCGAGCCGCGCGCACAGCGCCTGCTCGGGCACGCGGCCGCCCGCCGGCAGCTCGCCGTCGAGGATCATCTCGCGCACCCGGTCGACGACCGCGTCGTGCAGACTGCGCCCGCCAACCGGTTCCGCAACCGCCGGCGCGGCCGCCATGCCGTCCATGTCCGCTCTTCCCATTCAGTCCTCATCCCCGGGGAGCGCTGATTCGAGCACGCGCGCGGCGTGCAGCGCCTCGCGCCCGGTGCCGTCGCGGATCTGATGGCGGCAGCTCACGCCGTCGGCGACGACGAGCGTGCCGGGATCGGCGTCGCGAACCGTCGGCAGCAGAGCGATCTCGGCCATCGCCATCGAGACGTCGAAGTGCTCGGCCTCGTAGCCGAAGGCGCCCGCCATGCCGCAGCAGCCCGCCGCCACCGTTTCCACCGCGAGGCCGGGAACCATCGCGAGCACCCGGGCGGTCGCCGCGAACATGTCGAGGGCCTTCTGATGGCAGTGGCCATGAACCAGCGCCCGCTTCGCCGCGACGGGGGCGAGGCGCAGGGCGAGCCGGCCCGCGGCGGCCTCGCGCGCCAGGAACTCCTCGAACAGCAGCGCACCGTCGGCCAGCGCGCCGGTTTCGCCGGGCAACAGCGCCGCGAACTCGTCGCGGAAACTGCCGAGACAGGAGGGCTCGAGGCCGATAACCGGCACGCCGCGAGCAACGAAAGGCCGCAGCGCATCGAGCGTGCGGCGCGCTTCGGCGCGCGCCTCGTCGACCAGACCGGCGGCGAGAAAGGTGCGCCCGCAGCACAGCGGGCGTTCGCCGTCGGGGCCCCGGGCGACATGCACGCGATAGCCCGCTCGACCAAGCACGGCGAGCGCAGCGCGGACATTTTCGGGCTCGAACCAGGTGTTGAAGGTATCGGCGAACAGCACCGCCTCCGGCCCCTCCCCCGCCGCCTCGCGGGGCGGCCGGAAGGCGTCGCGTCGCCAGCGCGGCAGGGCGCGGCGCGCGCTCAGACCGAGCAGGCGCTCGCTCAATAGCGCAAGCCCCGGCACACGGTCGCGCAGATTGGCGAGGCCGGAAAAGCGCGCGGCCCAAGGCGCGTAACGCGGCAGATAGGCGATCAGACGGTCGCGCAGGGGCAGTCCGTGGCGCCGGCGGTAGTGGTGCAGGAACTCGATTTTCATGCGCGCCATGTCGACGCCGGTCGGACACTCGCGCCGGCAGCCCTTGCAGCCGACGCAGAGCGCCATCGTTTGGTACATCTCGTCCGAGGTGAAGGCGTCCGGCCCGAGCTGCCCGCTGAGCGCCAGCCTGAGACTGTTGGCGCGCCCGCGCGTGAGGTGGCGTTCGTCGCGGGTGGCGCGGTACGACGGGCACATCACGCCCGCGTCCCACTTGCGGCAGGCGCCGTTGTTGTTGCACATCTCGACGGCGCCGGCGAAGCCGCCCCACGCCGACCAGTCGAGCGCGGCGGCAGGCGGGTGCGGCGCGTAACCGGGCTTGAAACGGAACAACGCGCGGTCGTCCATGCGCAGCGGATGGACGATCTTGCCCGGGTTGAACAGGCCCTCGGGATCGAAGCTCTGCTTGACCTCCTCGAAGGCGCGGACGATGCGGGACCCGAACATCGCCTCGTGGAACTCCGAGCGCAGGATGCCGTCGCCGTGCTCGCCCGAATGCGAGCCCTTGTAGGCGCGCACCATGCCAAAGGCTTGCTCGGCGATGGCGCGCATCTTGGCCACGTCGCTCCCGTCCTTCATGTTGAGCACGGGGCGCACGTGCAGCGTGCCGACCGAAGCGTGCGCGTACCAGGTGCCGTGCACGCCGTGGGTCCGGAAGATTTCGTTGAGCCGTTCGGTGTAATCGGGAAGGTCTTCGAGCGATACCGCGCAGTCCTCGATGAACGAGACCGGCTTGCCGTCGCCCTTCATCGACATCAGGATATTGAGGCCGGCCTTGCGCACCTCCCAGATCGCCCGCTGGGAATCCGCATCGACGAGCGCGACGACCGCGCCGGGCAGCCCGTGCTCGCCTATCAGCGCGACCAGCTTCTCGAGACGACGTCGTTGCGCGCCGGCCTCTTCGCCGGCGAACTCGACGAGCAGGAGGGCGCCAGGCTCGCCGCGCACGAAGGCATCGACCGCGGCCCTGAACCGGGGAATGTCGCGGGCCAGCCTGACCATCGTCGGATCGACGAGTTCGACCGCCGAGGGGTCGAGTTCGACGATTGCCTTAACCGCTTCCATCGCCCGGCGGAAGTCCGGGAAGTGGCAGACCCCGAGGACGCGGTGCGGCGGGATCGGCTGGAGATCGAGGGTGATGCGGGTGAAAAAGCCAAGCGTGCCTTCGGACCCCACCAGCAGATGGGCCATGTTGTGGCCGCCGGGATCGATCGTGTCGATGTTGTAGCCGCCGACCCGGCGCAGGAGCCTGGGGAACCGTCCGGCGATCTCGCCGCCTTCGCGCCGGGCCAGCGCCCGCATACGCTCCACCAGATCGCGGTAACGGGCGTCGGCCGCGAACCCGTGGAGATCGCCCGGCACGTCGGCGAAGCGCAGCGCCGAACCGTCGGCGAGCACGGCGTCGATGGCGCGCACGTTGTCGACCATCTTGCCGTAGCGGATCGAGCGCGCGCCGCAACTGTTGTTGCCGGCCATGCCGCCGATGGTGGCGCGGTTGGCCGGCGATACGTCGACCGGGAACTGCAACCCGTGAGGTTCGAGCCACCGGTTGAGGCGGTCGAGAACGACGCCGGGTTCGACCGTCACCGTGCGCGCTTCCGCATCGAAGTCGAGCACCCGGTCGAGATGCTTGCTGGTATCGACGACCAGCGCCTCGCCCACGGTCTGACCGCACTGAGAGGTGCCGGCGCCGCGCGGCAGCACCGGAACCCCCGCCTCGCGCGCGATTTCGACGGCCGCGGCGATGTCCGCCGCGCTCTTCGCCACGACCACGCCAAGCGGCTCGATCTGATAGATCGAGGCATCGGTCGAATAGCGTCCGCGGCTGAAGGCGTCGAACAGCACCTCGCCTTCGAGCGCGCGGGCAAGCCGTGCGGCGAGCGCGCTGTCGCCCGGAGGCACGGGCGAGCCGGATGTTCGGGCAATCGGTGCAGCCATGTGAGCGGTCGCGGAAACCTGTCCCTCGGAGATCACGCGGTCACCATATCATTTTGCATGCAAATTTCAACGACAGCATATTCCGTGTAATACACGAATAAAATATATTAACATGTTATTCTATAATATTTTTTTATCATTAACGATAATTGGTGTAATACTGAAATCCTTGATGCGCCCCGGATTGTATGCATAATAGCAACCGCTCGGCGGTTTTCTACCCGTGGGCCGCAGGAGACTCGAAGAAAAAACGCAGCGCAGGCCGATGCCCGACACCAGCGGACGCCATTTTCTGCAGATCCCCGGCCCCACCAACGTGCCCGACCGCATCTTGCGCGCGCTCGCCGCGCCGACGGTCGATCATCGCGGACCCGGTTTCGCCGATCTGACCCACGAACTGCTCGACCGCCTCAAACGGGTGTTCAAGACCTCGGGGCCGGTCGTCATCTTCCCCGGATCGGGCACCGGCGCTTGGGAAGCGGCGCTGGTCAACACGCTGTCTCCGGGCGATCGCGTGCTGATGTTCGAGACCGGACACTTCGCCACGCTGTGGCGGGACATGGCGCAGCGCCTCGGTCTCGACGTCGATTTCGTGCCCGGCGATTGGCGCAGCGGGGTCGACCCGGCGATCGTCGAGGACAAACTGCGCGAAGATGGAAGCCACGCCGTCAAGGCGGTCGCCGTGGTCCATAACGAGACCTCGACCGGGGTCGCCAGCCGCATCGGCGCGGTGCGACGCGCCATGGGCGCGGCCCGTCATCCCGCCCTGCTGTTCATCGACACCATTTCGTCGCTCGCCTCGATCGACGTCCGCATGGACGAATGGCGGGTCGACGTCGCGATCGGCTGCTCGCAGAAAGGACTGATGCTGCCCCCCGGCCTCGGATTCAACGCGCTGAGCGACCGGGCGATCCGGGCGAGTGAGAACGCGCGCCTCGCCCGCTCGTACTGGGATTGGCGGCCGATGCTGGCCAACAACGACAAGGGCTTCTTCCCCTACACCCCGGCGACCAACCTGCTCTACGGGCTGCGCGAGGCGCTCGACATGATCGAGGAAGAAGGGCTCGTCAACGTGTTCGCGCGCCACGACCGCCACGCCGAGGCGACGCGCCGGGCGGTGCGCGCCTGGGGGCTCGAACTTTTCTGCCGTAACCCGGCCGAGTACTCGAGCTCGCTCACCGCCGTCCTCATGCCCGAGGGCCACGACGCCGACGCCTTCCGCGCGACGGTGCTCGATACCTTCAACATGTCGCTCGGCACCGGTCTCGGGCGCGTCAAGGGCAAGCTCTTCCGCATCGGCCACCTCGGCGACTTCAACGACCTTTCGCTCGCCGGCGCGCTCGCCGGTGTCGAAATGGGTCTGGCGCTCGCCGGCGTTCCGCATGAGGCTGCGGGCGTGACGGCCGCGCTCTCCTATCTCACGGAAGCGCGCGGCGCCGGGGAAGCGGCGCGTGCGGCGTCGACCGGTGCCGCTTGAATGAAGGGCCGGCAT
>JBHHZM010000175.1:0-5425 GCA_046758065.1 Alphaproteobacteria bacterium | reverse complement strand
CCTTGTCGCAAATGCGCTCCGTCAGAATGGTTCTACCTCATCACATCTCGCTCTAAATCGGATAGCGCACCGGATAGGTCTCGCTGGAAAGCACGTGTTGGACCCCGGTGCGCTTGGCGGTGTCGATCAGCAGCGGCGCGCGCAGGTTGCCCGATACCTCGACTCCGTTGTCGGGCGTCTTGCGGATCGTGACCACCAGCAGAATGACGAGGTCGTCGGGCTCGATCGAAAGCTTTTTGCAGGCCGCGGCGAGATCGGACGCATCGACGATGCCGCTGGCGGGGTCGAGCGGCATCACCAGGAAGCTGAGCTGGTGGTCGTCGAGACACTGCAGGACCTTGAACTGCCGGTAACGCGGATCGGCAAGCTCGGCGAGAGCGAAATGGTTGTATTCCTCGAAGCCCAGAAGGCCGTTGGAGAAGGTCACCGCATGGTCGGCGGCAACCGCGAGAGCGCCGAAGCGGCTCTCGATCACCAGCCGCTGATCGGCCGGCGCCGCTTGAACCTGACCCGATTTCCCGCCGTCCGGCTGGGAAGCGGTGTTCTCATGGTACATGGCAAACCCTTTCATTGCGCGCGGTCGGTCTTTCCCGGGACGACGGCGGGGCTATCTGAGGAAGTCGACCAACGAGAGGCGGGTCACTTGGGCGAGCGTCAGGAACGACGCCTGCAGGATGGTCTGTTCGGTCGAAAGCTTGGCCACTGTCGCAGGCACGTCGACGTTCTCGATATCGCTGACCGCGCCCTCGACGAACAACAGGAAATCGCTGTTCCGCTGGTTGGCGCGGTCGAGGGTCTGCAGATCCGAGCCGATCTCGGTGCGGAACCCCGCGATCTTGTCGAGGGCCGTCGTGGTCAGCCCCAACGCCGTGCTGATGAGGCCCTGGTCGCTCGTGTTCGCGCCCTGTATGGCGGCCTTGAACGCGCCGATCGCTTCCTGGAAAGCCTGACGGTCGGCGGTGATTCCGTACGTGATCGTCGTTGTTTCGTCGATCCGGGCGGAGAGCGCCACCGAATCGCCGTTGTAGTAGCTGGCGTCGGGGACTCCGAAAACGGCGGGGTCGGGAACCGGTACGGTAACCGGCTGGGTATTGGTCATCGATCCGGCGAAGAGAAACCGTCCATTCTGTTTGACGTTAAGCTGGGCCGTCACGGCGTCGAGCAGGTTCTGGGCGATCTGGCCGACCTGCACGTCGTTGGCGGTGGTATCGTTGAGCGCCTGCACTAGCGTCTTGCGCAGATCCGAAAGCGAATCGAAAACGCTCGACATCGCCCCATCCATGGTTTCGAGCCGGCTTTCGATGATGGCGTTGTTCTGGACGAAATGGCTGAGGCGGGTCTGCGTCGCCTCAAGCGAGACCAAACGGGACGCGTCCTGGAAAATGCCTGCGTAGTTGAGCGACTTCTTCCCGGTCGAGATCTGAATCTGGGCCTCTTGCACCCGTTCCTGGGTGTTCAACGTATTGCGCAGCGTGAGCTGCTGCTGGGCGAACTGTGAGACGCGGGTCATAGGGGCGCTCCGGTTACACCATGTTCAAGAGGACATCGAACAGCTCGTTCGCCGTCGTCATCATTCGCGCCGAGGCGGCGAAGGCGTTCTGGAAGACAATCATGTTCGCCATTTCCTCGTCGACGTTGACGCCGCTGAACGACGAGTTGCGGTGATCGAGGTTGTCGAACAAGTCCTGTTCGATGGTGGCGCGCGACTCGGCGTCCGATGCCTGCGCCGCGTTCAGTCCGGTAATGGCCGCCGCGTAATCGCCGAGCGTGAACGATCCCGCCAGCAGGCCGCCGACGGCGCTGAAGCTGACGCTCGTTCCGGTGACGGCCGAAAGGTTCTGGATCGTCCGGTTGTCGCCGATGGTGATGCCGGTCTGTCCGGTCGTTGCGGTGGTGCTCAGCTCCGCCGTCGCCACCAGCCTCGGGTCGGCGACGATGGTCGGGCGAACCGCGAAGTCGGTCGAACCGGATCCGACGAAGAAATCATTGAGTCCGAAATAGTGGGAGAACGCCCGGGTCGTTCCCGTCACCTGGGTTCCGGTTTCGTTGATGGCGATGCCGTTGCCCGCGTTGGTTGCGCTGATTTGGAGTAGGCCATTGACGAGGCTCGCGGTGCCGTCGGCGCCGAGCCCGGCGTTTATGGCGGTAATCAGACCGCCCACCGTGGTCGCGCCCAACGCCGTGAGATCGAGGTCGAGCGGCGTGCCGACGATGGCGCCGCTGCCGTCGGTCACGGCGATGCGCACCGTGCCGGTTCCCTGGAACGGATCGGCGATCGTGACGGCGCGCGTGCCGGTAAGGGAATTGGGCGCCGGGAAGCTTACGCCCGAATTGTGTACGCTGTTGAATTGATCGCGAACCGCGGTCGCGAGCGTATCGATCTGGGCGGCGAGGTTGTTGAGGGTGCCGTCGCGAACATCGAGAAGACCCTTGAGGCGGCCGGAATCGATGTTGCTGACCACGGCACTACTCTGGCCGCCGGAGACCAGGGTCACGGGCACACCCACGGGGTTCAAGGTGGTGCTGTCGACAGCCGAGACGGTGAGCGACCCGAACACCGTGGTGCTGTTCACCGTCGCCACGGGGGTGTACGAAAGCTGGTGGAGGTCGGCGTCGAGCAGCGGCTGACCGCGGCCGGTCATGATCGTCATTCTGCCGTCGGGCGTTATGAACGTGCTGATGTCGACGTGTTCGGCGATCGCGGCAACGGCGAGGTCACGCTTGTCCTTGAGATCGGCGGTCTGCCCGCCGGTCAGCATCGCCGTCGCGATCTTGTCGTTGAGCCGGTCGGCGATCCTCAGTTGGGAGTTGATAACGTCGACCGATGTCAGAATTTCCTTGTCGGTCTGACCGCGAAGCGTCTGCGTGGCGGTCGCGAGATCGCTGATGTTGCGCGCGAGCGAGGTGGCCGCCGCGATGACGGCGAAGCGCAGTGCCGGATCTTCGGGGTTGTTCGCCAGGGTGTCGAGCGCGGAGGCGAAACGACCGAGTTCGGCCGAAACCGTGTTGTTGCCTTGGGGCGTGCCGAAGCGCGCCTGGATCTGCTGCATGAACGAGTCCCTCGCCACAGCTTCGCCGAGCGCCGAATGCTGGGACCGAAGCTCGCGGATGAGGAACTCATCGACGACGCGTTCGACGCCGGTAACCTGGACCCCGAGACCGACCCCGTCGATGGTCTGCTGCTCGAGCGTCGTTACCTGACGCGAGTAGCCGACGGTGTTCGCATTTGCGACGTTCTGCGAAATCACCGCGAGCCCGCCCTGGCTCGCGGTAAGCCCGCTCAATCCGTTCAGCAGTGTCAGGCTGAGCGACATGGGAGGCGATCAGATCCTGTGGTCCACGGTGACGGAAAGCGCGCCGCCGTCCGTATCGGACTGGGTCTTTCCGCCGTTTGACGAGTAGGTGTGAATCGGAGAACGCTGCTCGGCGACGGCGTCGCCCAGGGTGCGTATCAGGCGCTCGTTGACCGTCCTCGCGGCGTGTACCACGCTGAGGTTGTCGCCCAGCTTCGCGATGAGGTCGTCGGTGGCGCCCTTGAGAGTTTCGCGCAGGTCGGGCCCGGCGTCGCGTATCAGCGGCGGATTGCGGCGCAACGACTCGAGCGCGCCGGCATAGGCCGCCGCCAGCGTCGACTTGATCTCCTGCAACGGCTCGATCTCGCTGGTGCGCATCGCGCGCAACAGCGCCGTCTCCTCCGCCATCACGGCGGCGAGGCGTCCAGTAATGTCGATCAACTCTCCGATCTGACCGGTTTCCCTTGTCACGGTTCAATCTCCTGAAGCCTGAGGATCTGGCGATACACCGCGTCGGCGATGCCGTAACCGCCCGAGCGGCTGAATAGCTTGCCGTACTCCTGATTCGTCATCGACCGATAGATTCCTTCGGCGTGACCGCCGCCGAACGGCCCGTCGGTCGGCAGGCTGGCGGTCATGTTGTCGAGCACCTGCGAGAGGAAGAAGGCCTCGAATTCTCCGGCGACGCGGCGCGCCTCGTCCGCCGTTCTAACCTGACCGAAACGCGGAGCATTGGCGCTGTTCACGAAGAGCGTCTGGGCGAGAGCGGCATCGGGAGGGGTCATCACAACACCTCGATCTCGGCCTGCAGCGCTCCGGCCGCCTTGATCGTCTGCAGGATGGTGATCATGTCGCGCGGTCCGATGCCTAGCGCGTTCAGGCCTTCGACCAGATCTTGCAGGCTGACGCCGTTCGGCAGCACGGCAAGCTGCTTGTCAGCGCCCTCATTGACCGCGACGTCGCTGCGCTGAACGACCGTGGTCTGCGCGCTATCGGGCGCGAAGGCGCCGGGCTGCGAGACCTGCGGCGTCTCGGTGATGCGGATCGTGAGGTTGCCTTGGGCGATGGCGACGGTGCTGATGCGCACGCTCTCGCCCATGACGATGATGCCCGATTGCTCGTCGATGACGACGCGGGCCGGCTGGTCGGGCTGGACCAGCAGTTGCTCGATCTCGGTAAGCAGCGCGGTGACACGATTGCGGTAGTTCTCGGGCACCTTCAGGCGCACCGTGCCCGGGTCGGTCGCCTCGGCGGTGGGCGTGCCGAGGCGGGCGTTGATCGCCTGCGCCATCCGCGACGCCGTGGTCAGGTCGGGGTTGCGCAGAGCGATCTTCAAGGTACCCATGGCGGCCAGGTCAAAGCTGATCTCGCGCTCGATAATCGCCCCGCCGGGAATTCGACCGCTGGTCGGCACGCCCTTGGTCACGTTGCTTCCCGAGGCGCCCTGCGCCGAAAAGCCGCCGACCGCCAGTTGACCCTGCGCGACGGCGTAGACCTCGTTGTCGGCACCGAGAAGCGGCGTCACCAGTAGCGTGCCCCCGAGCAGGTTCTCCGCGTCGCCCATGGCGCTCACCGTGACGTCGATGCGCGAGCCCTGACGGGAGAAAGGCGGCAGAACCCCCGTGACCATCACAGCGGCGACGTTGTCGGTGTCGAGCGTGATTCCCCGGGTGTTGACGCCGAGGCGCTCGAGCATGCCGATCAGGCTCTGCCTTGTGAACGGTGCGTTATTGAGGCTGTCGCCAGTGCCGTTGAGACCGACGACCAGGCCATAGCCCACGAGCTGATTGTCGCGGATGCCCTCGAAGTCGGCGATGTCCTTGATCCTCGACATGGCGTTGGCCGCGCCGGCGCCGAAGCAAAGCACGACGGCGAGGACGAAGCCGAGAACGCACCCGCGGCGGCGCTGTGCTGGGGCGTTGTCGGCCACGACGGGCCTGCGGCGGATACGCTTCATGGTCGCTGGCGCCTGTTCAATTCGTAGTACCGCCTTTGCCAATGCGAATTGCGTGCCAAAGGAGGTGGATTTTCAAGTATTTGAAATAACGAGATATTTTAGAGAACATGGCGGTGTCGACGCGGTCCGGGGCAGGGGTTGCAGGCCACTCCTGCCCCCGCCCCGGCAATAGTAT
>JBHHZM010000174.1:0-5436 GCA_046758065.1 Alphaproteobacteria bacterium | reverse complement strand
CTAGAACTGTACCGAGTTGGCGAGACCGTACCCGCGCCGGTCGTTCATGAAGTGGCAGCTCTCGGGCTTCGCCTGCAACCCCTCGCTGCAATAGATGGCGTTGACCCTGCCGAGTTCGGGCACTTCGGCGAGTCTATGGCCGCGCTGACGCAGCCCTTCGAGCCGTTCGGCGGACTCCCCGGGCTCGTGGATCACGGTGTCCGGCGTGCCTCCGTGAAAGACGCGGCGTTCCCCCACGGCCTCGCTGAGCGGCGCGCCGTCTATGAGCGCGCGCGCCATCGTTTGCACCAGCGCCACCGGCGCCGTGGCGCCGCCGGACGCCGCCGCCGCGAAAAAGAAATGCCCGGTATTGTGGTTGATCGCCATCACGGGCGCAAGCGCCGTATCCGTCGCCTGCGACGCGCCCGGCGCCGCGGCGAGGATGATGCCGGTGCCCGGCGCCATGCGTCCGACGCCGAAGAGGTTGTTCATGGTGATCGAGCAGGCCACCGCGCTGCCTTCGCCGTCGACCACGACGAAGCTGGTTCCCGCCGGGTTCTCGCGGTGTACGCCGGGCGGTGGCGACAGGCTGGCGGCCGGCGTGTGCCGGTCGCCGCGATAACTCGCCATGAGCTGCCCGATATGGCTATCGGCCAGGATGCCCCCGGCCTGCTTGCCGTCGACCAAGCGATCGCGCCAGCTCCCGCGGTCGGCAAAGGCCCGCATCGACACCTCGGCGAGGAGGTGGGGGCGTTCGTCCTCCGCGGTGTCCTCATAGCGGTCGTTCTGGTTGAGCATCGCCCATAGCTCCATCAGCATGACGCCGCCGGTCATCGGCGGCGGCACCGTGTGCAACTGCTGGTTCCCGAAGCGAATCTGGAGCGTATCACGCCATACCGGACGATAACCCCGCAGGTCCTCGATCGTGAGCGCGCCGCCGAAGCCTGACACTCCGGCAACGAGCTTCTTGGCAAGTTCGCCGCTGTACATGACGCCGGGACCGCGCGTGCGAATCTGCGTGAGCGCGGCGGCAAGATCGAGCTGCACCAGCTCGTCGCCTTCACGCAAGGACGTGCCGTCGGCGTGGGCGAAGACATGGCCGATCTCGGGATCGGCGAACAATGGCGCAGCGACCAGCTTGAGATCCTGCGCCAACGCCCGAGATACCGAATGGCCGAGGCGCGCGAGTTCCTCGGCCGGGCTCAACAGCCGGCTCCACGGCAGTTTGCCGTAACGCGCGTGCAGCGCGAACATTCCGCGCACCGCGCCGGGAACGGCGACCGCACGCCCTTTCCCGGCGCCCGCAGGGGCGCGCGGCGGAAACGCCAGCGTTTCCACTTTGCGTTCCTTGGGATTGTAGACAAGGCAGACCCCGCCGGCACCGAGCGCGGCCGAGGCGGGATAGGTCACCGCCGCAGTGAAGTAGAGCGCGACCGCAGCGTCGGCGGCGCTGCCGCCGGCCGAGAGCACGTCGCGTGCGACAACCACCGCATGCGGCTCGTCGCCCGCGGCGCCACCGAAGAAGCCCTCGACCAGGCCGACGGCGCGCAGCGCTTCTTCGCTCGAACACGCCGCGACAAGGAAACCCGCGAAGACGACGCCAACCACGGATTGACGCCACCTGTTCCGCTTCTTAGGTTGTTTAAAGAGGATACGCATGAACACTCGTTGGGCCCGCTTCGCGGGAATACTGCTGATAACGGTCGTGTTAACTCTCGGCAGCCCGGCCGAGGGCGCGCGATTTTCGCTGATCCGCGATGCGGAGATCGAAAATACCATCCGAACCTATGCCGCGCCACTGTTCAAAGCGGCTGGCCTCGACGCCGATGCGGTGCGCGTGCACCTGATTAACGACCCGGGCCTCAACTCCTTCGTCGCCGGAGGCATGCAGGTGTTCATCAACACCGGCCTGCTGATGACCGCCGAAAATCCCAATCAGGTGATCGGTGTGATCGCCCACGAGACCGGCCACATTGCGGGCGGGCATCTCGCCCGCGCCAACGAGGCCCTGCGCGGAGCCAGTGTGATGGCGATTCTCGCCTACGTGCTCGGCGCCGCCACGGCCGTCGCCAGCGGGGGCAAGGGCGCCGGCGCGGTGATCGCCGGGGGACAGTCGTTGGCCCAGCAGACCCTGCTCCAGTACAGCCGCACCCAGGAACAGGCCGCCGACCAGTTCGCCGTCACCGTGCTCGACCGCACCAAACAGTCGTCGGCCGGGCTCGCCCGCTTCCTCGAGATCCTGTCCCACCAGGAAGCGCTTTTCGTCGGCAGCCAGGACCCTTATCTGCGCACCCATCCGCTGACCCGCGATCGCATCAACTTCGTCCGCCATCACGTCGCGGTGTCGCCGTATTCGTCGCGGACCGAACCCGCCGCATGGCAGGAGATGTTCCGGCGCATGCAGGCCAAGCTTGTCGGTTTTCTGATGCCGCCCGGGCGAACGTTCGCGCGCTATCCCGAAAGCGACACCAGCATCGAGGCGCGCTACGCCCGCGCCATCGCCCATTTCCGTCACGCGGACCTTGTCCCGGCGCTCGCGGAGATCGACTCGCTGATCGCCGAGCGACCCGACGATCCGTTCTTTCACGAACTCAAGGGCCAGATCCTGTTCGAGAACGGGCGCGTCGATGACGCGGTGGCGCCCTACCGCCGGGCGGTCGCCCTGCTGCCCGACGCCCCCCTGATCCGCGTCGGCCTCGCCCGGGCGCTGATCGAGACCGGCGCTTCGGACGTCCTCGAAGAGGCGAGCCGCCACCTCGAGGCCGTGGTGCGTCGCGATCGCGACAACGGCAGCGCCTGGCGTTTGCTCAGCATCGCCTACGGGCGCACCGAGCGGCCCGGGCTCTCGGCCCTTGCAAGCGCCGAACTGGGGCTGCTTGCCGGTCGCTACTCGGAGGCGGTTGGGTTCTCGAAACGCGCGATCAAACGCCTGCCCTTCGGCTCTCCCGGACGCCTGCGCGCCGAGGATATCGAGCACGCCGCCAAACTCGCCATGAAGAGGGCGAAGGAAAACGAAAACTGACGCCCCCTGAACCAAATACCGCGACCGATCGGGCGCAAGACGAGAGATGACCCAGCCGCGTTACATCCTGGCGATTGACCAGGGAACCACGAGTACGCGCGCCATCCTGTTCGATCGCGACGGCGCCCCCGCGGGCGTGGCGCAGCAGGAGTTTCCCCAGTACTTTCCCCGCGACGCCTGGGTCGAGCACGATCCCGAAGAGATCTGGCAATCGACGCTCGCCGTGGTGCGCGGCGCGCTGGAAGACGCTGGCGCGCGCGCCGACGAGGTTGCGGCGATCGGCATCACCAACCAGCGCGAAACCACGCTTCTGTGGGAACGGGACGGCGGACGCCCGCTGCACAACGCCATCGTCTGGCAGGACCGGCGCACCGCGCCCGCCTGCGCGCGCCTCGTCGAACAGGGCCGCGGCGAGGTCATACAGGCCCGGACGGGGCTGATCGTCGACGCCTATTTCTCGGCCAGCAAACTCGCCTGGCTGCTCGACAACATCCCCGACGCACGCGCCCGCGCCGAGCGCGGCGAACTCGCCTTCGGCACCGTCGACAGCTTCCTCCTGTGGCGCCTCACCGGCGGTCGCTGCCACGCCACCGACGCCACCAACGCCAGCCGCACCATGCTGTTCGACATCCACCGTCAGGACTGGGACGACGACCTCCTGGCGCTGTTCGGCGTGCCGCGCGCGGTGCTGCCCGAGGTGCGCGATTCGAGCGCCGAGTACGGGACGTGCGATACCGGACTGTTCGGCGCCGCCATCCCGATCACCGGCGTCGCCGGCGATCAACAGGCGGCGACCTTCGGTCAGGCCTGCTTCGCGCCCGGCATGATCAAGTCGACCTACGGCACCGGCTGTTTCGCCCTGCTCAATACCGGCTCGCGAGCCGTGACCTCGCGCAACCGGCTGCTCAGCACCGTCGCCTACCGGCTCGATGGCGCACCGACCTATGCGCTCGAGGGCAGCATCTTCGTCGCCGGCGCCGCGGTGAAATGGCTGCGCGACAGGTTGGGGCTCGTCGAACGCGCCGACCAGACCGAAGCGCTGGCGCGCCGCGCCGCGCCGGCGACCGGGCTCTACCTGGTGCCCGCGTTCGTCGGGCTGGGCGCGCCCTACTGGGACGCCGATGCGCGCGGCGCCATCGTCGGCATGACGCTCGATACCGGGCGCGCCGAGATCGCCCGCGCCGCGCTCGAAGCCATCGCCTACCAGACCCGCGACCTGATGGCGGCGATGACCGCCGACGGCGCGGCGGCGGCGACCGCGCTCCGGGTCGACGGCGGCATGGTGGCGAACGACTGGGCGATGCAGTTCCTCGCCGACATTCTCGGGGTCCCGGTCGAGCGTCCGGCGGTCACCGAAACCACCGCGCTCGGCGCCGCCTGCCTGGCCGGGCTTCAGACCGGCTTCTACCCGTCGCTCGAGGCGATCGCCGGGCAGTGGCGGCGCGCCCGGGTGTTCGAGCCGGCGATGTCGCGCGACGAGGGCGAACGGCGCTACGCCGGCTGGCGCGCCGCGGTTGAGCGGGTGCAGAGCCGCGCCTGACCCCGGCTCGCCGTAAACCCGGGAGTAACCATTTCCGGCCAGTCTTTCCGCCTGTCCCGCGGCGCAGACCGACTTACCGCGCCGCCTTGTTCTTGCCGCCTCGCGATGGCATCATGCCCGCCCCGCAGGGCGTCCGCCTCCCGTCAACGGAAAACCCAGAGAAAAGAGCGCGCCATGGCCAGTTTCTTTCGTCGCTTCCGCGTCTTCGCCGCAGCGTTGGCCTTCGGCCTCGCCCTGCTCGGCAGCGGCAGTGCGGCGCGCGCCGAGCACGACACGGCGACACCCGAGCAGCAGGCGTTCGAAAAGGACATCCACGATTATCTTCTGGCGCATCCCGACGTGGTGCTCGAGGTGCTGCAAATCCTGCGCCAACGCCAGCAGGCCGCCGAGGACGCGCAGGCGCGGGCCGCTCTCGTGGCGCACCGCGACGCACTCGTCAACAACCCCGACGATCCGGTCGTCGGCAACCCGGACGGCGATGTCACGCTGGTCGAATTCTTCGATTACAACTGCCCCTACTGCAAGCGGTCGCTCAAAGACCTGCAAACCCTTGTCAGGGACGATCCGGGTTTGCGCATCGTCATGAAGGAGTTTCCGATCCTCGGACCCGGATCGCTGGTCGCGGCAAAAGCGGCGCTGGCGTCGCGCCGCCAGGCCCCCGAGAAGTACAACGAATTCCACGACGCCATGATGTCGAGCCGCGGCCGGCTCACGGCCACGCGGATCATGGACATCGCCGCCGAAGTCGGGTTCGACGCCGACCGCCTCGAAACCGACATGGCGGATCCCGAAATCCAGGCCGTCATCGACCGCAACGTGGCGCTCGCCCGGGCGCTCGGCATCAACGGCACGCCGGCCTTCGTGGTCGGCGACCGGCTCGCGCCCGGCGCCGTCG
>JBHHZM010000173.1:0-5582 GCA_046758065.1 Alphaproteobacteria bacterium | reverse complement strand
CGCCCCGGCCGCAACCCCCGTCGACAGCCGATTAGGCCATCTCAGCATGAGGACCTCATGTTGAGCCGGTCGAAACATGGAGGCTTCGGGCGTCCGCGCCGCGATCCCGACGCGCCGCACTATCGCACTCAAGCCTCGGCCCGGCGTTCGGGGTAGAGCGAGAGCAGCCCTTCGCGCGAGGCCGGGCAGACCCCGCGCTCGGTGATCAGTCCGGTGACGAGCCGCGCCGGCGTCACGTCGAAGGCGTAGTTGGCCGCCGGGCTGCCTTCGGGCGTGACGCTGACCGAAACCAGCGTTCCGTCGGCCGCGCGCCCGGTCACCCGGGTCACCTCTTCCGCGTCGCGTTGCTCGATCGGCACGCCCGAAAGCCCGTCCGCGAGGTGCCAGTCGATCGAGGTGTGAGGCAGCGCGACGTAGAACGGCACGCCGTTGTCATGGGCCGCCAGCGCCTTGAGGTAGGTGCCGATCTTGTTGCAGACGTCGCCGGTCGCCGTGGTGCGGTCGGTGCCGGTGATGCAGAGATCGACTTTGCCGCGCTGCATGAGATGCCCGCCGGCGTTGTCGACGATCACCGTGTACGGCACGCCGTGACGGTCGAGCTCCCAGGCGGTCAGCCCGGCGCCCTGGTTGCGCGGTCGGGTCTCGTCGACCCAGACGTGGATCGGCACGCCGCGATCGTGGGCGACGTAGACGCCGGCGAGCGCCGTGCCCCAGTCGATGGTGGCGAGCCAGCCGGCGTTGCAGTGGGTCAGCAAATTGACCGGGCGGGCGCGTCCCGCCGCCTCCCATCGTTCGGCGATGAGCCGCGCGCCGTGCTCGCCGATGGCGCGGCTCAGCGCGACGTCCTCCTCGCAGATCTCGCCCGCCCGCGCCCAGGCTGCGGCGCCGCGCGCGCCGGCCGGCAGGGGCTTGAGGCGCGCCGTCATGTCGTCGAGCGCCCAGCGCAGGTTCACCGCCGTCGGACGGGTGGCGGCGAGCGTCTCGCATGCCGCGTCGAGCCGGGCGTCGGATGCGTCGTCGCGCAGCGCGAGGCACAGCCCGTAGGCGGCCGCGGCGCCGATCAGCGGCGCCCCGCGCACCCGCATGACGCGGATCGCTTCGGCGGCGTCTTCGAGGGTTTCGAGCCGGCGGGTGACGAAGGCGTGGGGCAGGCGCGTCTGGTCGATGATCTCGACCGCGCGGCCGTCGGCGGCGGGCCAGATCGAACGGTAGGGGCGGCCTTCGACCTTCATGTCCCGGCTTCCGCGGCGCCTCACGCGCCGTCGCGGGTGCCGAGCACGCGCCCGGCGACCGCTTCGAGGCGCTCGACCATGGCGGGATCGCGCGCCGCCGGCGCGGTGATGACGGCGTGATCGAGCGCGTGCCGGCAGCCCGCGGCGCAGGCCCCGTGGTGCGCGGCGAGCCGGGGGGCGGCGCGGGCAATCAGACGGCGCGCCTTGGCGGCGTTGTCGCCCAGGATGCGGATCACGCTTTCGACGGTGACGTGGTCGTGGTCGGGATGCCAGCAGTCGTAGTCGGTGACCATGGCGACGGTGGCGTAGCACATCTCCGCTTCGCGGGCGAGCTTGGCCTCGGGCATGTTGGTCATGCCGATCACGTCGCAGCCCCACGAGCGGTAGAGCTCCGATTCCGCGAGCGTCGAGAACTGCGGCCCTTCCATCACCAGGTAGGTGCCGCCGCGCACCACCGGGATGCCTTCCTCCCCGGCCGCCGCCTCGATATGGTCGCCGAGGCGCGCGCACACCGGGTGCGCCATCGAGACGTGCGCGGCGAGGCCGGCGCCGAAGAAGCTCTTCTCGCGGGCGAAGGTGCGGTCGACGAACTGATCGACGACGACGAAGGCGCCGGGCGCGAGGTCTTCCCTGAGCGAGCCCACGGCCGAGAGCGAAATGACGTCGCTGACCCCGGCGCGCTTGAGCGCGTCGATGTTAGCCCGGTAGTTGACGGCGCCGGGAGGCAGCCGGTGGCCGCGGCCGTGGCGCGGCAGGAACACCATCTCGCAGCCGTCGAGACGGCCGAACAGCAGCGCGTCCGAGGGCCGCCCGAACGGGCTTTCGACCGCGACCCAGCGGGTGTCCGAGAGCCCGTCGATGTCGTAGACCCCGCTGCCGCCGATGACGCCGACCAGCGTTTCGCCCGCCCGTGCGTCCATGTCCTTCGCCGCCTCATCGCCCCGGTCGGCCAAGTGTTCCAGCATTGCCGGAGCCGATCAACCGCAATCTCGGCGAAGAAAAGCACCGCCCGGGCGGCCTGCGGATATGATGGACAAGGCTCGCGCCTCGCCCACATCCCCACAGGCTCAACAACCGCAGTAGGACATGATAAACAGGATTTTAGCGGCATGATCGGCAGGCGGGATACACCTTAACCGCGCCGCCAAACTGTCCAACAAGGTGGGACCATGTGTAGACGGCCCCGTCGGTGCAAGGAGATAATCAATGGCCAATATGCACGACGTCTACTTTGCGACCAATCGCAATTTGCTGCGCAAGACCGGACCCGTTGAATTTGGCGGCCGCTTTCATGTGGATGGGCCGCAATTCTACCGGGTCGGGCATGCGCAGGTGGAAAAAGTCTCTGACGATCCAGACGAGGGCTATGTGGTCCGCGAGGTGAGCATCGCTGCCGAGTCCAAACAGGGAGCCCCTGTAAGACTGGGCAGCAAAGCAATATTCACGGACTTACGCGAGAAAATGCGCGCTGAGAACCGCGACGTCATTGTCTACATACACGGCTTCGCCAATGATTTTCTATCCGTGATCGGCCGCGCCGCGCAAGTTGCAGATGTGTATCGCATCAACAAAGCGAATAGCCCGGAGTACCGGCCTTACGTATTTGCATTTTCATGGCCCTCGAATGGCAAGGTCGTTCCACCGTGGCAGTATTTCTCGGATCGGGACGATGCGGAAGCCTCGGGCAAGGCGATGGCTCGATCGTTGTTGCGCCTGATTGAGTTCCTCAACGAGACGAACGCCGATGACGAGCAGTGCGACCAGCGCCTGCACCTGGTTGCACATAGCATGGGAAACTGGGCGCTTCGACATATGGTCCAAGGCTTGCGCCATCTCGGTGGCGCGGAAGCCATGCGGCCGATCTTTGAGAACATTTTCCTTATGGCAGCCGACGAAGATGATGATGCTCTCGAAGTCGAGCGGGAAGAGAAGCTCGGCTTGCTGCCACGTCTCGCGCGACGGATTTACGTCTACCACAGCGCGGATGACAGGGCATTGGTGATCAGTGATGTCACCAAGTTTAACCCGGATCGGCTTGGATTTAACGGTCCGCGCACCTTCTCAGGGCTAAGCACGCGCATTACTGCTATTGATTGCGAGCTGGTGGACAAGACAGAGTTGCAACACGTAAATCATCAGTACTACCGCCTTCGAACGGAAGTAATTCAAGACGTGCGGGCTATCCTCGCTGGGATCGAGCGGCCTGAAACGTTCCGATGGCGCGAAACCGTTGAGCCAGGCCGCCGCTACCGGATTCGGTTTTCGGAGCCGGAAACCAGGCCAAACGAATGATAGGCCGAGCGCGGGTCAAGTCGCCGGGGCCGATCAACCGCAATCTCCGCAATGATAAGCGCCGCCCGGCCGCCCGGGACCGGGATGCGTACGCCAGCAAACCGGATTTCGTTGGCGCCGCCGCTGTCCGCCATGCACCACGCCATACGCCAACGGGGCGGACGATTTCGCCGCGACCGCTTGATGTCTGTAATTGACGCGGAGGCGACATTGCGCGCGAGGAGGTCCGCCACTGTTTGACATCGGGAATCAGGGTTGGCGCGACAAATGAGGATTATCGAAAAGAAGTGATTCATGTACCGGCCGGGAGCTATCCCTCTTGGGCGCCCCAACCTTCCATGGATTGGCTCCCCGAAGCGCGCTAAGCTTTCGTCGCCCGTCCGGGGCGTTGGGGAAGCGCATGGCGCAACAACACGTCACCCGTAAGCTCGCCGCGATCCTGGCTGCCGACGTGGCTGGCTACAGCCGCCTCATGGGCGAGGACGAGGAGGGAACGCTTCGGACACTCAACGCGTTCCGGGCGGTCATTGACGGCCTGATCGTCGAGCATGAAGGCCGTGTGTTTGGCAGCGCGGGCGACAGCGTCATCGCCGAGTTCGTCAGCCCGGTAGAGGCGGTACGCTGCGCGACCGAAATCCAGCGCGATCTCGAAACGCGAAACACCGACCTGCCCGAGGATCGCCGTATGCGGTTTCGCATCGGCGTGAACCTTGGCGACGTCATGGTCGAGAGCGACGACCTCTTTGGTGACGGCGTCAATGTTGCGGCGCGTCTTGAGACCCTTGCCGAACCGGGCGGCATTTGCCTCTCGCGGTCCATATTCGACCAGGTCAAGAAGCAGCTCGATCTGGGCTACGAGTACCTTGGAGAGCAGCGGGTCAAGAACATCGCCGAGCCCGTGCGCGTCTACCGCGTGCTGCTGGAACCCGGGGCGGCGGGTCAGGTCCTCGGCGAGGCGAGGCCTGCTGCACCCAGATGGCGCATTGTCGCGGCGGCGATTGCCGTGGTCGTTCTCGTCGGCGTGGCCGGCGCGGTCGCGTGGCTGCGGCCTTGGGCACCAGATGTCGGGCCGGTGTCTGTCGAGAGAACGGCCTTGCCACTGCCCGACAAGCCCTCGATCGCCGTGCTGCCCTTCGCCAACGTGAGCGACGATCCCGAGCAGGAGTACTTCGCCGACGGCATGACCGACGACCTGATCACGGATTTGTCCAAGATATCGGGCCTGTTCGTCATCGCCCGCAACTCGGTGTTCACCTACAAGGGCAAGCCGGTGAAGGTCCAGAAAGTGTCGGAGGAACTGGGCGTCCGCTACGTGCTGGAAGGCAGCGTCCGCCGCGCCGGCGGAAGGGTACGCATCAACGCCCAGCTGATCGACGCGACTACCGGGCGCCATCTGTGGGCCGAACGCTTTGGTCGCGATTACACGGATATCTTTACGCTGCAGGACGAGGTGGTCGGCCGGATCGTCGCGGCGCTCGCGGTCGAACTCACCGACGCCGAGCAGAGGCAGATCGCGCGTCTGCCGACCGACAACCTCGAAGCGTACGATTACTACTTGCGCGCCGAACGACTCGGCTATGGCTATGGCGGAATGCGCGCCAACGCTCTGTCGTTCTACCAAAAGGCCATCGCGCTCGACCAGAAATTTGCCGACGCTTACGCAGGCGACGCTCGCGTAGCGGTCGACGTCTGGCGCTTCGACATCGCTTCTGTGCTGCCCGGCCCCGTGGCGCTAACGCGAGCCTACGAAGCGGCGAGCCGGGCTCTGGCGCTGGATCCCGACAACGCGAGGGCGTATTCCGTCCTTGGAATCATACAAATCGTCGACGGTCGGCACGACAACGCCATCGATTCCGTGCGCAAAGCCGTTTCCCTCGATCCCAACGACGCCGAGGCCTATACCTACCTCGCCAGCGTGCTCACCTATGCCGGGAGGCATTCGGAGGCCTTAGCGGCGATGGAGACCGCGTTTCGACTCAATCCGAAGCCGCCTCCGTATTTCTACGGAGACCTGGGCTGGGTCTTGTTCTGGAACCGCCAATATGAAAAGGCAATCGG
>JBHHZM010000172.1:0-5665 GCA_046758065.1 Alphaproteobacteria bacterium | reverse complement strand
ATTTCCGGGACGGCACACCAGACCCAACCCGCACCCCGTAAGAAGTTGACATCGGCGCCCATTGGTGGTCTATTGTGAGTGAACACTCACATATAACCATACCAACGTAACATGCGCGACGGAACGGCGACCAAGGAACTCATCAAGCGAACGGCGCTGAGGCTGTTCGCCAAGAAAGGAATCACCGAGACCACCATCCGCGACATCGCCTCGGCCGCGAAGATCGCCGAAGGCACGATGTATCGACACTACGCGAGCAAGGAAGACCTCGCCTGGAGCCTGTTCGCCGAGAACTACACGGCGCTGGGGCGTGAGTTGCGCCGGGTCCAGAAGCGCGAGACCACGGCGCGGCGCAAACTCACCGTGATGATTCGCTACTTCTGCAACGTTTTCGAGCGGGACGCGGACATGTTCACCTACCTGTTCCTCGCCCGCCACCGTCAGATGCAAAAGATCACGCCGCGCATGCCCAATCCCTATTTCGTTTTCCGTACCGTCATCAAGGAAGGGATGGTGCACGGCGAGATCCCCAGGGAGGACCCCGACGTCGCGGCCTCGATGGTCATGGGAGTGATTCTCCAGGTCATAGATTCGTCGCTGCTCGGTCAGCGGATCCGGCCCGGAATCCACCGTCTCGCCGACACCATCATCGCGGCCTGTCTGCGGGTTCTCAAGGTGTAGACGGCCTCGTCGCCGTGAGTGAACGCACACTCATTTTTTTCTTGACATGACCGCAGAATCGCGTAAGGCTCGGATCCGTGGTAGTTTATGGGGGGAAGAAAATGAGTGAACACGCACTCATCGCGTTCTTGTCGCCGGACCGGCAACACCGCCGACGGCGCCGCGGGACGCCCGTGTCCCCCGGGAATGGCGCTCAAGGGCCGCCCCACCACCGGTCGCGGCCCTCCGCTTCGGACACCAACCCGAACTCGACTTGCCGCACAGGCGGCAGGTCTTCGCATTCCATGCGTTGTCGACGCCGGGAGCGTCCGTCGCCGCCGGTGGCCAGCGTCACGGCCTGCGACATGGACTGCGCTCCGGCCGTGCCTGGCGCCATTCTCGGTAACCAACGATCGACTGGGACAATAGTCGAAAAAATTTTCTCCGATAAATGAGTGAACGCACGCTCACAATGCGCCGACAAGGACTCGCGCACGAACCAACGGAAGGTGTGAACGATGCCTACTCAGATCGACAAACTCAGGGAAGTAAAAGAACGCTGTCTTTCCGGCGAGCCGCTCGGCCATGAGCTTGGCGGTTGGCTGGGAAGCGCGCTCGACGCCTATCTCTCCCGGCGCTCGCGAACGGTGGAGGAAGCCTTCGGCCTGTGTTTTCCGCAGGGCGGCGTCCCGTGGTGGCTCGAAGAGGCCATTCGCATGCGCGACGCCGCGCTCCGGGCGCTCGCCGAGTGCTTCTTCGCCGACCTCTCGCCCGGCGCCCAGGCCCGCAACATCCGGCGTATCGCCAGTCGTTATGCGGCGTCGGCCTGGCGCATCGACCGCGACAGGGAAACGATGCCCCGGCACTACCGCGGGACGGTGAAGGAGTTCCTCTGGATCGCCTTTACGTCGGGCGCGACGATGCCGCTCGGCGAGCGGCAGTTGCGCAACGTCCTCGCCTGTTAGCGCCGTCCATGGGGGCGTTGGGAACGGTTTTCCGGCACCCGCGACATGGCGCCGATCCCGCTGCGGAAGCTGGCGACCGGCAAGGAGACCCGACATGTTCGACAGCAAGCCCGTTTTCCAAAGGCACCGGCGCCCCGCCGCCCGCGCGGGTATGACCGCAAACCAGGAAACCGGCGCGACGATCGCGCTGTCCTGCACCGGCGGGGCCGTCATCCTGGCGCACCCCGGAGCGCTCTGGCTGCTGTGGCTGGTGCCCGCCGCGCTTCTGGTGGGCCTCACCTTCAATCACATCGACGCCATGCTGGCGTGCGAGCAAGGCATGAATACGTCGCTCGGAGGGATGCTCAACGAGCTCGCTGACGTGGTCGCCGACCCCGCGCTGTACCTTCAACTCGCCACCGTGCCCGGCGTGATGCTGGGCCTGGTCGACGAGACGCTGCTGGAGGACGACCGGACCAGGGACGGCGCCGTGGTCGAGGCGATCGAAAGCGCGTTCCGCTACCTGTCGGACCTCGTGGGTGTCAGCGAATCGCGGCGCGTCTTCGCCATCGCCCCGACGATCGGCATCCGCGGCTGACCCATCCGGCGCCCGCGACATGACGCCGATCCCGTTGCGGAAGCCGGCGACCGGCAAGGAGACCCGAAATGTTTGATAGCAAGCCCTTTTTCCAACGACGCCTGCGCCCGGCCGCCCGCACGTTCGCCCGCGCGGGCGTGACCGCCAACCAGGTGACCGGTGCGACGATCGCGCTGTCCTGCGCCGGCGGGGCCGTCATCCTGGCGTACCCCGGAGCGCTCTGGCCGCTGTGGCTGGTGCCCGCTGTGCTGCTGGTGCGCCTCGCCTTCAACCATATCGACGGCATGCTGGCGCGCGAGCACGGCATGAAAACGCCGCTCGGAGGGATGCTCAACGAGCTCGCCGACGTCGTCGCCGACGCCGCGCTGTACCTACCCCTCGCCACCGTGCCCGGCGTACCGGCGGCGCCTCTCGTGGCCGTCGTGATGCTGGGCGTGGTCGTCGAAACGGCAGGACTCGCCGCGCTCGCCATCGCTGCCGAACGGCGCAACGACGGGCCGCTGGCGAAGAAGCCGCGCGGCCTCGCGTTCGGAAGCATCGCGCTCGCGCTCGCGCTCGGCGTCGCGCCGGGGCCGTGGATCGACGCCACGCTCGCCGCTCTCGCGGTTCTCGCCTTCGTCACCGTCGTCAGGCGCGTGCATGCGGCGATTGCCGAGGCTTCACGGCCATGTTCGACGCGCTGACCCCGAACGTACAGATCGCGCTCGCCGGCATCGTCGCGCTGCTCGTCGCGGCGAGTGCGGGCGTCTTCGTCTTCAACCGGCTCAGGCCCGACAACAGCTGCGCCGATCTGACGCCGCGCCTGCGCTCGTGGTGGCTCATGGTTGCGACCTTCTCGGCGACGCTCGCCCTCGGGCGCTCGGCCTCGCTCGTTCTCCTGGCGCTGATCAGCTTCCTCGCGCTCAAGGAGTATCTCTCACTCATCCCGACGCGGCGTATCGACCGGCCGCTCATGCTGTGGGCCTATGCGGCGATCCCGTTGCAGTACTACTGGGTCGCCAGCGGGCGCTACGACATGTTCGTCGCCTTCGTGCCGCTCTACGGTCTGCTCGTGCTGTCGGCCCGCGCGGCCTTCGCCGGCCAGCCGCATGGCTTCCTACGCATCGCTGGCAGCCTGAACTGGGGCTTGCTGATTACCGTCTTCGCGCTCGCCCACCTCGGCTTCCTCGTCGTTCTGCCGGCGGCGGGAAATCCGGCCGGCGGCAGCGCGGGCCTTCTGATGTATCTGGTGTTCCTCGCCCAGTTCAGCGACGTGGTCCAGTACATCGCCGGCAAATCGCTCGGACGGCGGCGGATCGCGCCTCGGATCAGCCCGAACAAGACCTGGGAGGGCCTGATCGTCGGGCTGGTCACCACCGTCGTGCTCGCCGCCGCGCTCGCCCCCTGGATCACGCCGCTCGACCGCGGCGAGGGCCTGATCGCCGGCCTGCTCATCGGGCTTGCCGGCTTCGCCGGCGACATCACGGTCTCGGCCGTGAAGCGTGATCTCGGCGTCAAGGACACCTCGAGCCTGCTTCCCGGTCATGGTGGGCTGCTCGACCGGGTCGACAGCCTGATCCTGGCGGCACCGATCTTCTATCACTTCCTTCAGCAGATCCATTACGGAGGCGTATCATGATCGCGGTCCTGCGCTGGCTCTGGTTCTGGTTGTTCGTGCGGCCCGTCGCCTATGTGTTCCTCGGGCTCAATTCGCACCATGCCGAGCGGCTGCCGCGCCAGGGGCCGGCGATCGTGGTCGCGAATCACAACAGCCACATCGATACGCTCGTGCTCACGGCGATGTTTCCGTATCGCCTGCTCGCGCGGATCAGGCCGGTAGCGGCGCGCGACCACTTCGCGCGCCACAAGCGCCTCTACTGGTTCATGACCAACGTCATGGGCGTCATCTTCCTCAAGCGCCGCAACCTGCGCCCCAGCGACGGCGACCCCCTCGCCGAATGCTCGGCGGCGCTCGCGCACGGCGACATCCTGATCGTGTACCCCGAGGGGACCCGTGGTGTGCCCGAACGCCTCGCCGCGTTCAAACCGGGAATCGCCCACCTTGCCGAACGGCACCCGACCGTGCCCGTGGTGCCTGTTTTCCTGCGCGGCACCGGCAAGGCGTTGCCCCGGGGCGAGATCGTCCCGGTGCCGCTGTTGTGCGACGTCCATGTCGGCGACGCGCTGCGCTGGCATGGCGACCGCGGCGCCTTCATGCGGACACTCCGCTCGGCGATCGCAGCGCTCGCGCAGGAAGGCCAGGTTCCGGCCGGGGGAGTAGCGCCCGCCGGCCTGCCGGAGCCGGCAGGGAGCGCCGGTTATGGGGAGGGCGTATCGGCGTTGCGCCGATCGAACATGGTCAGCTCCCAGCGATTCGACACGACATCGTGGCGCAGGATGTAGATCGCGCCGTCGCCGCCTTCGACCTTGAAGTAGCGGTGATCGGGGGCGAGCCAACGGTCGATGACCTCGTTGACGGCGACGCCGCGGTCGCCGAGGAAGAAACGCTCGGGCGTTTCCTCGCCGCGATAGCCGGCGTAACACTCGACGCGGATATTCATGCCTCCCCCTTCCCCCGACAACGCGCCAGCGCTTCGATCATCTCGACGAGACAGGCGTCGCGGGCGGCGGCGAGTTCGACGATCGGCCGGCCGCCGGCCTCGGCCTCGACGCCGGCGATCAGCTTGCGGCGCAGTTCGGGCGTGAGACGGGGCGCGCCGAGCCCTTGCCAGTTGCGCTC
This sequence comes from Alphaproteobacteria bacterium, assembly GCA_046758065.1. GTDB lineage: Bacteria > Pseudomonadota > Alphaproteobacteria > JAAXGF01 > JAAXGF01 > JBHHZM01. The sequence goes on along the minus strand of JBHHZM010000172.1, from coordinate 744 downwards.
GACGTGCGGGCCGAAGTGCTCGAAGAAGCCCCCGAGACCGCGTTCGCCGCCGGCGAGATGGAAGGTGAGGAACGGCCCCATCAGCGCCCAGCGCAGTCCCGGACCGTAGGCCAGCGCCGCATCGACGTCGGCGACGCTGCCGACCCCTTCGGCGACCAGATGGACCGCCTCGCGCAGCAAGGCCTCCTGCAAGCGGTTGGCGATATGCGAATCGATTTCGCGTTCGAGCCGGATCGGATGTTTGCCGAGGGCGCGGTAAAAGCCCATCGCCGCTTCGACCGCCGCGGGATCGGTCTTCTCGCCGCCGGCGACCTCGACCAGCGGCACCAGATATGGCGGGTTGAAGGGATGGCCGAGAACGCAGCGCCCGGGCCGCGCGCACGCCCGTTGCAGACGGCTCACCGGCAGCGACGAGGTGCTCGTCGCGAGCAGCGCTTCGGGCATCATCGCGGCGTCGAGCCGGGCGAACAGTTCGACCTTGAGCGCCTCGCGCTCGGGCGCGCTCTCCTGCACGAACCCGGCGCCCTCGACCGCGGCTTCGGGCGACGGGGCGAAGCCGAGCCGTTCGGGATCGGCCCCGGGCTTGAGTCCGAGTCGTTCGAGCGCCGGCCAGGCGGCGGCGACGAACGCGCGCAGGCGCGATTCCGCGCCGGGCGCCGGGTCCCAGGCGTCGACCGCCAGGCCGTTGGCGAGGAACAGCGCGGCCCAGCCCGCGCCGATCGTCCCGGCGCCGATGACGCCGAC
>JBHHZM010000171.1:0-5676 GCA_046758065.1 Alphaproteobacteria bacterium | reverse complement strand
GCGAGAACTACATCGAAACCGTCTGGGGCCGCGGCTACGTCCTCAGGGACCCGCCCAAAGCGGCGGCGGAGCCGGCCGCGCCGGACGCCTACGCGGCGGTCGCAGCAACCGGCTGATCCGGGCCGCCCACCCGCGGGGCGGCTCCGCTGCACTCCTCAGAACGGGCTCGCGCCGCCCTTGTCGGGCTGGTAGTAGGGGTTTGACCCGCCGGCGTGGTCGGTGGTGTCGCGCACCGCGGCGATCGTCGGCACGGCCTGCATGATCGCCACCTCGACCCCCTGTTTGAGCGTCACGTCGGCGAGGCCGCAGCCCTGACAGCCGCCTTCGAGGCGGATGTAGGCGATGTGATCGTCGACCCCGAGCAGCGCGATATGGCCGCCGTGGGCGGCCACCGCCGGGTTGATCTCGTCCTCGAGCAGGCGGTGGATACCGGCGACCTCGGGGTCGTCCCGGTCGAGCGACGCGGGCGGCGCCGCGCGGGCCGGCGCCGAAAAGCGCACCTCGCCGATCTCGGGGAACTCGTGGCGCAGCGTGTTCTCGATGCGGACCTCGAGGCTGAACAGCGGCGCGGCGAGACCCGAGCCGCCGAGTTCGAGTTCGACCACCCGGTCGCGATAGCCGCGGAACGCGAGACGGCCACCTTCGGCCTCGACGCCCGGGCGGATGCGATCGTCGATCAGCGCCCGGAGCGCCGCCACCAGCGGTTCGTCCGCCGGATCGTAATCGGCGGCCAGCGCCGGCGGTTCGAACACCGCCCGGCCGGTGATGAAATGCTCCATGATGATCCCGAGCAGCGGCGGCTTGAGCACCTGCCAGTCGGCGTCGCCGTCCCTGGTGACGGCGATGTAGTCGGCGCCCAGCGTGACGCGGCGCACGGTGGCGATGTCGAACAGCCGGAGGGCGAGCGGCGATAGCGCGGCTTCGCTGCGGTCGCCGTAACTCACCTCGCCCGAGCCGAGGACCTCACGGCCCGGGAGGAATTTCAGCGTCGCCGGGTCCGGCGTGTTTTCGATCTGGATGAACATGATCCCCTTGGCCGCGCTCGCCGCAACTCTCTTCCGGAGCCTTTCAAATTGGTCCGGCAGGGGCCGCGGGTCAATGCGCGGACGTGCCGAAGCGGGTCCCTCCGGCACAAAATGGTGCTATAATCGACCGTTGCGCGAGAGCGCTCCCGGGGTCGGCCGGAATGGTCGGGAGCGCGCGGCGGGAGCGAAGCGCAGGGCAAGGGGAGGACAGGGTCATGGGCAACGGGAACCATGAAGGAAGACGGCGGCTCACGCTCGTGCTCTGTGGCGTGAGCGGCGGCCTGTGCGCCGCGCTGATGGCCGCGCTGCTGATCGTCTACGGCGCGCCCTATGCGTCCTACTGGTGGGGCGTCATGGCGGCCATCCTGGTCGTCGCCTTTACGGCGCCGCGCGCCTTCGTGCCGCTGATCGAGTGGGTGATCGAGGGCTACCGCGAGCGCGGCGAGCGCGAAGCCTGATTGCTACCCGCCGCGGCCGATCCGGAAGGCGCAAGCGGCGGCCGCTACCAGTGCCAGACCTGATCGTAGCCGCCGAGCAGCCCGGGAATCTCGGTGCGCGAGACGTGCCTGAGCCCGTCGATGAGCTCGCCGTTCTCGACCCCGCGGTCCGCCAGGTCTTCGTCGACGACGTAGACCTCGATCCCTTTGCCGATCAGTCCGGCGACGTCGTCGGCGAGGCGGGGCGAATGCTTCTGCCGGCGTTCGCCGAAAGCCAGCCCCGAGGCGTCCTGGGCCTTGACGGCGTAGTTGACCGCGCCGCCGCGCAACAGCACGTCGAGGTCGGCGCCGGCGCCTTTCATGGCGTGGGTGATCCAGACGATCGTGTCGTCCTGCTCTTCGAGCGTGCCGCGATAGGCCGACTCGATGATGTTGAGCGCTTTCATCGCATCCTCCCTGGTCCGCGGGTTTCTATCTGGTCGGGACGACGAGCGTGTTGTCCGATTCGGTCGCCATCTTCCAGAAGTCGCCGGGCGTGCCGCGACGGACGCCCTCGATGGTCTCGCCGACACCGCGCTCGTCGACGCAGAGCCCGCAGTTGACCCAGTCGAGCCTGCCGCCGTTCTTCGCGGCCTCCTCGATGACCGCCGCCACCCACTCCCTGGGCAGCGGATGGTCCTCCTCCTCGGCGTCGCGGCCGTGGACCGCGTTGGGGTGCGCCGCCTGCCCGGCGAACGGCAGGCCCACCGCGCCCTCGTAAGCGAACACGTTGATGTCGTAGCCGCGGCGCGCGGCGACGTCGATCAGGCGCAGGGCGGTCGTCGAGCGCGCGTTCTCGTACGGCGGGTCCATCAGGGCGAAGGTCAGCGTGGTTTTCTCGGCCATGGTTCCCTCCCTCAGTGCCAGAGCGCCTTGCGGCCCTCGGCGAGTTGGTCGATGACGACGTCGAGCGGCGCCGCGTTCACCCCCGAGGCCAGTCCGTCGGCCCGGATTCCCCGCTCGCGCAGCGAAAACTCGTCGGCGAGCACCTCGACGCCGGCGCCGGCGACGCTCGACAGCGCTGCCGAACGCGCGCCCGGCCGCGCCGCCGTCACGCCGTTCTGGACCAGGAAGAGCGTCACCGCGTTGCCTTCCCGGACCAGTCCTTCGGCGAGGTCGTAAAAGTTCGCGACGTCGTTCGATTCGAACGGATCGCGCGATTCGATGAGAAGATAGTCCGCCATTCGCCTTCCCCCGATTTCAGCGTTTGATTGCGGAATGGCTATATGCCAACTCCGGTCCGGCCGGCCGGTCATGCGACGCGGCCCTTCCTCCGGATCGAATCGAAAACAGTAAAACGGCTTCGCGGTCGCTGCCACTCACGATTTCGTGACCGGGACCGGCGAGATCGGCCGCCGGAGCCCCGGCGGGCGCGAACCCCACGGGGCGCCGGCGGCGGGGGCCGCGTGTCGTACAAAAAAAGGGAGCGCCGTTCGGGCGCTCCAGGTCGCGGGGGGAGTGTGGCCGGGCATTCAGGCAAGGATGCCCGGTCGGGGAACGTGGTCGAGACGTTCGCCCAGGGTCGCCTGTGCGCGCGCGAGCAGGTCGCGCGCCGCCTCGCAGCACATTTCGGTCGCTTCGAGATCGCCCTGCGCCTCGAAGATGCGGGCGTGGACGATCGCCTGACGGGCGCGACACAAGAGCTGCTCGGTTTCGGAAGGGGACACGGGCGCGTTCCTCATCGGTGGCTTCGGAACGCGATCAAAGCACCCGAATGCGGCGCCTTTATGGGCGCAATGTGACGTTTTTGCGGCGAATGCGCGCGATCACGGTTTCGTGATCGACCGTGAGCCGTGGGCGCCAATCACAGCGCAATTCGTCGCCGGGTTCACCGTCCGGCCCCCGCCTCCCGAAGACGGTGCTCTACGATCACAGCGCAATTTGCCATCGGGTTCACCCTGACGCGACGCTTACGATCAGTTCCTGTTCCCCCGGTCACACCGCAATTTGCCACCGGGTTCATCTCGGCTGCGGCATTAGGCGTAATTCATCCTCCCCCGGTCACACCGCAATTTGCCACCGGGTTCATCTTATAATATTCGATGGAAGAATCGGCTCGTCCCCCGGTCACACCGCAATTTGCCACCGGGTTCATCCCCCCGCGGCAGGGGTTCGCGCGCTTAAATCCCCCGGTCACACCGCAATTTGCCACCGGGTTCATCCTGTTCGGAGGCAACCATGAAGCCGGATCACCCCCGGTCACACCGCAATTTGCCACCGGGTTCATCGACCAGTCTCCTTGCGGGCTGATCCAGCGCCATCATCATCCTGTGGCAGCGGCGGATTTTCGCTCGAAGAGCTAAGCCGCGGCGGCCTGGCCGCGGACTTTTTTGTCCGCCGGTGTGTTCGAGCCAGTGCGAGGTTACCCTCCGATCGCTCGGCGGGGTCTGGTCCAGCCTCGTCCAGCCCACGGCCCCCGGAGGTACCGACCATGCGGTCACCCGGGCCGTCACCGCGCATCGCTGCGCGATCTCGTATGTAGGTTTTGAAGCTGTATCGGTCGGCCAACTCCTTCATCGGTTTCTTCCGCTGGCTTTGCGGCAGACCTTCGCGCCATCGACGCTTGAGCGCGATGACACGGGCCGCGTTCAAATCGGCGTCGGCTTGGTAGCCGCAGGATTGACAATCGAACCGCTCCATCGAGAACCCGTCGGCCAGCGGTATTTTGGGACGGTTCTCGCGGTCGCGGTGGCCGCAGACGGGGCACGTCTGCGACGTGTATGCCGCCGACACGGATTTCGGGCGCGGCAAACCGACCACCGGCAGCTTGTAATCGAGCACCCGTTGGAGCTTCTGGTACTGGCTGCGGTTGAGAACGCGGTTGAAGTTGCTCCGGCCCCGTTTGCGGCCGCGACTGGTCATCTGGCGCAGGCTTTCGACCACGACCTGTGCCTCGTGCCTGATCGCCACGTCAACGATGGCGTTTGCCGCCGTATGAACGGCCTCGTCCGCCATCGCCCTGCGAGACGTGGAGGTGTAACGACGCCCTCTCTTTTGCGCGCGCTTCTGACGGCGTTCCTCGGCGCGCTGAACGTGGCGGAGCCAGAGACCGTCCACGTTCTTCGCCTCGATCACTGAACCGCCGTCATCGATCACGCTCAGGCTGGCGAGGTTGTAGATGCCGCGATCGACCCCGAGAACGCGCTTCGGTTCCACCTTGGGCGTCTCGAACTCGAAGGTGACGTGGACCTCGAACGCGCCATTTCGCTCCAGCAGCTTCGCCGACTGCGGACGGCCCCTGTCGAAAAACCCGTCGAACTGGAAGTCCCGGCCAAATTCAATCGGAAAGATCGCTCCGGTCCGGCTGGAGAACGACACCGCCTCTCGGCTGCGAACGTCGATCAGGTTACGGATCTTCACCGGCCTTGCGAACCGGCTGTATTGCGCGTGCAGATTCAGCCAGACGTAGTAGTCGTTCTTCTCCTCCGAGTAGAGGATGAGGTACCCGTCCGCCCTCCGGTTCTTGAGGAACAGTACCGGGCGCCGCGACCCGGCGCGCACCTCGCTGAACAGCCGGTCCCGAGCGGCGTTCTCTGCTTCCAGGGAAGTCGCCCCCGCCAGCGCCATAAGGCTGGCTTCGTAGTCGATCTGCGTTGCGTTCAGCCGCGCGGCGGTCGGAGTCGACGGAGACTCCTGCTCCTCTCGCAATTCGATATAGCTGCTGATCTGACCCGCTAGGTCGCTGATCAGACCGGCCTTCGCGCCGATTGAGATCGGCTGGCCTTTTAGCAACGGAGCGGCGTGCCGATAGATCGCTCCTTCCCGCCTTTTGCCGGCCTTGTGGCCGGCGTATTCCTCGGCGTTGGGGAGCAGCCGGGCAAGCAGCTTGGTATAGGCTCGGTGGTTGCGCGTGAGCGCGTCGTTCAGCATCGCGCGCTTGCGTCGCGACGGGTTGTGGATGCGAAGAACCGCCGTCTTGTATGCGAACGCCCTGGCCGGGTTTCGTGGCATAACATCGCCAGTCTATCGCGTCATGCGTTCGCCGGCCAGACGCCATTCAGAAAGCCGCCCGGCGTGACATCACCACACACACCTATCCTTCCCAATCAGGCGCGCCTGAGAGGCTCGGGCGACGAATCACGCCGCCCGCAGACATGAGAACTTGTCCGGGGACAGCAATTGGCTGGGGGACCTGGATTCGAACCAGGACTAAGCGGGTCAGAGCCGCTCGTTCT
>JBHHZM010000170.1:0-5709 GCA_046758065.1 Alphaproteobacteria bacterium | reverse complement strand
TCATCCTCGGCTGGTCGGCGACGGCCTTCGCCCTGCAGACCGTGCGCGCCCTGATATCCGATGAATACGGCAAGCTCTATGTCACCGCGGCGCGGGCGCGGGGGCTGTCCGGTCGCCGGCTTCTGTGGCGCTATCCGGCCCGTCATGCCCTGGGTCCGATCGTCAATTCCCTCGGCTTCGACCTCAACCGGGTGTTCAACGAACTGCCGGTCGTCGCACTTATCCTGACTCTGACCGAGGCCGGCGCGCTGTTGCTCGAATCCCTTGCGCGATCGAACGACCAGCAACTCGCCGGCGCGATCATCTTCATGCTGACCGCCTCGATAATCGGCTTGAACTTCTTTACCGACGTCTTGCTGGCCGTACTCGATCCGCGAATTCGCCGCGGCATCATGGGGCATGCGTGATGGTTGATACGCCGCGCACCGCCGAAACAGCGGTCGCCGATGGCGACGAGGCCGACCGCAAGACCAAGGAAGCCTATTTTACCGCCGGCCAGTACGCGCTGATCTGGGCGCGGTTCAAGAGGAATCGCGCGGCGATGACGGCGGGGACGATCCTGATCATCCTGATCTTGATGGGAATTACCGCGCCGTTTCTGTCGCCCTACGACCCGAACATCGCCGGCCGCGACGCGGACTATCAGAACGGCGCGCCGCAGATCCCGAGGTTCTGGGACGACAACGGATTTTCGTTCCGGCCTTTCCTCTATACCTTGGAGCGCACGCGGTCGGCCGCGACCAATTTCCGTTGGGTCACCAAGGTCAACAAGGACGAGCGCCGCTATGTCCAGTTTTTCGTCAAGGGCTGGAAGTTCTACGTCGTAAACATCGACCTGGACCTGCCCGGCGATGATTTCGACTTTCGCTTGAAGGCCCTGCCGGTCGACACGCATCTGTTCGGCATGGATAAGGGCAAGATCCATCTTTTCGGCACGGAAGCCGCGGGCAAGGACATCTTCTCGCGGACCATGTTCGCGATCTGGACGTCGCTGGCGGTAGGCACCATCGGGGTGTTTATCGGCTTCGTGCTCGCCCTGATTATCGGCGGCGTCTCGGGCTATGCCGGTGGCTGGGTCGATTCCATACTCCAGATGATCACCGACGCGGTGCGCACCGTGCCCGCGATCCCGCTGTTCATGGCGCTCGCCGCCATGGTGCCCGATGAATGGAGCGCGCAGACACGGTTTTTCTTCATCTCCGTCATTCTGGGACTGATCGGCTGGCCGACCCTGGCGCGCCGCATTCGCACCCATCTGCTGACCGAGCGCTCCCAGGAATATGTGCTCGCCGCGAAGCTGTGCGGCGCCCCGGCCGGCCACATCATCCGTCGCCACCTGCTGCCCAGCTTCTCCAGCTATATCATCGTCGATCTGGTGATCTCGTTCCCTTACATGGTCTTGTCGGAGACCGCACTCAGCTTCATCGGCCTCGGCCTGAAGGATCCGGTGAACAGCCTCGGCGTGTTGCTTCAGAATGTGACCAAGGTGGACGTGCTGCTGAACTACCAGTGGTACTTCATCCCGGCGGGCTTCTTCATGGCCCTGGTGCTCGCTTTTGTTTTCGTCGGCGACGGTCTGCGCGACGCCGCCGATCCCTACTCGGGGCACTGATCATGAGCCGTCCGCTTATTTCCGTACGCAATCTGACGGTTCAGTTCCGCACCGACGAGGGCTTGGTCACGGCGGTGGACGGCGCGTCTTTCGAATTGAGAGATGGCGAAATACTCGGTCTCGTCGGCGAATCCGGCTCGGGTAAATCGGTAACCGCGAAGTCGCTGATGCAACTCAACGCCGGCAACACGGTCTATGGGCCCGAAAGCTGGATCGTCTTGCGCGACGACGAAAACGGCGGCGAGATCGATGTGCTCTCCCTGAAGAAAGCAGGCGATCTGAAAGTGATCCGCGGCGGCGCGATTTCCATGATCTTTCAGGAGCCCATGGCGAGCTTCGCCCCGGCCATCACCATCGGCGACCAGATGGTCGAGCAGTTGCTGCTGCATACGTCCATGACGAAAAGCGAAGCGAGCGAGTTTTCCATCGAGATGCTCCGGCGGGTCGGTATTTCCGACGCCAAGCAACGTTTCGCACAGTATGCGTTCGAGCTTTCCGGCGGCATGCGCCAGCGGGCGATGATCGCCATGGCCCTGTCGACGCGGCCCAAGCTGTTGATCGCCGACGAACCGACCACCGCGCTCGACGTCACCATTCAGGCGCAGGTGATCGACCTGATGAAGGACCTCGTCGCCGAGTTCGGCATGGCGATACTGTTCATCACCCATGATTTGGGCGTCATCGCCCAGACCGCCGACCGGGTGGCGGTGATGTATCTCGGCGAGATCGTCGAGACCGGACCGGTTCGCCAGGTCATTCAGGCGCCGGCGCATCCCTATACCAAGGGCCTCTTGAACGCCCTGCCGCGGCTCGATGATCTCGACGCGCCGCTGACCCCGGTGGCAGGCGACATCCCGAGCCCGCTGGAGCGCCCGTCGGGATGCGTCTTCCATACGCGCTGTCCCGAGGTCATCGCCGGGCGTTGCGACGCCGGCTTGCCGGAGATCCTGAGCCTCGGCGCAGGCCATAGCGTCGCCTGTTTCGCCGTATCCTCGCCGGAGGAGACGACGGCGTGACCGAAAAGCCCTTGATCACCGTCCGCGACCTGTCGGTGCATTTCCCGATAGGCGGCGCCCTGTTCGGCCATAAAAGCGTCGTGCGCGCCGTGAACAAGGTTTCCATGGAAATTCCCGCGGGCACGATTTTCGGTCTCGTCGGGGAATCCGGATCGGGCAAGACCACTCTTGGCCGCGCCTTGCTGAAAGCCGTGCCGATTACCGAAGGTTACGTTGAATATAACGACAACGGGGTCCATTATGACCTGAGAGCGCTGTCGGCGAGCGCCCTCAAGGAATACCGCAAGCGCTGCCAGCTCATCTTCCAGGATCCTTACGCCGCGCTCAGCCCGCGCATGACCGTTCGCGACATCATCGCCGAGCCGCTGGAGGTGATGAAACTCACCAGCTCGCGCGAGGAAACCGACGAGCGCGTCCGGGCGATCGCCGCCAAATGCCGTCTGAACCTCGAGCATCTGAGGCGCTATCCCCATGCCTTCTCGGGCGGTCAGCGCCAGCGCATCTCCATCGCCCGGGCGCTGGTCTGCAATCCCCGTTTTCTGGTGGCCGACGAATGCGTCGCCGCGTTGGACGTGTCGATCCAGGCGGACATCCTCAATCTGCTGAAATCCTTTCAGGCGGAACTGGGCCTGACCTTCCTGTTCATTTCCCACGACCTGTCCGTGGTGGCCCATACCTGCGACAAGGTCGCGGTCATGTATCTCGGCCAGATCGTCGAGGTCGCGGAGACCGAGAAATTGTTTCTCTCGACCCGCCATCCCTACACCAAGGCGCTGTTGTCGGCGATTCCGTCACTGGATCCCGATGCGGAGCGTAAGACGATCAAGCTCGAGGGCGAGATACCGAGCCCGACAAACCCGCCGTCGGGCTGCAAGTTCCATACGCGCTGCGCCTTCGCCCGCGACAAATGCCGCAGCGAGGAGCCGCCCTTGGTCGGCAAGGACGACGACCATTTCGTCGCCTGCCATTTCGCGGACGAACTCATGGGCGAGACCGGCCGAGCCGGTTCCGCTTGAACAGCCGACAATGTCGTCCGGGGCGCGCCGGCGCGCTCTGTTTTTTCGAACGCAGGGTCCGAGGAAATCCATGAAAAAACGAAGGAACATCCTCTTGATCACCGCCGACCAATGGCGGGGCGAATGCCTGTCGATCCTGGGGCATCCCTGTCTCAGGACTCCTGTCCTGGACGCCCTTTGCGGCGAAGGCACCCTGTTCTCGCGTCATTATTCGCCCGCGACGCCGTGCGGGCCGAGCCGGGCGTCTCTCTTCACCGGGCTCTACATGCACAACCACCGATCATTCGTGAACGGCACGCCGCTCGACGCCGGCCACGCCAACCTCGCGCTCGAAACGCGGAAGGCCGGTTACGATCCGGTACTCTTCGGCTATACGGACATCAGCGCCGATCCCCGTTGCTACGCCCCCGAAGACCCGGCGCTGAAGAGCTACGAGGGCATCCTGCCGGGGATGACGCTGGTGGTCGAACTCGACGGCGGGTTCCGCGCTTGGCGCGCCGATCTTAAGGATAAGGGCTACGATGTGCCGAAGGATCCCCTGGCGATCTTCCGTACACGATCCGACTATCCCGACGCCGGCGAGCGCGGTCCCACCTACGCTCCCGCCCTGTACGCGGCCGAACACAGCAGCACGGCGTTTCTTTCCCGCGAGGCGATCAAGTACATCTCGACGCACGACGGACCGTGGTTCGTACACCTCTCCTATTACTCGCCGCATCCCCCCTTCGTGGCGCCGGAGCCCTACCACGACATGTACGATCCCGCGGACGTACCGGCGCCGATCCGCGCCGAAACCCCCGAGAAGGAAGCGGAGCAACATCCGTGGATCGCCCATTACCTGTACAACCAGCAGGGCACGGCGTTCACGTACGGATACAACAGCGCCGAGCACAATCTGACCTTGGGAGAGAAGGAGACGCGCCAGCTTCGCGCCACCTACTACGGCATGATGTCGGAAGTCGACGCGCAGATCGGCAGGCTGTTCGAATTCCTCAAGGAGACCGGCGTCTACGACGAGACGCTCGTCATCTTCACCTCCGATCACGGCGATCAGCTCGGGGACCATTGGGCCTACGCGAAATACGCCTATTTCGATCAGACGTTCCGGGTGCCGCTGATCATTCGCGACCCGGCGCCGGACGCCGACGGGGCGCGCGGCCGGATCGTCGACGCCTTCACGGAAAGCATCGACATCATGCCGACGATCCTCGAATGGCTGGGGATCGAGATGCCGCGCGAGTGCGACGGCAGGAGCCTGCTGTCTTTCTGTCGCGGCGCGACGCCCGAGGGCTGGCGCAGTGAGGCGCACGGCGAGCTCGATTTCCGCAATTTCACCGACCGGGACGGGCACCCGGTCTTCGGTCTCGCGCCGAATCAATGCACGCTCAGCACCATCCGCGACGAACGCTACAAATACGTGCACTTCTCGGCCTTGCCGCCGCTCTTCTTCGATCTCGAAAAGGACCCCGGCGAATTTCACAACCTGGCCGACGATCCCGCCTACCGGGACCTGGTCGTCGATTACGCGCAGAAGATGCTGAGCTGGCGAATGCAGCACAACGAAAGCTGCCTCACGCACCTGCGCCTGACGCCCGAAGGCGTCGTCCGCTACTGAGCGCGCCGCCTTCTGGCACGTTCCCGAGGCGCCAGAGAGCGGTTTGACTCCCAAGGTCCGATCGCAGAAGCCCACCCGCCCGGACAACCCCGAGGAAAAAAGGGGCGACCCTCTAAGGCCGCCCCGGGATCCCTGGAGGAGTGTCGAGGGAGTGAGTTGCGCCTGGACGCTTTCTAAACCGGGTTGTGGGCGATCTGAGGGCCGCACGAGGCAGCGAGGACCGCGAGCCGGTCGGAGGAGGCTCCGACGGTCCGGTTGCGGGGCCGGTATGCGAGGGGCGCGCTCAGCGCTTCCGGGCGGAAGACTCCCTCGATGCGGCGACGCGCGCATGAACGGCGGTGAAGTCTTTACCGGGCGCTGACCGCTCGGCCGCGGCGGGGCGGCGCAAGGCTCGGTTTGCGGCAGGACTCCCGGACCGGCACCACGATCCCCGTCCGCCGGGCGCGGGGC